>CAZMWG010000172.1:2688-6543 GCA_964569925.1 uncultured Halobacteriales archaeon | reverse complement strand
AACGCCCGGATCGTCGCCGACCGGCTGGCCAACGCCCTGGAGCGTGGCTGGTACTTCCGGAAGGCCGGCCACACCACGATCGACCGGATCATGGAAGCCGGCGCGCTGGGCGCGGAGATCGTGCTCAGCGGGAAGGTCACCGGCGCCCGGTCGCGGGTCGAGAAGTTCAACCGCGGCTACATCAAACACAACGGCGAGCCCGCCGAGGAGATCGTCGACTACGGGGTCGCCACCGCGGTCGTCCAGCTCGGGACGATCGGCGTCCAGGTGCGGATCATCCCGCCGGGCGCCGAACTGCCCGACGACTTCGAGATCTTCGAGGACGTCGACGTGGAGGACTACGTCGCGGACACCGAGGGCGACTCCGTCGAGGAGCTGCTGGAGGGCGAGCCCGAGGACGACGACGAGGCCCCGGACGAAGCCGAGGCCGAGGCCCCGGGCGAGCCCACCCCCGAGCCGGTCGAGGAGGAGGTCGTCGAGGAGGCGGCCGACGAGGAGTTCGACGAGGTCGAGACCCCCGAAGACGAGGCCGTCGACGTCGACGTCGACGAGATCGAGGAGGAGGTCGAGGAGCTCGACGAGGACACCGCCGCCGAGGCGGAGGAGCTGATCGACGAGATGGAGTCCGCGGAGGGTGAGGAGTCGTGACGGTGCTGTACGTCGAGGAGATCCGGGACATGACGCCGGCCGAGCGGGAGGCCGAGCTGGAGGACATCCGGACGGAGCTTCTGAACGCCCGGGCCGTCCAGGCCGCGGGCGGGGCGCCGGACAACCCCGGCCGCATCAAGGAGCTCCGGAAGGCGATCGCGCGGATCGAGACGATCCGCCGCGAGGAGGGCGACCTCGCCGACGACGGGGAGGGATCGTAGTGTTGACACCCGAGCGGCTCCCGCGACACGAGCTGATCGGCCTGTCGGCCGCGGTCGTCGCGGCCGCCGACGAGGGGTTCGTCGGGATCGACGGCCGGGTGGTCGCCGAGACGACCCGGACGCTGTCGATCGAGTCCCGCGCGGGAGCGGTTCGGGTACGGCAGGTGCCGAAGGCGGGGACGACCTTCGAGTTCGACCTCGCGGGGACGCCCGACGCGACCGACGACGTGGTCCGCGTGGCGGGCGACCGCCTCGAAGCTCGGCCGGCCAGACGCACGGAGACAACAGGAGACACACAATGGCGCTAGGACTGAACGTAACGGAGCCGGAGGAGGCCTGCGCCGACGAGAACTGTCCGTTCCACGGGAGCCTTTCCGTGCGCGGACAGACGCTCGCCGGCGAGGTCGCCTCCACGGACATGGACAAGACGGTGGTCGTTGAGCGCGAGTACGACGTGAACGTGCCCAAGTACGACCGGCTGATGAAGCGACGCAGCCGGGTGCCGGCACACGCACCGGCGTGTCTCGACCTCTCGGTCGGGGACACGGCGACGATCGCGGAGTGTCGCCCCCTCTCGAAGACGAAGAGCCACGTGGTCGTGGCCGTCGAGAACGGAGGTGCGGAGTGATGGAGGCGCTGAACGCCGACGTCACGCCGGGCCTGGAGAAGGGGTCGCTGATCACGTGTGCCGACAACACCGGCGCGCGCGAACTGAAGGTGATCAGCGTCCAGGGGTACTCGGGCGTGAAGAACCGCCACCCGAAGGCGGGCCTGGGCGACAAGATCACCGTCTCGGTCACCAAGGGGACGCCGGAGATGCGTCGCCAGGTGCTCGAGGCGGTGGTCGTCCGCCAGCGCAAGCCGATCCGCCGGCCGGCGGGCACGCGCGTCAAGTTCGAGGACAACGCCGCGGTGATCGTCGGCGAGAACGACGACCCCCAGGGGACCGAGATCAAGGGTCCCATCGCGCGGGAGGTCGCCGAACGGTTCGGAGCGATCGCCTCCACGGCGACGATGATAGTATGAGCGAGCAACCGAGCAAACAACGGAAGGCGGATCGAACGGCCCCGCTGCACGAGCGACACGACCAGGTGCGGTCGACGCTGTCCGAGGAACTCCGCGAGGAGTACGGGCGGCGGTCGGTGCGTGTCAACGAGGGCGACACGGTCGAGGTGATGCGCGGGGACTTCGCCGGCACGGACGGCGAGGTCACCGCGGTCGACCTGAAGGACGCCACCGTCCACGTCGAGGACGTGACGGTGGAGTCGACGGACGGCGAGGAGGTCCAGCGACCGGTCGACGCGAGCAACCTCCGCGTGACCGACCTCGATCTAGAGGACGAACGGCGCGAGGCGCGCCTGGAGGGAGAACGGTGACGAACCACCAGAAGCGGCTGTCGGTGCCCGAGAGCTGGCCCGTCGAGCGAAAGACCGAGACGTTCACCGTCAAGGCCGACGCCGGCCCGCACGGCGAGGCCGGCGTCCCGCTGTTGATCGTGCTGCGGGACGTGCTGGGCTACGTCGACAGCCGGAAGGAGGCCCGCTACGCGCTGAACCGCGGGACGGTGTCGATCAACGGCGACGCGGTCTCCGACGAGGAACGGCCCGTCGGGATGTTCGACATCATCGCCTTCGGGGAGCGCGAGGAGTACTACCGCGTGTTCCCCGGCGACGGCGGTCGGCTGGCGCTGACCCCGATCGACGCCGACGCGGCGGAGTCCAAGCTGGGGAAGATCGTCGGGAAACAGCACGTCCCCGGCGGCGACGTCCAGTTGACCCTGCACGACGACGAGACGCTGCTGGTCGAGGACGGGACGCCCTATGGCGGCGGCGACTCGATCGTCGTGGCCAACGAGGGCGACGAGGTCGTCGCCCACTTCGAGTACGGGGAGGGCGCGCTGGTGACGGCCGTCGACGGCACCCACGCCGGGGAGATCGGCCGGATCGACGAGATCCAGGTGACCCCCGGGTCGGCGCCCAACAACGTGCTCGTCGAGCAGGAGGACGGCGAGGGCTTCGAGACCGTCCAGGAGTACGTCGTCGTGATCGACGAGAACTTCACCGGCGACGAGGGCGAGAGCCCCGAGGACGTCACGACCGACGACGAGGCCGACGACGTCGACGCGGCGTCCGGGGACGACGCCGACGGCGAGACCGAGGACGGAGGTGAGGACGAATGAGCTCCGAGACGGCGAGCGAGTTCCACGAGATGCGCGAGCCCCAGGTCGAGAAGGTCGTGGTCCACATGGGCGTGGGCCAGGGCGGCCGGGAGCTGGCCGACGGCGAGGAGATCCTCGCGGAGATCACCGGCCAGCAGCCGGTGCGGACGACCGCGAAGGCGACCGTCGGCGAGTTCGACCTCCGGGAGGGCGACCCGATCGGCGCGAAGGTCACGCTGCGCGACGAGTTGGCCGACGAGTTCCTGGCGACGGCGCTGGGGCTGGTCGAACTCGACGCGGCACAGTTCGACGAGACGGGCAACTTCAGCTTCGGGGTCGAGGAGCACACGGAGTTCCCGAGCCAGGAGTACGACCCGAACACGGGGATCTACGGGCTGGACGTCACCGTCAACCTGGTGCGTCCGGGCTACCGTGTGGCCAAGCGGGACAAGGCCGCGCGGTCGATCCCGTCGAGCCACCGGCTGGACCCGGCGGACGCGATCGCCTACGTCGAGTCGGTCTACGACGCGGAGGTGAGCCGATGAGCGAGAGCGAGACAGAGACGACAGAGACGGGGATGCTCGAGGAGTGCCAGCGGTGTGGCCGCGAGCAGGGCCTCGTCGGCAAGTACGACATCTGGTTGTGTCGCCAGTGCTTCCGCGAGATCTCGCGGGGCATGGGGTTCAAGAAATACAGCTGACAATGACAGGTAACGATCCGCTCGCGAGCGCGCTGTCGGCGATCGACAACGCGGAGAGCGTCGGGCACCTCGAACAGACGGTATCGCCGGCCTCCAACGAGATCGGCAGCGTCCTCGAGGTCCTCTAC
>CAZMWG010000172.1:0-2678 GCA_964569925.1 uncultured Halobacteriales archaeon | reverse complement strand
AGTGTGGCCCGGTCAAACCCCGCTACTCGGCGGGGGCCGACGAGTTCGAGAAGTGGGAGAAGCGCTTTCTCCCGGCCCGTGACTACGGGTCGCTCGTCGTCACGACCAGCCACGGAATCATGAGCCACTACGAGGCCCGCGAGGCGGGCGTCGGTGGCCAGGTGATCGCGTACGTATACTGATGGCACGAATCGAACTACCGGTTCCGGACGAGATCGACGCCTCCGTCGACCACCTCGACCTGACGGTCGAGGGGCCCGAGGGGAGCGTCACGCGGCGGCTCTGGTACCCCGACGTGTCGGTGAGCGTCGAGGACGACCACGTCGTCATCGCCTCCGACGAGGAGGACGCCGAGACGATGTCGACGCTGGGCACCTTCGAGAGCCACGTCGAGAACATGTTCCACGGCGTCACCGAGGGGTGGGAGTACGAGATGCAGGTGCTGTACTCCCACTTCCCGATGCAGGTGAGCGTGGAGGGCGACGAGGTGGTCGTCGAGAACTTCCTCGGCGAGAAGGCCCCCCGACGGACGCCGATCCACGGGGAGACGGACGTCTCCGTGGACGGCGAGACCGTCACGCTGTCGGGGCCCGACATCGAGGCCGTCGGCCAGACCGCCGCGGACATCGAACAGCTCACCCGAATCAACGACAAGGACGTGCGGGTGTTCCAGGACGGCGTCTACATCACCAGCAAGCCCCAGCGGGGTGACGCCTGATGGCCGAGGACGACCCCGAGGACGTCGAGGCCGAGGAGGCCGGGGCGGACGAGACCGAGAGCGAGGGGCCCTCGGAGTTGGTCGACATCAGCGGCGTCGGCGACGCGAAGGCCGAGGCGCTGCGCGAGGCCGGCTTCGAGACGGTCGCGGACGTGCGGGCGGCCGACCAGTCGGACCTGGCCGCGGTCGACGGCGTCGGCAACGCGCTGGCGGCACGGATCAAGGCCGACGTCGGCGACCTGGAGGTCGCCGAGGAGACGACCGCCGAGGTCGAGGTCGAGGAGGAGGAGACCGACGTCGAGGCCGACGAGGTCGAGACGGAGCTTCGACCCCGGGGACACGCGGACAAGACCCCCGACCTCGACGAGGAGACCGCGCGGCTGCTGGGTCAGCGCGCCCGCGAGGGCACCCCCCAGTTCAATCGGCAGGACTACCACAAGAAAAAGCGCGTGCCGACCTCCTGGCGGCGCCCCCGCGGCGGGCTCTCGAAGCAGCGCCGGGGGATCAAGGGCAAGGGCCCGAAGGTCGGTCCCGGCTTCCGGACCCCCCGTGCGGTGCGGGGGAAGCACCCCTCGGGCTTCGAGGAGGTGCTGGTCCACAACGTGGACGACCTGGAGGGGATCGACGGCGACCGCGAGGCCGCCCGCATCGCCTCGAAGGTCGGCGCCCGCAAGCGCGAGCGCATCGAGGAGGTCGCGGAGGAGCGGGGCATCCGCGTCCTGAACCCGACCTACGTGGAAGTCGAGGTGGAGGCGGAATGACGGACCTGAGCGCACAGAAGCGGTTGGCGGCGGACGAACTGGACGTCGGGGAGAACCGGGTGTGGTTCGACCCCGAGCGACAGGGCGACATCGCGGACGCGATCACCCGCGAGGACGTCCGGGAACTGATCGACGAGGGGGTCATCCGGTCGGAGGAGACCGGCGGCAACTCGCGGGGACGGGCCCGCGAGCGCCAGCAGAAACGCTCCTACGGCCACCGGAAGAACGCGGGCTCGCGCCGCGGCGAGGCGGGCGCCCGTCAGAACCCCAAGGACGACTGGCGGTCCCGGATCAGGGCCCAGCGCACGCGGCTGCGCGAGATGCGCGACGAGGGCCCGCTGAGCAGCTCCGAGTACCGCGAGCTGTACGACCAGGCCAGCGGCGGCGAGTTCGACAGCGTGGCCGACCTGGAGCGGTACGTCGACGCGAACTACGGTGATACGGATGGCTAGCGGACCACGATACAAGGTGCCCATGCGGCGCCGTCGGGAGGCACGGACGGACTACCATCAGCGGTTGCGCCTGCTGAAATCCGGCAAGCCACGGCTCGTCGCTCGAAAGAGCAACAAGCACGTCAGGGCGCAGCTGGTGATCACGGGGCCGACGGGCGACCGGACGGTCGCCGGCGCGGTCTCGAAGGACCTGCGGGAGTACGGCTGGGAGGCGCCGACGGGCAACCTGCCCGCGGCCTACCTCACGGGCCTGCTGGCGGGTCGGCGGGCGGTCGCCGCCGGCCTGGCGGAGGCGGTGCTGGACATCGGGCTCAACAGCCCGACCCCCGGGAGCAAGGTGTTCGCGGTCCAGGAGGGCGCGATCGACGCGGGCGTCGAGATCCCGCACAACGACGACGTGCTCGCCGACTGGCAGCGGACGCGTGGCACCCACGTCGCCGAGTACGCCGAGAGCCGCGAGGACGGGCTGTACGGCGGCGAGTTCGACGCGACGGAGCTGCCCGAACACTTCGACGAGACGCGACAGCGGCTACTCGATCTGGAGGAGAACGAACTATGAGCGCAGACGGATGGCAACCACAGACCCGCCTCGGCAGGCAGGTCGCCGACGGCGAGATCGACTCGATGCAGGACGCGCTGAACTCCGGGCTCCCGCTGAAGGAGCCCGAGGTCGTCGACCAGCTCGTCCCGGACCTCGACGACGAGGTGCTCGACATCAACATGGTCCAGCGGATGACCGACTCCGGC
>CAZMWG010000171.1:0-6552 GCA_964569925.1 uncultured Halobacteriales archaeon | reverse complement strand
TCGAGGTTGCATCGGTGGCGGTCGTGGTTCGGAGGACTAGCGAGCGGGGCGAGGGTTCTGGGAGTCACACTGGTAGCGGTCGTGGTGTCGACTGACCCGACCCGGCCTCGGGACGGCGGTCGTCCGTCGGCCAGGACCTCTCGTCCGTGACTGTCCACACGAGCGACACGAGCGGTCGGGTGAAGCCGGTTGTGGCGCCCGGTCGGACGCCACGACCGCCGGTTCCGACGGCCATATGTGCGTCACGGCCCAACGTAGGATACACGTGGGACTTCCGAACGCGGGTGAACTCGAGACCGACACGACCACCGTCACGACCGGCGACGGGCTGTACGACACGGAGTACGGACGCGTCCTGTGGGTGTCCCGGATCGACGCCTCCGGCGTGACGGTCGAACCGGCGACCGACTACGAGGTCGACACGCCCGTCGGGTGGTCCCCGGGCGACCGGCCGACGGTCGTCACCTCGGGGACCACGTTCGACCCCGTCGAGTTCGTCGACCTCGTGGACGCCGGACGCTTCGAGGTCGCTCGGTGACACAGTCCCGGCAGGGTCCCCCCGCGGCGATCACGCGGCGTGGGCGCGACCCGTCCCCAAGAGGACACGGCGAGGTCGACGAGTCGTGGAACCGACGGCCCCGAGACGTAGGCCGGGTCCCGACGGGCGACAGGAGTATGTCCGTCCGGTCGAAGACGGCCGTGTGAGCTACACTGTCCGGTTCGTCTCGCCGCACGAACTGACCGAGGGCGACGAGACGACGCTCGTCGTCGACGACTACGAGGACCTCGGGAGCATGTACACCTTCGAGTTGCCCGACGGGACGAGCCGATCGGTGGGGAAACAGCTCGTCGAGTCGGTGACGGACGACTGACCGTCGGTCCGTTCGCTCGGTCGACCGCACCCCCCGCCGGGAGCGCCCGGGTCGCGGCGGCCGCGGTCGGTGCACTCGGCCCGTTCACTCGCCTCGCCCGTCGTGAGCGAGAGGCGCGCCCGACGGAACGGCTACCCGGGAAAGACGACCCGCAGGACCGCGAGCGTCGTCGTGCTCACCGTGAGCAGCGTGATCAGGATGATCGCCACCGGCGTGGCGCCCGTCGCCCGGAGTTCGCTCAGGTCGATGCTCAGCCCCAGGCCGGCGAAGGCGACCAGGAACAGCCACCGGTAGACGGTGGTCAGCGACTCCGTCGTCGCGTCCGGAACCAGCGGCGTCGACGTGACGAGCATCGTCGCCACGAACCCGAGGACGAACGTCGGCACGGACGCCCAGAGCGCGCGCGGCGAGAGGCTCTCGGCCGCCGACCCGCCCGCGTAGACGACCGAGTACGCACCGACGACCAGCCCCAGCAGCAGGTTCCGGGTGAGCTTCGTGACGGTCGCCCACTCGCCGGCGACCTCGGAGACCGTGAACCCCGCCGCGGTGACCGGGCCGGTGCTGAACATCGTGATCCCCGCCCAGACGCCGAACACGCGGTCGGTCAGTCCGAGCGATGCCCCCACGGCCGGGTAGACGAACAGCGTCGCGACGTCGAACAGCAGGACCGTCGCGGCGGCGTAGGCGACGTGTCGCCCGTCGGCGCGGATGCTCCCGGCGACGGCGGCGACAGCGGAGACGCCACAGACGCCCGCGCCGGCGGCCAGCAACGAGCCCAGTTCCGTCGAGATGCCGAAGACGGTGCGACTCAGGATCTCGACCAGCGCGACGGTCAGGACGACGGCCCCGACCGTGACGACCAGCAGTTCGAGCCCGCTCCCGAGCAGCGTCTCGACCGAGATCCGGGCGCCCATCAACACGATGCCGGCCTCCAGCCACAGGGTGTGTGTCGCGGCGCCGGGTTCGAGCCGGGACGGCAGAGAGACCGCGTTCCCGATCACCAGCCCCAGCGCGACGGCGAGCAGGAGCGGCGTCGCGTACGGGACGACGGCGCCGAGCGCGCGGGCGCCGAGCGCGAGCGCGACGAGAGCGAGCACTCCCGGAACGTACCGACGGAGCGTCGCCACACGGCCGGCCAGTGCACTCCCTGTCATGGTCTGTCCCCGCCGTCGGGTCGTCTCCCCGTCCCCGCCCGGGGCTACTCACTGTTGTGCTTCCCCGTCGCGTGTCGGTGTCAGTGCACCCGCCGCCACCCGGCCGCGACGGCGATGACGCCACCAACAGAGGGAGAATCGCCGGAGCGAACGGAACCGTGTGTCGACACTGGACGACGTCTCCTGACCCGGACGGCGCTTCGGTCCGTCCGCCGCTGGCTGTCGGTGGCAGTGTTCACCCTCGTAGTCGGCGTGATCCGGGACGTCACCGAGCGCCGCACCCGCGAGCAACGGCTCGACGTCCTCAACAGGGTCCTCCGGCACAACCTCCGCAACGACCTCGACGCGATCCACGCCTTCGCGGAGACCCTGGAGACCGAACCCCACGCCGTCGAGGCCGCCGAGGTGGGGCGCCGGATCCGGGACGTGGCGACCGACCTGGCCGACATCGGAGCGACCGTCGAACGGGGCGAGCGCCTCCTCGACCACGACCGGCTCACGGACGAGACGGTCGAGGTCGGGACGGTCGCGCGCGACGTTCTCGACCGGGTCACGGAACAGTACTCCGGAACGGGACGGGTGGCCGTCGCCGGTACGGCGACCGTCCGGACCGACCCGTCGCTGGTCGAGGCGGTCCTGCGGGAGGTCGTCGAGAACGGTCTCGAACACGGGCCGGGCGCGGACGCACACGTCGCGGTCGAGGTGGCGGCCTCGGCCGACGGCGTCGAGGTCACCGTCCGGAACAACGGGCCGGGAATCCCCGACCGGGAGCGGGCCGTCCTCCTCGACGGCGAGGAGGGTCCGCTCCGGCACGGCAGCGGCGTCGGCCTCCGGCTGGTCGACTGTGGACTGTCCCGTCTCGGCGGCGATCTGACCATCCGAGAGGACGACGGAGCCGGGAGCGTGGTCACGCTCACCCTCCCGGACGACGGAGCCGGGCCGTGACACACGCCACCACAGAGACCCCTCGGTGACGGCGTGGGGTTCGAGGGGTTCGTCCACGCCGCCCGCGAGCGACTCTCTCAGTCGGACTCCGGATCGTCCCCGTCGCGTTCGCGGACCCGGACCGTCGAGATCCGGGTGCCGTCGACGCTCGTCACCTCGACGACGTAGCCGTCGAGTTCGACGCGGTCGCCGCGCTCGGGCGCGCGGTCGAGGCGTTCGAGCACCAGGCCGCCGACCGTGTCGAACTCGTCGCTCGTGAACTCCGTCGCGATCGCGTCGTTGACCTCCGACAGCGGGACGCCGCCGTCGACGTCGTAGCCGTCGGCGCCACGTGAGCGGATGGCGGGCTCGCGCCCGTCCACGTCGAACTCGTCCCGGAGGTCGCCGACCAGCGCCTCGACGACGTCCTCGACCGTCGCGATCCCCTCGAACGCCCCCCACTCGTCGATGATCGCGGCCATCTGCTGTTCGTTCTCCCTGAACTGCCGGAGGAGATCGTCCAGCGTCGTCGTCTCGGGGGCGACGACGATCTCCCGGGTGATGTCGCCGACGACCGCGGCATCCCCGTCCTCCGCCCCGGCTCTGAGCACGTCCTTGACGTCGACGAACCCGATCACCTGGTCGCCGTCGTCGGGATCGAGGACCGGATAGCGCGTGTGGTCCGCCTCGAGGACGATCGAGCGGAGGTCGGCGAGCGAGGCGTCGGCGGCGACGCCCACCACGTCCGGCCGCGGGACCATGACCTCCCGCGCGACGGGGTCGTCGGGATGGAAGACCCGCTCGACCATCGTCCCCTCGGCGGGGTCTGTCCCCCCCCCCTCGCCGGAGCGGGTCAACACCCGGAGCAGTTCCCGTTCGCCGAGCGTCTCGTCGGTCTCGGACGCCGGCGGGACGCCGATCGCCCGCGTGAACGCGTTGGCGGCCCCGTTGAACACGACGATCCCCGGGTAGAGGAGGTAGTAGAACAGCTTCATCGGCGGGGCGAGAAACAGGGAGAGTCGCTCGGTCCGGGCGATCGCGAGCGTCTTCGGGGCGAGTTCGCCGAAGACCACGTGGAGGAACGTGATGATGCTGAACCCGATCGCGAACGCGACGAGGTGGATGAGCCCCGCCGGGAGGACCGACTCCAGGACGGGTTCGATGAGCGCCGCCACCGCGGGTTCGCCGACCCACCCCAGCCCGAGCGAGGCGATGGTGATCCCGAGTTGGGTCGTCGCGAGGTAGTCGTCGAGGCTCGCCATCACCTCCTGGAGCGTCCCCGCGCCGGCGCGGCCCTCGTCGGCGAGCTGTTCGACCGACGTCCCCCGGATCCGGACGAAGGCGAACTCCGCGGCGACGAAGAAGCCGTTGAGCGCCACCAGCGCCAGCGCGACGACGATCTGCCCGATCGAGAGCGCGACGTTCACCATCTGCGGAGCCCCGGGCGGCGGCCGCTCAGTTGTCCCGTGTGCATCTGTGGTCGTCTCGACCTATCGACGGAGGCCGGTTAAAAGAGGCTCGGAGCGAGCGCGAATCGGCCACACCGGTCACGCGGTGGTCGCCGACCCGTCGACCGGAGCGGCGTCGGGGACCGGGATCGTGACGGTGGTCCCGTCCGACGTGTCGAACGAGACCCGGTCGCCCAGCGCCCGTGTGGCCCAGGTGAGTTGCCACAGCCCCAGGCCGGTGCCGTGCTGGAGCGGGCCCTCGGTCCCGGCCTCGAGGGCGGCCAGCTCGGAGTCGGGGATCCCCGGGCCGTCGTCGTCGACCCGGACCGCGCAGCCGTCCTCGGTCGCCCCGACCGAGACGGTCACGTCGGTGGCGTGGGTGACCGCGTTGTCGAGGGCGCTCCCGACGGCCGCTTCGAGCGCGGCGCGGTCTGTCGTCACGGACAGCGAGTCGGGCGCCTCGACCGTGACCGAGGGGTCACGGGCGGCGACGGCCTCCCGGACCACCGCGGCGACGTCGACGGCGACCGGCTCCCGGGTCTCCGAGAGGAGTCGATCGATGATGCGGGCGCGGGCGCTCGTGCGTGCGAGTTCGTCGGTGGCCGCCATGGCGGCGTCGACGCGGTCGTCGTCGACGGTCTCCAGGTGAGCGTCGACGACGTCGAGTCGGTTGCGCAGGTTGTGCCGGAGGATCCTGTTGAGGACGGCCAGCCGTTCCTTGCGGAGTTCCCGTTCCGTCACCTCCCGGAGGCTGATCACGACCCCCAGGTGCCGGTCGTGCCGGTCGGAGACCGTCGAGACCTGGGGATCGTACTTCGCCGGCCCACCCCCGACGTCGAGCGCGACCGTCTCGGCCGCTCGCAACCCGTCCACGTCGTGTCCGAACACGTCGACGACGGTCGCGCCGGCGTCGGGGTCCGGGCCGTCCAGCACGGTCCGGACGCGCCCGTTGGCCCGCACCACCCGGTGTTCGTCGTCCGCGATCACCACCAGGTCCTCGGTCTCGTCGAGGACGTCCCGCTCGCCGACGACGCCGACGGTGGGGGCGACCCGGAACGCGTCGAACCGGAAGACGGCGAGCCCGAGCCCGCACGCCGCGCCGACGGCTCCGGTCGCGTAGGCGGCCCCGCCCGCCGCCCGGCCGAGTCGGGCGATGTACGGCATGGTGTTCCAGAACAGCCACATCGCCACCGGCGCCAGGGCCAGGGCGTACCCCTGCCGGGCGGTCACGTGCGCGTACCGGCGTGTCGCCCGGACCACCAGCACCGTTCCGCCCACGACCAGCGTGAGCGCGTAGTAGCGGGCGACCAGGCCGAACAGGCCGAGCACCTCGCCCGGGACGGCCGACACGCCGCTCAGGAGGACCTGCGCGAGGACGAGCAGCGGGGGGACCGCGACCAGCGTGCCGGTCCCGAGCGTGAGCGGGACGAACCGCCCCGTGTACCGGAGGACGAACGCCCCCCAGAGGCCGGCGGGGAGGATCCAGACCAGCGCCAGCCACTGCCCCACCCGCCCTCCGAAGTCGGTCACCGGGACGACGCCGACCAGGACGGCGACGCTGACCAGTCCGAGGCCGGTGCCGACGAGCACGGTGTAGGCCGCGAACCACGCGGCTCCCGGCCCGTCGTACCGACCGGCGACGGCCCCGCCGACGACCAGGAGCCCGATCGCGCTCGCGACACCGACCGCCGCGGCGAGGTCAACGACCATGATCCGAGCGTGTCATCGTTCGGTGGCGACAGGAGGGGGCTCGGGGTGAAAAAACGTCGTCCCGGTCGAGCACGCGACGCGTTCGTCCGTCGTGGAGGGTCCGGACCGGGACGGGTTCGGCGAACCGTCACCGACCGACGGTCCCGTGCCGCGTACCCCCACACGGCACCTGCGAGGGCGTTCACCGCTCCGGGAGCCCGGGACCGGCGGGCCGCCGCCCGACCGGAACCGGTCCGCGGCGCCGACGGAGGGTGCCGTCCCCCCGTCCGGTCGCCGAATGCGATTATAATTGCTCAACGACTCCGCCAACACCGGCGGCGACGCGTGGCGACAAGTATCGACCGCCCGATATATCGATCGCATGTCCAGCGACAGTGCGTCACGGAGTCCGACGGAGCGCAAGTCCGCCATCGAGGAGCGCCACGAGCGAGCGGCCAGCGAGGT
>CAZMWG010000170.1:3760-6577 GCA_964569925.1 uncultured Halobacteriales archaeon | reverse complement strand
GTGGGTCACCCACGCCACCTCGGGGTCGAACCCCTCGACGACGTCCTTCTCCCGTTCCAGGTAGCTCTCGGGGATCAGGAGCGGGAAGTAGGCGTTCTCGACGCCGGTGTCGCGAAACCAGCCGTCGAGGTTGTCCTTCAGTCGCTCCCAGATCGCGTACCCCCGCGGCCGCGTGACGATGAACCCGCCCATGGGGGCGTAGTCCGCCAGTTCGGCCTTCCGGACGACCTCCGCGTACCACTCGCCGGTCTCGTGGGCCTTCGAGGAGGTGATCCCCAGCTCCTGCTCGCCCTGCTGTTCGCTCATACCTCCGATACCGACGGGGCCGTCTTAAGCCCGACGCGTCCCCGTCGAGCGGTGACACGGGGACGACGGTCCGCTCGGACCCGACCCGGCGGTTCCGGGCGCGGGCGCGCCCGATCGACACGCCCTTCGGCCGGCCGCGTGAAGCCGGAGCGTGACGACCGAGGACACGACCGACGACCCGACGGACCGCGCGTACCTGCTGGCCGAGCGCCCGACCGGGCGACCCGACGAGGGGACGTTCGAGTTAGTCGAGCGCGAGCGCGCCGAGCCGGGCCCCGGCGAGGCCCTCGTGCGGACGATCTACCTCTCGGTGGACCCGTACATGCGGGGGCGGATGAGCGCCGGCGACTCCTACGCCGCGGCCTGGACGGTCGGCAAGCCGCTGCGGGGCGGCGTCGTCGGCGAGGTGGTCGCCGAGTCCGGCACCGGCTTCGAGCCCGGCGACGTGGTCGAGGGTCGCGGCGAGTGGGCCGAGCACGCGACCATCCCCGGGAGCGACCTGCGGCGGGTCGACCCCGACGCGGCGCCGATCTCCACCGCGCTGGGCGTGCTCGGTATGCCCGGCCGGACCGCCTTCTTCGGGATGACCGAGGTCGCCGAGCCGCGGGCGGGCGACACGGTGGTCGTCAGCGGCGCGGCCGGGGCCGTGGGCTCCGTGGCGGGTCAGATCGCCGCCATGCAGGGCGCCCGCGTCGTGGGCTTCGCCGGTTCGGCCGAGAAGGTCGCCTTCCTGGAGGAGATCGGCTACGACGCCGGGATCGACTACACCGCGACCGACGACTACCGCGACGCGCTGGACGAGGCGGCCCCCGACGGCGTGGACGCCTACTTCGACAACGTCGGCGGGCCGATCACGGACGCCGTGTTCACGCGACTCAACGTCGACGCCCGTGTCGCGGTCTGTGGACAGATCTCCCAGTACAACGCGACGGAGGCCCCCACCGGCCCGCGGAAGCTCGGACGCTTGATCGCCAGCCGCGCCCGCGTGGAGGGCTTTCTGGTCTCGGACTTCGCGCCCCGCGCCGAGGCCGCGACCGAACGTCTCGCCGGATGGGTCCGGTCGGGCGACCTGGCCTACCGCGAGACCGTCACCGAGGGTCTCGAGTCGGCTCCCGACGCCTTCCTCGGGCTGTTCGACGGCGAGAACGTCGGCAAACAGCTGGTGAAGGTCGGCGAGCGCGACTGATCGCGGGCTCCGTGACGGTGTTCCCACGAGAGGCTGGGAGGGTCGGTCACTGAGCATCGAAAGCCCTCGCGGGGTTGCGGTCCCGCAGCCCGCTGCGCGCGCTTCGCGTACTCGCGTCGCCGGGCCTGTGCAACCCCACTCGCCCGTCCGTCCACCAGGATTCGGCTGCTGAACCGTCTGCACCTGGCGGACGGACGGGCGAGGCTCGGTCCGGGTTCTGCGGCGGCACCATCCGAACGGAGGAAACATCAGTCACAGAACTCCGGAGCGTGCTGGTGGTTTTCGCCGCTCAGTGACCGACTCTCTCGACCTCTCCGAACACCACCGGCTCCGCCGGGCCAACGGTCAAGAGCGTCGACCCCATAGGGCCGGTATGCGTTGTCGAAAGTCGAACTCCACGGAGCGAAGCGCGGCGTCGATGGGCGCGTCGATCGGCGCGTCGCTGGGCGGCAAGCTGGGACCGTTCGGCGCCGGCCTCGGGGCCGGCTTCGGGGGCGCGACGGGCTATCTCGCCGGCTCGCTCGTCCCCGACAAGCCGAAACTGCTCCCCGACGGCGGTACCGACCGCCGCGAGGACGCCCGCGAGCGACACGCGGTGAACATCCCCGTCGAAGAGGAGTAGTCCGTCCGGGAGAAGCGGTCGCCCGCGAGGAACCGATCGCCACGACGGCCTCGGTCGCCGAGCCGACTCCTCGGCTCCGAAAGCGGTTTGCCCGGGCCGACCCAACCGACGGGTATGCCCGCGACACTCGAGGTCGTCTGCACCGACGACGACTGCGAGCTCGACATGTTCGAGCTCCACTACACGTACGACATGCCGGACGAGGTCGGCGTGGCCGACTTCGCCTGCCCCTACTGTGGGGGTGTCGACTGCCTCTCCGAAGTGGAGCTGTGATCCGAGAGCTGGGCCGCTCGATCGGCGACGCCGTCTTCGAGAACCTGGGCCGGGCGGCGAGCCGGGTCCAGGAGCGGCGACCGCTGCCGGTCGACCTGCTCGAGAGCGACGACGCCTACCTCGCGGTGTTCGACGCCCCCGGCGCCACCGCCAGCGACGTCCAGGTGCGCTACGTCGGAGACACCGTCGAGGTCCGGATCGACCGGTTCCGTGACTTCCGCGAGGGGTTCGACCTGCGCTTCCCCGGCCGCGGGCTGGCGCTCGACGGCGAGGTCGTCCTGCCCGCCGACGCCCGCGTCGACCCCGAGGCCGCCACCGCGACGCTGCGGGCCGACGGCACCCTCGCCGTCCGCGTGCCGAAACGCGGCGCCGACGAGGACGGCGAGATCGCCGTCGAGGAGGCCGACGACCACGGTGACGACGACCACGG
>CAZMWG010000170.1:0-3660 GCA_964569925.1 uncultured Halobacteriales archaeon | reverse complement strand
CGACGACCACGGTGACGACGACCACGGCGAACACGAAGAGGGAGCCGACGAGCACGGCGACGAGGGGTCGTTCGACATCGAGGGCGACGACGACCACGACGACGCGTAGCCCGCACCCGGTCGTCCGCGGATGCGCTCACTCCGGCGGCGGGACCGTCTCGTCGCCGTCGAACCGACCCGGGTCGTACGCCGGGATCGCCGCCGCTCCTTTGGAGTTTCCGCCCCCGTTCCTCGCCGCCGCCAGCACCGCCCCGGCCAGCCGTTCGGCCACGCCGGGCGCGCGCATCACGCCGTGGCCGTGCCAGCCGGCGGCGACGAACGTCCGCGGCGCGACCCGGCCGACCAGCGGGTCGCGGTCCGGCGTCGTCGTGCAGAGCCCGGCCCACGAGTCGACGACCGCCGGAGCGACGCCGACCGTCGCCGCGAGGTGGTCCCGGGCGTCGGCACGGAACTCCGGGTCGGCCCTCCGATCCCACTCCCGGGGGTCGGTCGGCTCGGCCCTGTCGCCCACGAGGACGCCCTCCCCGGACGGTCGCCAGTAGAACCGCCGGGCGGCGTCGTATCCCGTCGGGAGCGCCGCGTCGACGGGCTCGGTGACCGCGACCTGCGTGCGGTAGGCGGCCAGGGGGACCGCGGCGACCCCGTCGAGCACCTCGGGGGTGGCCGCCCCCGCCGCGACGACGACGGCGTCCGGGTCGGAGGTCGGAGCGTGGCCGCTCCCCCCGCTCGGTTCCGTCGAGGGAAACACGATCTCGCCCGGGCCGACCAGGTCCACCGGCGTGTCGCCGTGGACCGACGCGCCGGCCCCGCGGGCGAGTTCGACCAGCCGGTCGATCGGACGCCTCGGGTCGACGAAGCCGGCGTCGCGTGCGATCCCCGCGGCGGTCACGGGGTCGCGCCCGCCCTCTCGGCGACCGGGGCTCCGCCGGCTCCCGTTCGCTTCCTCGCCCCTCGCTCCGTCGCTCCCGCCGGGGACCAGCGCAGGGTACCGCTCGGCCAGTCCGGCGGGGTCGAGCAGTTCGACGTCGCGCCCGTTCGCCCGCATTCGCTCGACGTGGTCGCTGATCGCGTCCGCCCCGGCCGGCGAGCGGGCCAGCCAGACGTAGGGTCGCTCGACCAGCAGACCGTGCTCGCGGTACCGTTCGAGCGACCGCGCGGCCAGGTCGGCGTCGAGCGGGTCCGCGAAAGCGTCGTAACAGAGCCCGGCCGCGCGGCCGGTGGCGCCGTCGCCCGGCGCGCCGCGGTCGTAACAGTCCACGGTCGCGCCGCGGGCGGCGAGTTCGCGGGCCAGCGAGAGGCCGACGGCGCCGGCGCCGACGACCGCGACGCGGGTCACGACGTCGTCCGTCGTCGACGCCGGTACCCGCGCTCGCGGGTCATCCCTGTCGGTCGCGGCGGCCCTCGTCGCCGCCGTCGGGCCGTCGGACCTGGTCGCGGACGCTCTCGGGCAGTTCGTCGTCGTAGTCGGCGACCCGGTCGGGCTCGTCGGGGACCCGCCAGTCGGTCGCGAGTTCGAGGAGCTGGACGAGCATCTCGGCGGTCGCCCCCCAGACGGTGTGTTCGCCGACGTGGAAGAAGTGGAGCCGGCGCTCGCCGTGCCGCGGGTGGTCCCGCAACTCGGACTCGTAGCTGTCGCGGTCGATCAGCCCGACGACCGGGAGGGTGACGACCTCGGCGACCTCGCCGTCCTCCGGCCGGTAGCGCCGGTCGGGGATCCGGGCGACGAACGGGCGCACCGAGTAGTCGGAGACCGTGCGGATGTCGTCGAGCCGGCCGACGACGTCGACCGCCGCCGGGTCGAGGCCGACCTCCTCCTCGGCCTCCCGCAGCGCCGTCCGGAGGAGGTCCCGGTCCTCGGGCTCGTGGCCGCCCCCGGGGAAGCTCATCTGGCCGGGGTGGTCCTGGAGGTGGTCGGCCCGCCGGGTGAACAGGACGTGGCGGCCGTCCTCGCGGGTGACGACCGGGACCACGACCGCCGCCGCGCGTGGCTCGTCGGTCACCGCCAGGGGGTCGTGGTCGGCCACCCGGTCGAACTGCATACTCGTCCGTCGGCGCCCGCGCTCTTAACCTCCCCGAACGACCCCCGGTCGGGCCCGGACCGGCCGCCCCGTCGTCGGGAGCCGGCGTGTCGCGGCGACTACCGGACCCGGGTCCCCAGGGGCGCGTCGGCGTGGGTGGTCAGCAGGTCGGCCCGCTCGCCGGCGGCCAGCACCATCCCGTTCGACTCCACGCCGAAGATCTCGGACTTCTCGATGTTCGCCGCGAGCACCACCCGCGTCCCGGGCAGCGCGTCGACCTCGTGGAGCCCGCGCAGGCCGGCCACCACCTGCCGGATCTCGTGGCCGATGTCCACCTCCAGGCGCAGCAGGTCGTCGGCGCCCTCGACGGGCTCGGCCGTGCGGATCTCGCCCACCCGCATGTCCAGTTCCTGGAACCGGTCGAACGACACCCGCCCGTCGACGAGCGGTTCGACGTCCGCCGGCGTGTCCTCTCCGCCGTCGTCCGCGTCGCCGTGGTCCTCGCCGTCGTCAGCCTCCGCCTCCGCGTCGTCCTCCGCACTGTCGTCGTCCGCCTCGTTCGCCGCGGCGACCCGCTCGCGCAGCGTCTCGTTGAGAGCGGCGACGTGGTCGTCCTCGACCCGGTCGAACGGCTCCTCGGGCTCGCCGAAGGCGGCCGGCGGCGCGGCCAGGGCGTCCGCGAGGTCGGCGTCGGCGACCGAGCCCGACTCGCCGAGGCTCTCCCAGACTTCCCCCGCTTTCCCGGGGAGGGTCGGCCCGGCGAGCACGGCGACGGCCTTCACGAGTTGGACACAGTCACGGATCACCTGCCGGGCGCGCTCGGGGTCGTCGTCGACGAGGTTCCAGGGCTCGTTGCGCTGGATGTACTCGTTGCCGTAGTTCGCGAGTCCGACGGCGGCGTCCGCGATCCCGCGCAGGTCGTACTCGCGGACGGCCGTCTCGAAGCCGTCGATCGCGTCCTCGATCCGGTCGCGGGTCTCGGCGCTCACCTCGGCGTCGGGCGTGCCGCCGTAGTTGCGGTGTGCGAACAGCAGCGACCGGTAGACGAAGTTGCCGACGTTGCCGACCAGTTCGCCGTTGACCCGCTCGGCGAACCGGTTCCAGGAGAAGTCGACGTCGGAGTCCAGCGCCGCCGACGAGAGCGTGTAGTAGCGGAACAGGTCGGGGTGGAAGCCGGCGTCGAGGTACTCGTCGGCCCACACCGCCCGGTTGCGGGACGTCGAGAGGGACTTGCCGTCGATACCGACGAAGCCCGCCGCCAGGATCGCGCGGGGCTCGTTGTACCCCGCGCCCCGGAGCATCGCCGGCCAGAAGACGGCGTGGTGCTGGATGATGTCCCGGCCGATCACGTGGACGAGTTCGCCGCTCTCGCCCGTCCAGTCGTCGTCCCACTCGGCGCCCGGCCGCTCCTCGCCGCCCACCTTCCAGGCCGCCTCCCAGTCGAACTCGTCGGCGCCGACCCGCTCGGTGTACTGTTTGGTCGAGGAGACGTACTCGATGGGGGCGTCGACCCACACGTACAGGACGAGGTCCTCGGCGCCCTCGCCGGGGTAGTCGATCCCCCAGTCCAGGTCCCGCGTGATACAGAGGTCCTGCAACTCCCCCTCGATCCACTCGCGGGGCTGGTTGCGGGCGTTGTCGG
>CAZMWG010000169.1:0-6581 GCA_964569925.1 uncultured Halobacteriales archaeon | reverse complement strand
GAGGCCCCGGGTTCGAATCCCGGCGAGTCCATTCGTCTCGCGTCGCTCGCCTCGTTCTCTCGCCGACGTCCCGCTCGCTTCGCTCGCGGGACTCCCGGCGAGTCCACCCGGCACACTCCGGTCGTCCCGTCCGCTCGCTTAGCTCCCGACGACGCCCGCCGGGCGGTCGGCCCACCGTCGACCACCACGCCTAACCGTCCAGACCGTCCAGAAACCGACGTGACGAGCGAGCGAGCCGGCTGGCGCCGGCTGGTCCGGAGTCTCCCGGTCGGCCTGACGGGGCTCGCGCTGCTCGCGGTCCCGCTTTTCGACATGTGGGAGGACGTCTACGTCGGGGGGAAGGCGCCGTTCTCGACGCTCATGGAGAACTCGGTGCCGGTCGGACTGGCGCTGTCGCTGGTGGCCGCGACGGTCTGGCTGGCGCGTCGGGAGTGGGAGCCCGGCCGCGTCACCACGGTCTCGAGGTGGACGGTGGGCGGTGTCGTCGGCGTGGGCGTGGTGTTCGTCTGGGTGCTCGGCATCCAGGTCGTCCTGCAGGGCGAGTACAAGCCGGTGATCATCGCGCTGGACGCCGTCGTCGTCGGGGGGGCGGTGGCGTTCGTGGTCGGGGTCTCACAGGCGCGGGCCGACCGCAACCGCGACCGGGTGGCGGCCGAGCGCAACCGGCTCTCGACGCTGTTCGAGAACACCGCCGACTGTATCGCCACGGTCGAACTCGTCGACGGCCGGCCGATCGTGCGCGAGGCCAACGGGGCCTTCCGGTCGACGTTCGTCGCCGACGACGAGCGGCCGGCGGTCGGGCGGCCGCTCGGCGAGGTGGTACGGCCCGTCACCGACGGGCACGAGACGGCCGAGACGGCGTTCGCCGAGCGGGTGACCGACGCCGAGGTCAGGCGACGCGCGACCGACGGCGACCGGGACTTCCTGCTCGATCTGGTGCCGGCCGACGGCGGCAACACGGCGCTTGGCTACGCGGTCTACACCGACATCACCGAGCAGAAGCGCCGCGAGCGCCAGATCGAGCTGATGAACAGCATGCTCCGCCACGACATCCAGAACGCGATGACGATCGTGCGAGCGCGGGGCGAGCATCTGGCCGAGGCCTTGGACGGTCGCGAGGCCCGGTTCGCGGAGACGGTGGTCAACCGGAGCGAGGACGTGGCCGAGCTGGTCGATCGCTTCCGGGTCATGCTCGACTCGCTCACCGGCGAGGCCGAGACGGGGCTGCGGACGGTCGACCTGACGGCGGTGCTCGCGGAGCGGAGCGACCGGTTCCGCCAGAGCTACCCCCACGCCTCGCTGGAGACGGAGATCCCCGACGGGCTGGCGGTCCGGGCCGACGACGTGCTCGGCAACATCGTCGGCAACCTGCTGTCCAACGCCGTCGATCACAACGACACCGACGAGCCGAGCGTGGCGGTGACGGTGACCGAGCGGGCGGAGTGGACGGTGGTGCGGGTCGCAGACGACGGGCCCGGAGTGCCCGACGATCTGAAAGACGCCGTCTTCCGGCGCGACGAGACCGGCATGACCGAGACGGCCGTGGGGTCGGGCTTCGGGCTCTTTTTCGTCGACCAGATGATGGACCGCTACGGCGGAAGCGTCCGGATCGAGGACAACGAGCCCCGGGGCGCGGTGTTCGTGCTCGAACTCCGGCCCGCGGCCGCGACGGGGCCGGAAGCGTAATGAGGTGGCCCGGACTCTGTGAGTCACGGAATGACCGAGCACGAGGACGAGCCGACGGTGTTGGCCGTCGACGACGACGAGGGGTTGCTCGGCACCTACGAACTCTGGCTGGACGACGGCTACGACCTGCGGACGGCGACCAGCGGCGAGGCGGCGCTCGCGGTGCTCGACGAGGGGGTCGACGTGGACGTGGTGTTGCTCGACCGGCTGATGCCCGGACTCTCGGGCCGGGAGACGCTCGCGGGCATCCGCGAGCGAGGGCTCGACGTCCAGGTGGCGATGGTGACGGCGGTCGAGCCGGACACCGACGTGACCGACGTGCCCTTCGACGCCTACGTCACCAAGGCGCTGGACCGCGAGACGGTGCGCGAGACGGTCGAGACGCTGCTCGAACGGCGGGCCTACGACGACCGCCTGCAGGAGTGTTTCGCGCTCAGCGAGCGGGTGGCGACCCTCGAGACCGCCGTGCCGGCGGCCGAACTCGAGGACGATCCGGAGTACCAGGAGCTGCTCGAGCGGCTGGCGGCGGTCGAGGACGACCTCGACCGGATGGCGGCCGAGATGGACGACGCGGGTTTCGTGGCGGCGATGAGCGGTCTGGAGGACCGGTCGTGATCGACGGACTCGACGGCCGACTGCCGATCGAACCGGACGCCGTCGGCCCGGGGACGAGCCTGCTCGTCGTCGGTCCGGGCGACGCGGTGGACGAACTCGCGCTCGAACTCGTCGCGGACGGGGTCGAGCGCGGCGGGGGCGGACTGCTGGTGACGACCACGAGCGAGGGCACCGACTACCGGAGCCGGATCACCCCGGACGGGACGGGGCCGCTCGCGGTCGTCGACTGCGGCGAGGGGAGCGCCGACCGGAGCCGGCGACACGGGCCCGGCTCCGAGCGCCCGCCGGACGGCGACGAGCGCGTCCGGGTCCGGGCGGTCGACTCGCCGCGCGATCTGACCGACATCGGACTGGCGATCAACGACGCCCTCGGCTGGTTCGACTGTCGAGGCGTCGACCGCGTCCGAGCGGGGCTGCTCTCGCTCACGATCCTGTTCTCCTACGTCGACCGGCGGACGGTCTTCTCGTTCTGCCGGACGCTCACGGGGCGTCTCGACCGGACGGGGGCGGTCGGGCTGTTCACCCTCAACCGGCCGGCCCACGACGCCGCGACGCTGAACCTGATCGGTCGGGCCTTCGACGGCCGGATCGAGGTCCGTCGCGCCGACGGCGGGGCCGCGACCGGCCACGAGGTCCGGGTGCTCGGGCTCGACGCCCTCGACGAGGATCCGACCCCCTGGGCGCCGCTCTGATCGCCGGGTGGGCTCGGCCTCGCGCCCGTCCGCCGTCCCGGCGTCGCCGGCGTCGCGGAGCGATCACCGGGGGCCGTACGCCGCGGGCCACGTGAGCGAGCCCCCGACTGACCGGCCGTGGTTCCCGTTTTCGGTCACGTCGAGTAACCTCATGAGGTTTCGCAGACGCTTTGTCGTAAGCGATCGTGAACACTGCGTGCGTGCACCGACGGCGCTGGATCCAGCTTCTCGGGGCCGGCGGATCGCTGTCGATCGCCGGCTGTGCCGGGACCACGACGACCGCCTCCCGGACGGCCACGGAGGCGGGGACGCTGACGCTCGCGACCGCCACCACCGTCCACGACAGCGGGCTGCTCGCCGCGCTGACGCCGGAGTTCGAGGCGTCGTTCGGGGCGACGGTGCGGATCCTCGCCCGAGGGACCGGCGGCGCGCTCCGGACCGCGCGGGACGGCGACTGCGACCTCGTCCTCGTCCACGCCCGCCCACTCGAGGACGCGTTCCTCCGGGCCGGCCACGGGATCAACCGGCGGGCGTTCGTGCGTAACGACTTCCTCCTCGTCGGACCACCCGACGATCCGGCGGGCGCGGCGGGCTGCGACCCCGTGGCGGCGCTGCGTGCGGTCGCCGACGCGGAGGCCCGGTTCCTCTCGCGGGGCGATCGGTCGGGGACACACGTCCGCGAGCGCCGGCTCTGGACGGCGGCGGGGGTCGATCCCGTCGGCCCGTGGTACCGGGAGAGCGGGCAGGGGATGGGCGAGACGCTGGTCGCCGCCGCGCGGACGGGTGCGTACACGCTGACCGACCGGGGGACGTTCCTCGAGGTGGTCGACGGCGGACTGGTCGCACACGTCGATCGAGGGATCGACAGCCCGCCGCCCCTGCTGGGAAACGAGTACGCGGTCGTGCCGGTGAACCCCGCGCGCCACGACGTCGCCTACCCGCTCGCGCTCGCGTTCGTCGGCTACCTCACCGGTCCCGCGCGGTCGGTCGTCGCGGACTTTCGCGTCGACGGCGAGCGGGCGTTTCGTCCGGTCGCGCCGGGGCCGAACTTCGGGCAGTACGTGCCGAGCGACTGGTGTGAGTAGGGCGGGCTGGCCCGTCGGGGGCGAGCGCGACCACGCCCGGGGTCACGGTGAGCACGGCGACCCCGACGCCGGCGAGTCCCCCCAGGACGTGTGTGGCTCCACCGGGAGCGAGGCCGACGCGCTCCTGCCCGGCCCGAGCGCCGGCGGCAGACTCGAGAGCGGCGACCCGGGCGAGGACGAACTGACCGGCGAGCAGGCCGGCGGGAGGTCGTCACCCTCGGTGGCGCGGTCGGTGCGACTCGCGCCGACACCCCGCGATCGTTCAAGTACCCGATCTGGCTAAAGTGGCCCCACACCGTCCTTCGATTGAGGCGCTTGACCGTATGGGACCGCCCGGATTTGAACCGGGGTCACGGGCACGCCTTCCGGCGATTATGTGGGCTTCGGTGAACTGAGATGCCCGCACGACACGACCTGATCGAGACGACGCCCGAAGAGGCACTTGACCTCTTCCTTCAAGAACGAAGTACAGAATCAGCAGACAGTACCATCCAGTCGTACAGATACCGTCTCCAGCACTTCGTCCGCTGGTGCGATGGAGTCGCAGAGGTCGACACCCGTTAGCTCCCGTTCGTTCCGGAGGGTATCAGTCCGGTAGATCGGGAGCCGGCGAATAGTGAAGTCAGGGTTCTGTTCCTTTGCCTTCCGATACGCCGGGAGGATAGCGACGACGAAGCGTATCTGTGCCATCAGCACCGCGAAGGGGTGAATATCCAGTCCGACTATTCGGGGTTGCGTACACAGGTCCCGAAGGTTGGCCTCCCAGTCCGGTTCTCCTGTTGCGTACCGCTCTACGTCGTCCAGATACCGTTCAACGGCATCCACGAGGAACGTCCCAGAGCCGCACGCTGGGTCGATAAGTCGTTCGTTGGAGACACCACGCTCGTACCCGACGCCGTCCATAATATAGTCCACGACTGGCTGAGGGGTGTAGAACTCCCCGAGAGCCTTCCGTGTCTCCGGGTCGAAGTATCGTTGATAGAGGTTCCCGAGTAGGTCCCCCTGTACGTTGGTAAAGTCGAACCGAAGGATGTTAGCGAAGACCTCCGCGACTGCTCGGCTCAACCGTTCTCGCGTTTGCTCACTTACCCGTTCGATACTCCCCGCGCCCTCCGCGACATCTTTGAACTGACTCTGTCGGGTCTTGTGACCTCGGGAAAGTTGCTCGGTATAGCCGTCCTTCCACCAAATAAAGATATCATCCTGAAAGAGGCTCTCCACCAGTCTGTCCTGCATATCTTCTATAAGGTTGTTCGCGGCGACAGGGAAGGCGTCAAGGTTGATCGTATCTCCAAAGCCACGCAACTCCCGGAAGTAGTCGTCTACACCGTTGTAGCCGGTCCCCTCGAAGAACCCGTGGTCTTCTGTCGCCTTCGCAAGCAGGAGTCGAGAGAGAAGTGCGTGTCCGCTCTCCAAGCAGAACATAAAGTCCCGAAGCGACTGCTTCCCGTCGACAAACGGGTCCCACGAAGACGGGACCTCATCTGGCTCGTCGGCGTAAGTGGCTTCCCAGAAGTCGTAGGCCCCCTCAACGAACTTGGCCTCTTGCTCGTCCCGAAGTTCGTGAAGGAGGTCCATCATCCCGGTCACGAGGTCCGCGAACGGACTTCCCTCTTCGAGCCGGAACGTATCGAAGAAGTGCTCTTGTCCGAGGTCAGAACGGTCGTCCAACGGAATCGGGTCAAGTTCTTCACGGAATCGTTTCAGGTCCTCAGACTTCGAGAGGTCGATCTCGCGCTTTTCGAGGGTGGAGGCTAAGTCCCGTGCCTGCTCCTCGGTGATCGAGACGGTCGAAAGCGTTCTCGTCGGACGGTTCTCCCCACGCTGGTAGACGCGCAGTTCTTCGCCGTTCGTTAGGACCCCATAGTCGGCTCGTAGTTCATCGACGTAGTGGAAGAGCTGGTCTTCGTGCTCAGCTAATTCACGTCCGGAGGTCTTGAACTCGTAGACGGCGATAACGTCCTCGTTGCTGTCGAGCGTGATATAGTCCGGACGGCGGTCGTTAGGGAGGGTAAACTCACTCCGTATGTCGACACCCGTTCCTTCATACCCAAGAGCACGGTAGAATCCGGTCTCAAGGAAGAGGTTCTCTACGTCCCGTTCGCTCATATCCGGGGAGAGCCTCGACCCAACCTCATCCAGAGCTGTGTAGACAGAAGCGGAAGTTGCCATATGGCGTGGGTATAGTCCTGTGAAGTTAATAGGTGGTGTTCGTGGGACCCACCGGGTGAAATACGCCGAGAAGTGCTCATATTCTCTGCGGGAACCTACGGATAGTTCAGATCTGGAATTTGGGCCAAAACCCCCGTTGGAGAATATGACGCAGGTGGCTCACCGGCTCTACTCATACCCTTGCTGACCCCGCTTTACTACGCCGACAACTCACGCTACTACGCTATTCGAGAGCGGTATAGAACCAGTTGACTCTTTATTTGTTTCTTATACTCAGTGAGAACGTCACGACCCCTCCACTTCAACTCCAACGAAGACGATGATCTTCACG
>CAZMWG010000168.1:0-6584 GCA_964569925.1 uncultured Halobacteriales archaeon | reverse complement strand
ACCCCGAGTCCTCGTCGCGGAGCCGCCGGTAGCTCGCCAGGTCGTTCTCGTAGAGGATGAACAGCGCCCGACGGACGTCGTTGAGTTCCAGGCCCAGCTCCTCGGCCAGCTCCTCGTCGGTCACCTCGCCGTCCGGCGGCGCGGCGGCGACCGGCATCCCCTTCGGCCCGACCAGCTCGTGGAGGTACTTCTGTATCACCGGGTCCTCCAGCAGTTCCTCAAAAGCCATTGCCTATGTGTCGGGGCGTCGGCCGGTTAAGGCTTTACGTCCGTCCGCGGCGTCCCACCCCGACGGCGGACTCCGCCGCCCGCGAACCGGCGTCGGCGGTCACGCGCCGGCCGTGGCGGGGGGCGTCGACGTCGGGATCGGCGTGGGCGTCGGCGCCGTACAGACCACGCCGACGTCCGTGTACGTGGTGATCCGGACGTCCGCGCCCGAGGCCTTGGTCGTCAGCGTCACGGTCCCGCCGCCCGCGGCCGTGCAGGCGACGTCGACGCCGTCGTCGTCGGCGGCGACGACCGCGAGCGGCCCGTCGACCGCGGCCGAGTCCAGCGAGATCCGGCCGCCGGAGTTGTCGATCGGCTCCGCCAGCCGGAAGGCCGGTCCGCCGACGACGCCCGCGGTCTCGACGACGCGGATCCCGAACAGCGCCTCCTCGTCCTCCACGACGTCGGCCTCGACGTTACGGTCGGCCGTGACGAGCCCGAACCCGCCCGTCCCGACGACGGCCAGCAGCGCGATCGCGACCGCCGCGACGACCAGCGACACCCGGGCGGCCGCCGTCATCGCCGCTCCTCCGCGACGTCCCCGTCGGCCCCGGTCTCCCCGGGGCCGTCCGGGTCGTCGCCAGTGGCCGCCGCCGTGGGCTCCGCCTCGGTCCGTTCGTTCGCCGCCCGCTCGTGGCGTAGCTCCGGCGGCTCCGTGCCGACGCCGAGCCTGGTGGTCGTCGTCACGTACGCGTGTGCGATCGACGAGACCGCGACCAGGACGGTGGAGAACACGAGCCAGGCCACCGTCGGAAGCGCCGTGACGACGGGGGCGCCGGCCCAGACGGCGGCGGCGATCCCAGACAGCAGCGCCGATAGCCCGAGGTAGTAGTGGCTCCAGGGGAACTCCCGTCCGGCGACGACCTCCGCGTAGATCCGGACGTCCTCGAGGACCGCCGTGGGGGTCACGAGCCCCTGCCGGCGGTCGAAGTCGACGAGTCCGGCGTCGTGCAGCTTCGGCACGTGGCGCTGCTGGAGCGCGGTGTACAGCGCCTTGCGCTGCTTGGACGTGACCGCAGCCACGTCGATCCCGTTCTCCCAGGCCGCGATCCGCTCGGCCAGCTTCCCGAGCAACACCGGCTCACCCCTGTGTTGCAGGTAGTGGATCGCGAACCGGCGGCGTCTGTTCGCAAGCACCGCGTACATCTGCTCCAGGGTCGGGGCCGCCGTCCCCGCGGGGAGCCGCTTCACTCCGATCGACCGCTGCTGTGTCTCCATGTCTGTGTCCTCCGTGACGCGATCCGCGACGAGGGCGGACGCGTCGCTCCGCGCTCGTCAGTTCACCCACCGCCGAACGATCGTACCGATCACGTGCCGTTCACGTTCCGGACACTCGTCGTTCGATCAGTGTTCGCTCCTATATTGGTGCCGGGAGATATACTCCGTTCCTATCGAGGCAATCCACGTCGACGAGCGAGCCACGACCCGTCGGCCGGGAGTTCGCGTACGCGTGCGGGGTCCATCGACGGACCGGGCCGACCCCGACGACGGGGGGCCGAGTCGCCCCGGGTCCCGGTCCGACCGCCGCGACGCGTTCGTCCGCTCCGCCGTCAGGTTTCCCCGAGGTTCGGCGCGGTTCGGACCACGAACGGCACGGATCGGGCGGTATGCGCGACCGTTCCGGGCGGATCCGGACCGATGGAACGGGTATCCGGGGCCCCGACCGGGGGTATCCGACGCCGTGGCGGCCGGCATCCGTTCCCCGGACCGGGGTATCCGTGGTCGTGACCCTGGGTATCCGTCACCCCATCGGAGGTATCCGGAATCCTCACGTGGGGTATCCACGACCGACGAAGCCGGGCTGCCTGTGGCATACGAATATCTCCGACGACCAAGGGAGGGCTGTGCGTGCCGCCGGGGTGCGCCGTGAACCACAATGCAACGACGAAACTTCCTGATCGGCCTCGGATCGCTCGCAGTCGCCTCGACCGCCGCCCTCGGCACGGGGGCCTCCGTGCAGTCCAGCGCCTCCCGTGCGGGTGGCATCGACGTCGTGAACGACTCGGTCGGTCTGCTGGCCTTCCAGGTCGGCCCCAACACGAACGGCGGGGTGGTCCTGGAGGAATCCAACGGACAGCTCGGGATCGACTTCACCGCCGGCGGCGGCGCGGGCGGGGTCAACGTCAACTCGAAGTACCAGATCGGCTCGCTGTTCGGCGTCCCGGAGGCGGACAACCTCCCGGCCGGCAACAGCCCCACCACGAACCCGGGCTTCGTGATCGTCAACAACGACACGGTCCCGCGCCGCGTCTCCATCGAGTTCGACGTCGCGGACAAGGCGAACCTCGCGGGCTCGGAGCTGATCCTCCAGGCCCGGCCCAGCACGGACGGGCTGGTCTCGGACGCCGAGCCCACCAAGACGATGCGCCTGACCGCCGGCAACGACTACGACTCGTACTCGTTCGACGACTCGGGCGCCCGCGACGACCGCCTCGAGCCCGGGGAGTACATCGGCGTCTCCCTGCTGGTCGACACCACGGCCGCGGTCGACGACCTCGAGGACCTGTCGGGCACCATGACGATCAGCGCGAACTGATCCCGACGGGCCCGAACCGTGCGTTCGAGCGTGGACGGCCGGGCGCGTGCGATCGCTCGCACGCGCCCGGTCGCCATGGACCGACCCGGACGACCGACGCGGCCGGCGGCGAAACCTTCCCATGCAACACACACCACGATCCGTTCTCTCGCTGCTCCTGGCCGTCATGGTGGCGGCGACGGGGCTGTCGCTGCTGGCCGGACAGGCCCTCGACCGGCCGGTCCTGCTGGGCTATGTCACCACCGGGAGCATGGCCCCGACGCTGGCGCCCGGCGACGGGTTCGTCGCCGTCCCGGTCGAACTGTCCGGACCGATCGAGGCCGGCGACGTCGTCGTGTTCCGCGCGACCACGGTCGGCGGCGGCGGGCTGACCACCCACAGGGTCGCGGCCGTCACGGACGCGGGCCTGGTGACGATCGGCGACGCCAACCCCGTCACCGACCAGAGCGGCGGCGAACCGCTCGTCGCCCCCCAGCAGGTCGTCGCGACCGCGCTCCGGATCCACGGGACCGTCGTCGTGCTCCCGGAGCTTGGAACCGCCGTCGAGGTGGTTCGGGGGGTGGCTACCGGCCTCGGCAGCCGCGTCGGGGCCGTCCTCGGCCTCGGGACGACCGTCTCGGGGTTCCGTGGCACCGTCTACGTCCTCGTGGCGGCCGCGGTCCTCGTCACGGCGATCGACGCCGTGTTCGCGGACGGCCGCCGCGACCGCCGGATCCGGCGCCGCGACCGGGACGACGGCCTCGACCCCCACCCGATCCTCCTGACGCTGGCGACGGTGGTCGCCGTCGTCGCGACGGCCGCGATGGTCCTGCCGGCGGGGCCCTACGCCTTCGACGGGGTCAGCTCCGCCGTCGACTCCGAGCGACCCGGCGTGATCCGGGCCGGCGAGACCGAGACCGCGACCTACGTCGTCCGCAACGGCGGCCTGGTCCCGGCGGTGGTCTTCCTGGAGCCGGGCGACGGCGTCGCGGTCGAGCGGACCGGGCTGACCGTCGCCGGACGGGAGTTCGTCAACGTAACCGTCGCGCTGACGGCGCCGGCGGAGACCGGACCCTACCGGCTCTACCTCGTCGAGCACCGCTACCTGGCGGTGCTCCCCGAGCCCGTGCTGGCCCGCCTGTTCGCGGTCCACCCCTGGCTCCCGGTGGCCGCCGTCGACGCCACGCTCGCGGTCCCGCTGTACCTGCTGGGCCGGGCCCTCGTCGGAACCGGCCACGTTCGCTCGCGTTCCCGAACGGGCCCGCCGCGGCTGCGCCGCCTGCTCGCCCGGATCCGCTGGTACGTCCGATGAACCGACGACGGTCCCGGACCCGCCGCACGCCCCGGAGAGACCACGGATCGCCACGTCACGGCCGACCTCGAACAGTTCCCATGACCCCACACACCACGGAGACCAACGGCACCGACCGGACCGCGCCGCGGTCCGAACCGACGCGGACCGCGCTCGCCCCGGCGACGACCGTCGCCGCCGGACGTGACGATCCGACCGGGTCGACGGACCACGGGGACTCGGTCCGCTCGCGCCCCGCGCCGGAGGCACGGGGATGACGGCGGATGTCGGCCGGACGCCCGACCGGACGCTCCGGCTCCGGGCGCTTCTCGTCCGCGCGTTCCCCCACCTGATGGTCCTCTCGCTCGCGGTCGCCGGTCTCGGGACGTACCTGACCGTCGACGCACGCGGGGCCCCCGAGACCCGGGTGGAGTCCCGCGTCGTCTCGACCTGGACCGCCACCGGGAGCTTCGACCACGCCGCCACGGTCGGGAGCGGGACCGCGACCGAGGCGTTCCCCGCCGGGACCGTCCTCGAGAACCGGTCGCTGTACTTCCTGCGGGTCGCGCCGGAACTCGACGGCCGCTTCGTCTACGCCTTCGAGGACACGGCGGGCGGGAACGCGGCGGTCGCCGTCGAACTCGTCCGCGAGTACCGGTCGGCCGAGGGGAGCGGACCGGACGCGACCGTCCACTGGCGGGTCGTCGATCCGCTGTCGACGGTCGGCCCCCGGACGGTCGCCGCCGGCGACCGTCTCGTCGTCCCGTTCGCGGTGAACGTCACGGCCGCCGGCGAGCGGCTCGCGGCCCTCGACGGCCAGGTGGGGGGTTCCCCCGGGAGCCTGGAGGTCGCGGCCGTCGCGACCGTGACCGAGACCCGGCCCGGGGCGGAGCCGACGGTCCGGACCTACCGGATGCCGGTCGCCGTCCAGGGGAACGTCTACACGGTCACGACGACCCCGGCGGTCGAGAGCGGGGAGCGGACGGAACCGGCCGTCGTCCGGACGACCCCCGGGCCGGTCGGCCGACTCGCCGGCCCCGCGCTGGCGGTCGTCGGCCTCGCCGGCGCCGTCTGCCTGGTCGCCGCTCGCCGGACCGGACGCCTCGCGGTGACGGCCCCGGAGCGGACCGCGCTCGCCCGTGCGGCCGAGCGGGCGGAGTTCGAGGACTGGATCACGGTCGGGACGGTCCCGGCGGGGACGTGCGACCGGCAGGTCGTCGCGGTGTCGAGCCTGGCCGGCCTGGTCGACCTGGCGATCGACACGGACCGCCGGGTCGTCGAGGACGCGACGACGGGACGCTACCTGGTCCCCGCCGACCCGTTCGACTACGTCTACGACCCCGAGCGCGGGGACGCCCACGACGGTCCGGCACGGGAGGAGACGGTCGGAACGATCCGGGACACCGGGCGGACCGCGGACGGCCGCGACCCCGGGCGCCAGGACGCGGTCCCGGACGACGACGACCTCGCCGACCGTCCGACCGCCGAGGAGGGTGGCGACGATCCCGGGCACGACACGATCGGACCGGCGCCGGCGGAGACCGACTGACCGCCGTCGGCCGTCGGACGGACCGTCGCCGGGCGGTCCGGCCTCCCCCGAACGGGGCCCGCGAACCGGCCGATCGGCCCCCGTGTCCCGGGATGCCGGCCGGATACCGGCTGGATCCCGGAGCATAACCACGTCCCTTCCACGCCTACCGTAGCTCGACCATGTTCCCACTGTTCATCGGGATGCCGGGCGGGATGGAACTCGTGATCATACTCGGAATCGCCGTGTTGCTGTTCGGCGCGGACAAACTCCCGAAGCTCGCCCGGTCGTCCGGACAGGCGATGGGGGAGTTCCGGAAGGGCCGCGAACAGATCGAGTCCGAACTCCGGGCGGCCGGCGAGTCGTCCGACGGGAACGAGGACGCCGAGGCCCTCGACGCCGACGCCGTCGGGGCCGAGCCCGTCGACGACGAGGCTCTCGACGCGGAGCTCCTCGACGCGGAGCCGCCGCGGCCCGAGACGGCCTGAGCGGCGCTTTTCCCACCCGTTCGACCTACACCGCCGCCGGCGCGAGCTTCGCGTCGTGGCGCCGTCCGGCCGGACGGCGCCGCCCGACGGCTCACTCGCCCGCGGCCAGGGCGTCCGCGGGATCGTCGTCGATTTCGTCGAGCACGCGCTGGTGGAACTCCTTCAATACGGCCGACTCGTCCTCCGCGAGCACGACGTCGCTCGCCATCAGGGTCGCCAGCCCGAACGCGCGGGGGCTGGGCGTGTCGACGCGGGCGCGGGTCACCTCGAGGTCGCCGGCCCGGATCGCCCCGAGGACGTCCTCGATCCCCTCGACGTGGAGCTTGTCCTCCAGGATCTCCCGGTAGGTCTCCTCGAGCACCGCGAACTCGCGCAGGTCCTCCGCGAACCCCAGCAGCATCTCGGAGCTGACCTGCTGCTGGCTGGCGGACTTCTCGTGGCCCTTGTACCGCTTGAGGATCATCAGCGAGCGGGTGGCGTTGATCCGGAAGTACC
>CAZMWG010000167.1:0-6668 GCA_964569925.1 uncultured Halobacteriales archaeon | reverse complement strand
CCCTCTCGCACCCGCGGATTTAAGCCACAGGACGGTCACGTGACGGTCATGGACCTACCGGACCTCGTCCGCGAGGCGTTGAACGGCGAGGAGCCCCGGTCGGGGGTGAACCTCGGCGACGAGGACGCGGTCTGTTTCACCCCCACCCGGACCCTCGTCTACCGCGGCGAGGGGTTGCTGAGCGACGAGCGTGTCGCCGAGTACCCCCACGACTTCGACCGCCTCGCCGTCTCGGAGGGGCGGCGCAAGAGCACGTTCACGCTGACCTACGTCGACGACGAGAGACAGTTCGGCGTCCCGAGCGACCGGACCGGGCCGGTGCTCGAACGGCTCCTCGAGAACGGGCTCCGCGTCTCGGGGGTCATCGACGAGGCGGAGGACGTCGCCGGCGTCTACCGGTTCAGCGAACTGACGCTCGTCGTCACCGACGCACGCCTGGTCAAACACGTCGGGAACGTCGCCTGGGACGGCGACTTCGAGGAGTACCCCTACGAGGCGGTGACGGGGCTGGACTTCGAGGACGGCAGCGTCGCGACCCAGATCGTGCTGGAGGTGGGCGACCGCACCGAACGGATAAAGGCGCCCAACGACGGGGCCGGGGCGCTCCGGCGGACGCTGACCGAGGCGCTGTTCGCCCGCTACGGCGTCGACTCGCTGGCCGAACTCGACGAGGCGCTCTCGCCCGACGACGAGGGGACCGAGAGCGAGCCCGAACCCGAGACCGACCCCGAGGACGGGATCGGGCTGGACTCGGGCATCGACCCGCTGGTCGATGCCAGCGGGGAGCGCCGGGCCGACGCCGGCGACCGCTCGACGGGGCGGAACGGCGGCGCCGGACGGGCGGAGAGCGGATCGCGAGCGAACGGAGGCCAGGGGCGGGCCGAGGGACGACCGGCGGCCACCGGCGACTCCTCCGGGGGACGCGGTCAGGCCGATCGGAGCCGTTCCGCCGGCGGAGCCGACGCCGACCGCCGTCCGGGTGCCGGCGCGGACGCCGGGACCGACGGCCGACGGGGCGGTGCCGACGCCGGCCGGGCGCCGACCGACGCCGACGTCGCGGCGATCCGGCGGGAACTCGCCGAACTGACCGAGACCGTACGGCGACAGAACGAGCAGCTCGAACGCCAGGGGCAGCTCGTCCGACAGCTCATCGAGGAACTTCGCCGGGGCCGCTGACGGCCTCGACGGGGCTACTCCCGGCCGAGCACCTTCCGCACGCAGGTCGACCCGAACGGGCCGACCGCCCCGCCGTCGAACCGGACGAAGTGACCGGTCGACAGCCCCGCGCCACACCGCTCGCAGGTGAACTCCCCCTCCTTCCTGACGACGTCGCGCTCGAAGCTGACGTGGCTCCCGCCGTCGGTCGGCCTGACGGTGCCCCCGGACCGCTCGACGGTGCCCCGTTCGGCCGCGAGTCCGATCGCCCGCCGCTGGAGCCGCGGGTTCGTCGTCACCGTCTCCACCCGGTCCAGGGCCTCCTTCACCGTCACCTCCCGCTCGACGTGGCCCAGCAGGTCCGCCGCCAGCGCGACGCGCTCCTCCGGGGTCGTGGGTTCCGTGACCGCGTCGTCCGTCGGGCCCGAGTTCGTCCCCGCGTCCGCGCTCGCACCCGACGCCGCGGAGGGGTCCGCTCCGGTTCCCGCGTCCGCCGTCGCTCCGTCGTCGCCCGCGTCCGCCGTCCCGTCGCCGCTCGCGTCCGTCTCGGCTTCCGGACCCGCGTCGCTCCCGGCCTCCGAACCGTCCGGGTCGTCGGCCCCGTCGTCGCCGAGGTGGGACGCCAGCGTGGTCTGGTTCGGCCCAGCTCCCCCGGTGGCCTCGTCCGGGTCGGCCCCGTCCAGGTCGGGTTCGTCGGCGTCGGACTCGTCGGGCGACACGGACGTTCGCTGGCGCGTCGCGGTCTTGAGCCTTTCCACAAGAGGTTTGCCGGACGGCCCGCCAGGGACTGTCGATGGACCGGACCACGCGCCGACGGGCCGCGGCCGTCGGCGCGCTCGTCGCCGTCGCCGCCGCGGCGGCGGTGTTGCTCTCGCCGAGCCGCGTCCTGGAGCGGGTGGCGGCCTTGGAGCGGCGGCCGCTGCTCTTTCTCGGTGCGCTCGCGGCGCTGTACGCCGTCCGGCCGCTGTTCGCCTGGCCGATCAGTCCCATCTCGGCGCTCGTCGGCTACGTCCTCGGGATGGAGTGGGGCGTACCGGTGGCGCTCGTGGGCGCCACGCTCACCTGTCTGCCGCCGTACCTGATCGCCCGCCGGACCGGCGAGGGCGGGCTCGTCGGCCGACTGAGCCACGCCGGCCGCCGGGTCGTCTCGGTCACCGGCGCCACGCGGGGCGTGCTCGCCGCCCGGCTGTCGCCGCTGCCCGCCGACCCGGTCTCGTACGGCGCGGGCGCCTCGGGCGTGCCGACCGGCGCCTACGTGGCGGGCACGCTCGTCGGCGAGATCCCGTGGGTGATCGTCGAGGTGGCCGCCGGCGCGTCGCTGCGCCGGCTGGCGCTCTCGGGGGTCGAGTTGAACCTGGAACTGCTGGCGGCCTCGGGCCTGGTCGCGGCCCTCCTGCTCGCCGGCCCGGCGTACCGACACCTCCGGGACCGCCGCGGCCCCGAGGAGACCGCCAGGTAGGCCGGGCCCCGGCAGGCCGTTCAGTAGAACGTGTCCGAGCAGTCGTACACCACGCCGTGTGCCGGGCAGAGGTACTTGCAGTGACGCCGGTACATCGGCCGGTCACAGGACGGACAGCGGCGCGCGTCGTCGCTCACGTTCGTCCCTCGGGGGCCACGGGCTTCGGCCTTCCGGGCGGGAGGCGGTCGGCCGCTCGGTCGTCGACCGCCGGAGACGGCGCCGGTCCCACGCGGTCGCGGGGCCGTCCCCGGCCCGAGTGGGGCGGCGGCCGGGAGAGAGTTGGAACGCAATCCGAAGAAGCGTTAAACCCGTCTCGGCCCTGCCCCGAACCATGTCACGACTCCGCCGTCTCCGTCCCTCGGGGAACGCCGTGCTCGCGCTGCTGGCCGGGGTGGCCGCCGTCGTCGGCTCGTACGCCCTCGCCGGCTTCACCCCCGCCTACGTGGTCGCGCCGGTCGACGCCTGGCTCCAGCGGGTCATGCCCGGCGTCGTCGTCACGTTCGCGATCGAGACGCTGGGATCGCTGGGCCAGCAGTTGAACCTCCTGACCGCCACCGGTCTGGTCGCGCTCGTGTTCGCCGCGCTGGCCCGGGCGGCGCTGTACGTCGCCGCCGGCGCCCGGTCGGACGCGCTCGCCGTGGTCGCGACGGCGGGGCTGGCCTGGGGCGGGAGCTTCGCCCTGACCGGCGCGCTCGGCCCGGCGGCCGGCGCGGGGCTGGCCGCCGGCGGGACGGTCGCCGTCGGCGCCCTCGCCGACGGCCGCGGGCTCCACGCCGGCGGCGACGCCGATCCCGACCGTGGCCGTCGTCGAACCATCGCCGCCCTGGCCGGCGTCGTCGGCGTCGGAAGCGTCTCGATGCTGCGCAACGGCCTCCCGGTCCCCTCCGAGGACGAGGGCGGCGGGGACGTCGAGATCAGCGAGGGGGCGCAGGCGGACCTCGACCTGGCCGACGAGCGCTCGCTCGGCGTGGACGGGATCGAGCCGCTGATCAGCGAGTCGTTCTACAACGTCGACATCAACTCGGTGGACCCGCAGGTCGACGCCGAGGAGTGGTCGCTGTCGATCACCGGCGCGGTCGAGGAGGAGATCACCGTCGACATGGACGACATCCGGGAGATGGAGTCCCGCCGGGAGTTCGTCACGCTGCGGTGTGTCGGCGAGAACCTCAACGGGAAGAAGATGGACACCGCGCTGTGGACGGGCGTGGACGTGCGGGACCTGCTGGAGCGGGCCGGCGTCGACAGCGACTGCGAGTGTGTCATGCTGCGGGCCGCCGACGACTACTTCGAGGAGTTCCCCCTCGCGGCCTTCGACGACGGTCACGGAATGCTGGCCTACGAGATGAACGGCGCGCCGCTGCCCCGTTCGCACGGGTTCCCGCTGCGGGCGCTGGTGATGGGCCACTGGGGGGAGATCAACGTCAAGTGGCTCGACGAGATCGAACTGCTGGAGCGGGAGGCCGACGGCTACTGGGAGCAACGCGGCTGGCACGGCACCGGCCCCGTCCACACGGTCGCCAAGCTCCACGCGGTGAACGACCTGGACGACGGGCGCAAGCGGGTCGCCGGCCACGCCTACGCCGGCGTCCGGGGGGTCTCGGCGGTCGAGGTGTCGACCGACGGCGGCGACTCCTGGTCGAACGCCCGCCTCTCGGAGGAGTTGCCCGGCGAGGACGTCTGGCGCCAGTGGGCCTACGACTACGAGCCCCCGGGCGGCCAACACGAGGTCGTCGTGCGTGCGATCGAGGACGGCGGCACCGTCCAGACCGAGGAGGAGATGGGGTCGTTCCCCAACGGCCCCACCGGCTGGGTCTCACAGACCGTCCGGTAGCCCGGGGCGTCGGCTCGGGGGCCGGCCGCTGCTCCGCGGCGGACCGTCCGTCCTCGTCCCGGTCCCCGAACTGTTTGGAACCGACGTTTTGTGCCTCCGGGCCCTACCCGAGGCCATGCCATCGATCGGAATCGTCGGAGCCGGTGCCGGCGCGGCCGCGGCGTCGTTCGTCCTGGACGGGGCGCTCCCCGAGGCGGAGATCACGGTGCTGGAGAAGTCCCGGGGGCTCTGTGGCCGGGCCGCGACCCGGCGGCGGGGTGATATCACCTACGACTACGGCGCCAACTACGTGAAGTCCGACGACGAGCGCGTCAACGAGCTGTTGACCGAGACGCTCGACGACGAGGGGCTGGTCGACGCCGCCGAGCCGATCTACACCTTCGACGTCGACGGCGAGGTCTCGGAGGGCCGTGACGCCGACGAGCACAAGTGGAGCTACGAGTCGGGGATCACCCAGATCGCCAAGCGGCTGTTCGACCGGACCGACGCGACGGTCCACCGCGAGACCCGCGTGGAGTCCGTGGCCCGCGACGACGAGGGTCGCTGGGCCGCGACCGACACCGACGGCGGCGAGTGGGGACCGTTCGACGCGCTCGTGCTCAACCCGCCGGCGCCCCAGACCGCGGACCTGCTCGCGGGCGCCGACTGGGCGAGCGAGGACGGCGCCGCCCTCGGCGCGGAACTTGCCGAGGCGGTGGGCGACGTCGACTACCGGACGATCTGGACGGCGGTGCTGGGCTACGAGGAGCCGATCGACCGCCCCTACTACGGCCTGGTCAACGTCGACAAGGCCCACGAGGTGGGCTGGATCTCCCGCGAGGAGTGCAAGGCCGGCCACGTCCCCGACGGCGAGTCGGTCCTGATCGTCCAGGCCAACCACGAGTGGTCCGTCGAACGCTACGACGACCCGCCCGAGGACAACGTCGCGGTGCTGGCGGAGTCGGCCGCCGACGTGCTGGACGAGCCCCGCCTGGCCGACCCCGCCTGGACCGACCACCAGGGGTGGCGCTACGCGCTCCCCGAGGGCGGCGCCCCCGCCGGGCTCGTCGACGAGGCGGCCGACCGGGACCTGTACCTGCTGGGCGACTGGGTCCCCGGCGAGGCCCGCCTCCACGCCGCGATCCGCAACGGGCTGGAGACCGGCGAGGAGATGGCCGGCGCGCTCTAGACGGGACCGACGCCGTCGCTCGCCCGTGGTGTCGGAGCGACGAGACGAGAGCGCGAGACGGAAGCGAAGTGCCAGAAAGGTCGAAACGCGGCGCCGAAACGTGATCCGCCTCTCAGCTCAGCACTCGGACCAGCCGCAGGACTCGCAGGTCTTGCAGCCCTCGGCGTAGTACAGCGACAGCGAGCCACACTCCGGACACTCGGGACTCTCGCCGGCGTCGATCAACTCCTGACCGACGTCGTCGCCCCGGGCCGCGTCCTCGACCGCGAGGCCGGCGTCGGCGTCCCCGGTCGCGGTGGCCGGGCCGCCGTCGGTCTCGGGGGCCGGGGGCTCCTCGCGGCCGGGGCCGTCGGCGTCCTCGGCGGTCTCCTCCAGGGTCCGCTGCTGGGGGTAGGCCTTGTCGATCTCGTCGTCCAGGTAGCGCCGCAGGGCGGTGCCGAAGGCGTCCGGGATCGAGTTGATCTGCTCGCCCTTGTCCCAGGCGACCTTCGGGCTGCGGATCCCCTGAAGCTTGTCGACGATCTCGTCGGGGTCGACCCCCGACCGCAGGGCCACGGAGATGGTCTTGGCCAGCGCGTCCGTGAAGGAGTTGGTGAACCCACCGGAGTGGCCCGTGTTGGCGAACAGCTCGAACGGTTCGCCGGTCTGTGGGTCCTCGTTGATCGTCACGTACAGCTTCCCGTAGCCGGTCTCGATCCGCTGGGTGACGCCGTGGAGCTGGTCGGGCCGGGGCTTCTTCTGGGCGTACCGGCGGTCGTCGCCGCCGACGAGGGTCGCCACGTCGGCCGATAGCCGCTCGCGGACGTCCTCGCTGTCGAGGAACGCCTCGAGCCCGCCGAAGATCTCCTCGATCCGCTCGACGATGGCCTCGGCGGCCTCCTCCTCGTCCATGTCCGAGAACTCGGTGTTCTGTGCGCGCGTGGTCAGCACCTGCTTCGAGCGGGTGCCGTCGCGGTAGTAGGTGACGCCCTTGCCGCCGTGGTCGTAGACCCACTCGAAGACCTCCTTTGCGTCCTCTGTCGTGGAGTCGTTGGGGGCGTTGACCGTCTTCGAGA
>CAZMWG010000166.1:0-6673 GCA_964569925.1 uncultured Halobacteriales archaeon | reverse complement strand
GGCTCGTAGATCAGCGGCAGATCGCTTCCTTCGCAAGGAAGAGGCCCCGGGTTCAAATCCCGGCGAGTCCATCGGAGCGACGTAGTTCTACGAGGGAGCGAGAATGGTCGAAGCCCGGATTTGAACCCCTGGAAGTCCCAGCGCCGAGCGAAGCGAGGCGACCGTCTTCCTCCGGGTTCAAATCCCGGCAAGTCCACTTCCCGACCGGCCTCTCCGTCGATATCGAGTGACTCGATCGTTTACACTCGGACGAGTAAATCTCCGAACGTCTCCAGAATCATAAGAAATCTATATACTTCCGTGGTACTGTCTAACAACCCGGGACGAATGTCCGGCCGTCCGAGAGAGAACCCATGCTCGATACAGGTCTGCACTCGCTGGCGGAGAAGGATCGCCGTGAGATACTTCTCGCGCTGTTAGAGGACCAGTCCGTCTCCGTCGACGCGGCCGTATCGTCGACCGACGAACCGAACCAGGGGTCGGCGGTCACCGTCGGCCTCCATCACCAACACCTCCCGCGACTCGAGGACATGGGGCTGATCGAGTGGGACCGTGAGGCGAGCGCCGTCGAGCGCGGGCCGCGGTTCGAGGAGTTCAGACCGCTGTTGGAGACGCTCGACGAGAACGCCGAGCAGTACGCGTGGGACTGGCCCTGACCGACCGCCCCTCGTTCCGTCGAAGCCCCCGGTCGCCGATAGCTTCCCGGGAGCGTGCCGAACACGGGGCACACGGTCGGCACACGTCACGAGTGAACGAGAAGCGATAGCGTTCACACGGCACAGTGCCTGTGGATCACCACATCGGGGAAGGAGTCACGAGCCGACAGAGGGAGACGGAGCGGGGGTCGAACGGCTCACTCGTCGAGACACCGATCCGCGACCCGCTGGCCGTCGGTGGACAGACGGGCCTCGAACAGCTTCTCCGGACACTCGTGGCCCGCCCACCGAAACGTCCGGGAGCCCGGCGGGAGGACGATGTCCAGTTCGTAACTGCCCCGTCGTAACCCGCGGGGGGGATAGCCTCGGTCGCCCCCGGAGCGACGTCGGCCAACTCGAACTGTTCGGCCACGTCGGTCCCCGGTGAGCGCGTCCGCAGGCGGAAGAGGACGTCGTGGGCGGTGTCGTCGGCGTCCTCGACCTGGACCCGCAGCGTCGAGGCTGCGGGCGTCGGGGCCGGGGTCGGTGTTCCCGTCCCTCCGATGGCACACCCGGCGAGCGCGGCGAGGGCTCCGGCTCCCGCCGTACCCAGAAACTCGCGGCGACCTATCGCCGACACTACACTCCATCGAGACGTATTCCTTCTCCCGCGCGCAGGTCGGGAGTGGAGCCACACCGCTCCGACGAGGGGGTGTCGGGGCGGCCCGGCTTCGTTTCGGCCTACCGGATCACCGGTCGCGGGCCGGCGGCGACGCCCGTGATCGCGACGTCAGGTCGCACCCGGTTCGTCGACGTCGAGCCCGACGACCACCTTGCCGACGACGTCCCCGGAGGCGAGTGCCGCGAGAGCCTCGGGAACGGCGTCGAGCGGGTAGACGCCGTCCACGACGGGCGTCGACTCGCCCAGCTCGATCAGTTCGGTCAGAGCGGCCATCGACTCGCGTCGGGGTGGCGTCGAGAGATCGATCGGGGGGAGGTGCGCCGAGAACCGGGACCGCACCGTCAGTCGGGCGAACCGCGGGACGCTCCCGAGCACCCGACGCCCCGTCGCGCCGTACCGGTCGTGGCCGAGCAGGACGTACAACCCCTCGTCCGTGAGGACGCGCTCACAGGCCGCCAGCGAGTGGTTCCCGGGGACGTCGAGGAGACAGTCGTACCGCTCGGGCCGGCGGGTGAAGTCCTCGCGCGTGTAGTCGACGACGCGGTCGGCTCCGAGCGACCGGACGACCTCGAGTTTCTCGCCGGCGTCCACGCCGGCCACCGTCGCGCCGTCGGCCACGGCGATCTGGACCGCGAAGTGCCCCACTCCGCCGCCGGCGCCGTTGACCAACACTGCCCGTCCGTCGCGGACCTGCCCCTGAGAGCGGACGGCCTGGAGGGCGATCAGTCCCGAGGTGGGGACGGCCGCGGCCGCCTCGAAGGAGAGTCGCCCGGGCTTGTTGGCGAGCGCGTCGGCGGGGGCGAGCGCGTCGGCGGGGGCGGTCGCGTACTCGGCGTACGCGCCCCCGTTGACCCACCGGCGGTCGCGGATGATCTCGCCGAAGACGGCGTCGCCGGGTCGGAACCGCGAGACGTCGGCCCCCACGGCCTCGACTCGCCCCGCGACGTCCGTCCCCGGCACGGGCTGGATCGGTCTGCGGAGGCCCGCACCCATGAGTCTGAGGACCGCCGGTTCACCGCGGACGACGTGCCAGACGTCGGGGTGGACCGAGGCCGCGTAGACCCGGACGAGCACCTCGTCGGCCCCGGCGGTCGGCGGGGCCACCTCCGCCAGTTCCGGTCGGTCCGCCGGGCCGTACTCCCGCTGTACCACGGCCTTCATGTGTCGACCGACGGGGGCGGAGGCGGTAGCCTGACGGTCGGGTGGTTCCGGCCGACCGGCCTCGGTCCCGTGGGGCCGTCTCGTCGGTCGATCCCGCCGGAGACGTCGTCGCGGGCGTCCGACTGCGGCCGTCCGCTCCGCTCGACGTCACTCCACGCTCCGGAACAGGCTCACCAGGTCGGTGTAGTCGATCCGGCCGTCGTCGTCGTAGTCGTAGTACCGCGCGTCGGCCCGCATCCGCTCGTCGTCCATCTCCTCGAAGTACGTCACCACGTCCTGGTAGTCGACCCGGCCGTTGCCGTTGAGGTCCTCGTAGTCGCCGTCGCCGTCCGGGTCGGTCGCGCCCTGCGGGAACGACGGGCCGTCGTCGGACCCGGTCCCGGGTTCCGGCGTGGGTGTGGGCGTGGACGTCCCGTCGTCGAACTCGACGTGTTCGAGGGTCTCCTCGGCGTAGCGCCGGCCCAGTTCCCGGTAGGCCTCGGCGGTGAAGTGCGCGTAGTCCTGGCCTTCGAGCCCCTCGGCCGAGACGACGTGGGCGTCGGGGATCAGGTCCGGTAGCTTCGCCACCTCGGCGTTGTGGCTCCCACAGCAGCCACCCCGCTCCTCGTGGAGCATCTCGCCGGCCAGGAACGGGACCTCGCCGATCCCCAGGTCCGAGCGGAGGTCGGCGACGATCCCCTCGACGGCGTACTTCCAGTCGTCCTGGGCGGTGTTGGTCTCGCCCTGGTGGAAGAGGATCCCCCGGATCGTCCCGCGCTCCTGTGCGGTCTCGGCGAGGTCGAGCAGCGATTTCATCGCTTCCGTAGATAAACCCGCCGGCGCGGGTCCGGCGGGGCTCGCCGCGGTAGGAACACGTTACCACCCGACAGGTTATCACGTCAGCGATCCAACCTGAGTTATGGCCCGAAGATCGATCCGAGCGGTCGCGGCGGCGGCCGGGCTGGTCGCCGCCGTCGGCGCCCTGAACCTCTACCAGCGTTACACGACCGAGGAGGTCCCCTACACCGTCGTCGCGACGCTGGGCGACGTGGAACTGCGGCGGTACCCGCCGGCGGTGCTGGTCGAGACGACCGCGCCGACCGGCGAGGCTGCGTTCCGGCGTCTGTTCGCGTACATCCGCGGCGCCAACGAGGGCGACGCCGAGATCGCCATGACGACGCCGGTCGAGGTGACCGGCGAGGGGACGGGGATCGAGATGACCGCGCCCGTCACGGTGAGCGCGGTCCGCGAGTTCCCGACGCCCGTGCCGGCCGCGGGGGCCGTGGGCGGGACCGGCGAGGTCGTCGGCGGCCGGACCGACGCCGGGACGGACCGGGAAGCCGGGGAGGAGGACGAGGCCGTCCGGATGGCGTTCTACCTGCCGGCGCGGTACGACCTCGCGTCGGCGCCACGGCCGACCGACGACGCCGTGGATCTGGTGGCGGCCCCCGAGCGGACCCTCGCCGTGAAGCGGTTCTCCTGGCGGCCGACCGGGGAGCGGGTCGCCGAGCGGGCCGAGGAACTGCTCGCGCGCCTGGAGGCCGCCGAGGTGGCCGTCGAGGGCGACCCCTTCTTCATGGGCTACGACGCCCCCTGGACGCTGCCCTTCCTCCGGCGCAACGAGGTGGCCGTCGAGGTCGCAGACGGCTGAGGGGGGTCGCGGGCGACCGGTCCGTGGCCGTCGAGAAGCGGGATGGCGGACCGCCGGCTACATCCAGAGCAGTTGGGCGTGACGGGTGCCGTCGAGTTCGAGCACGTTCTCCTCGTCGACGAAGCCGTGTTCGACGGCCAGGGCGACGACGTCGTCACCCACGAGGTTGGCGACCGAACACTTGGCGAGGCTCTCGACGACGGCCTCCTCGTCGGCGGGGTCGCCGTCGTAGAACGACTCGTCGACGGTCAGCGAGACCGCGCCGTTCTCGAAGGTCTCGCCCAGGACCTCCGGGTCACAGACCGACACCAGCGTCCCCTCGTCGGTCTCGCGTTCGTTGAGCAGCATTCACTCCACGAGTTCCTGCTCGGCCTCCTCGCGTAACTCTTCGGCCTCCTCCGCGATCTCCTCGGCGCGCTCGTGGCGGCCGACCTCCTCCAGCGCCCGGGCCTTCTCCTCCAAGATGTCCGCGTTGCGAAAGCCCAGCCGGATCGCGTTGTCGAAGGCGTTGAGCGCGTCCTCCGAGAGCCCCCGCTCCAGCAGGAAGAAGCCCCGGTTGTACCACCCCTCGGCGAACCGGGGGTCGATCTCGACGGCCCGCTCGGCGTGTTCCAGGGCCTGTTCCGTCCGGCCGGACTCCCAGAGCGCGTACGCCAGGTTTGTCTCGGCCGTCGCGGCGTGCCCCGAGTCCTCGCCCATGTTCAGCGCGTCGCGGTAGGCGCCGATGGCGGCGTCCCACTCCTCGAGTTCGGCGTGGGCCGCCCCCTGGTTGACGCGGGCCTCCTGGATCAGCCGCTGGTCCTCCTCCTCGTCGGCGAAGCGGACCACCCGCTCGAACGTCTCGGCGGCCTGCTCGTGGCGGTTGATCCCGACGTAGGACAGTCCCACGTCGAGCAGTTGCTCGGCGTCGACCTCGTCGGCGGGGACGCTCTCCCGGTCGAGGAGGTCGCCCAGCACCCGCGAGTCGACGGGATCGACCTTGTCGGTGTCCACCGACAGCTCCGGCGGGTCCAGATCGAACGGATCGTACGGCTCCGAGAAGCCCTGCCCCTCGGAGAAGCTGTGATCGTCCGGCTCTTCGGTCATGGGTACGATTTCGCGGCCGACGTGGTTAAGCGCTACGTCGTCGGGTCTCCCCCGACCGTGACCCCGGACCCGGCCGTCGGGTCGCGCCCGCCCGCGGTCCCGGAGCGACGCATCGGGATCGGGACGACTCAGCCGAACAGCCGGCGGCGGTAGCGGTAGCCGACGGCCGCCAGCGCGGCCAGCGCGACCAGCAGGCCGATCGCGAGGCCGGCGTCGCCGTCGGCCAGGCTGGCGCCGGACACCGTGGTCACCACGATCGAGGGCGCCCGACCGAGGACGGCGATGGCGACGAGCCGGGAGATCCGGAGGTCGGTGAGGCCGGCGGCGAAACAGACCGCGTCGTCGGGGGGTCCGGGGATGAGGAAGACCAGGAAGAGCGCGGGCGTGCCGGCCCGCTCGACGAAGGCGTCGAACCGGTCGACCGTCTCGGGGGGCAGGGCCCGCTCCACGAACGGCCGGCCGTAGCGTTTCGCCAGCCAGAAGACGACGGTGCTGCCGATCCCCAGCCCGAGGACCGCGTACACCGAGCCCGCGACCGGGCCGAACAGGTAGCCGCCGACGAAGCCCACCGCCTGCCCCGGGATCGGCGCCAGCACGACCTGGGCGGCGACCAGCAGGACGAACACCACCGGCGCCAGCGGGCCGAAGCCGGCCACGAACTCCCGCAGCGCCCGGCCGTCGAACAGCGTGAGGAGGTCCGTCCGGGCCAGGACCACCCCCGCGATCACGGCCGCCACCAGCGCCGCACCGACCACGAGCCGTCGGTGGGCCGTCCGGTGGTCGAGCGGCGTCGGCTCGGAGTCCGTCCCGACCGGTCCGGCGGCCTCCGGGTCGCGGTGCCGGGCGGTCTCGGGCCCGGCCTCCCCGTCGTCGGTCATCGTCTGCGAGACGCCGCCCCCGGCGGTAAGCGTTGTCGTCGTCCACGGGGCTCGGCGGCGACCGTCCCGCGGCGACCGGACGAGCACGTAGCGACGAACCCATACGCGTCGGCGGTGTATACGATTTCCATGGAGGTCGAGTTCCTGGGCGGCGCCCGGGAGATCGGGCGCAGCGCGGTGCTGATCGACGGCTCGCTGCTGCTGGACTACGGGATGGCCAGCGAGTCCCCGCCCCAGTACCCCGTGGGCGACGTCGACCCCGACGCAGTCGTCGTGAGCCACGGTCACCTCGACCACGTGGGCGCGGTGCCGGCATTGCTGTCGGGCGACAGTCGCCCGCCGATCCACTGGACGCCCCCCACCCGGGAGCTGTGCCGGACGCTCGCACGGGACACGCTGAAGCTCCACGGCGGCACCACCCGCTGTCCGTTCACCGGGGCGAACGTCCGCCGGCTGGGCGAGGTCAGCGAGACCCACGGCTACCGGGAGCCGTTCGAGGCCGCCGGCTACGAGGTGACGCTGTTCGACGCCGGCCACATCCCCGGCAGCGCGCACGTGCTGGTCGACGACGGCGAGACGCGGCTGCTGTACACCGGCGACT
>CAZMWG010000165.1:0-6695 GCA_964569925.1 uncultured Halobacteriales archaeon | reverse complement strand
CCTACATCGTGTTCAACAACGAGATCTTCGGGCTGACGAAGGGCCAGACCTCCCCCACCAGCCCGAAGGGCCACAAGTCGAAGACCCAGCCCCACGGCTCGGCCAAGGACCCCGTCAGGCCCCTCTCGCTGTCGCTGGCCTCCGGCGCCTCCTACATCGCCCGGACGGCCGCGGTCAACCCCAACCAGGCCAAGGAGATCATCGCCGAGGCCATCGAACACGACGGGTTCGCCCACATCGACTTTCTCACCCAGTGTCCGACCTGGAACAAGGACGCGAAGCAGTACGTCCCCTACACGGACGTCCAGCAGTCCGACGACTACGCGTTCGACACCTCGAGTCGCCAGGAGGCCGCGGAGATGATGTACGAGACCGAGACCAAACTCCACGAGGGCGAGGTGCTCACCGGGCGCTACTACGTCGACGAGCGCCCCTCCTACGGCGAGGAGAAGCGGGCCACCGGCGAGATGCCCGACGACCCGCTGGCGGGGATGTACTACGACGACGACACCGAGTGGGAGCGGACCGCCGACACCCTGCTCGACCGCCACCGGTAGACGGTCTCTCCCCCTCGATCGCGGCCGACGGCCCTCGTTTGTGGATTCGGAAGGTATTTTTTCGCCCGCCGAAAAGTTCCTCCATGAGCGTCGAATCCACGGAGCGCCGCATCCTCGACGTCCTCGAAGAGGACGCCCAGGCCTCCTACGCGGAGATCGCCGACCGTGCGGAGGTGTCCAAACCCACGGTACGCAAGTACATCAAGCGCCTCGAGGAGGAGGGCGTGATCGTCGGCTACTCGGCCGACGTCGACCCGAAGAAGCTGTCGGGCCGGTCGATCGCGCTGGTGGGCATCGAGGTCGAGAGCGACCGGTACGTCGAGGCGACACGCGAACTGAAGGCCGTCGAGGCCATCGAGGCGCTTTACACCTCGAGCGGCGACCACACCCTGATGGCCGAGGTCCGCGCGGCCGACGGCGACGGGGTCGGGGACGTCATCGAGACGGAGATCCTCGCCATCGAGGGGGTGACGGCGGCACACCCCTCCTTCCTCCAGGAGCGACTGAAGTGAACGGGTTTTAGCACGCGGAGCGCACAGGACCGGACATGCTCTCCCGACTGGTGTTGGGGTGTGACGGACTCGGCCACGCGCCGGTCGCGGAACTCGCCGGCCGCCGGGGCGAGTTGCTGGTCGTGACCGACGACGAGGGTCGGGCGGGGACGCTCCGGGACGACGGCGTCCAGGTGGTGAGGGGAGACCCGACGGACGCGGCGACGGTCCGGGAGCTCGACTTCTCGCCCGACGTCGTGCTCGTGGGCGGCGCGGACCCGACGACGAACCTCGCGGCGGCCCGTGTCGCGAGGGAGACGTACCCGGACGCTGCGCTGGTCGCGTTCACCGGTCGGGAGGCCGACGAGAGCGTCCCCGCGGCGTTCGAGGCGGTCGCGGACCGGGTCGTCGATCCCGAGCGGGCCGTCGTGGATCACCTGCTGGAGCGGGTCGGCGACGCGGGCGTGCGTTCGCGCCAGCTCCGCCGGGTCCTCCGCGAGGTCGGCGGACGGCTGGCGGTCGTCACCCACGACAACCCGGACCCGGACGCGCTCGCCAGCGCGGTGGCGCTGTCGACCATCGCCCGGGCGGCGGGCTGTGAGCCGGAGGTGTGTTACTACGGCGAGATCACCCACCAGGAGAACCGGGCGCTGGTGAACCTGCTGGAGTACGAGCTGACCAACCTCGACCCCGGGGACGACCTCGACCGGTTCGACGGCTTCGCGCTCGTCGATCACTCCCGGCCCGGCGTCAACGACCAGCTCCCGCCCGACCTCGCGGTGGACGTGGTGATCGACCACCACCCGCCCCGGAGCCCGGTGGAGGCACGGTTCGTGGACCTCCGCAGCGAGGTCGGCGCCACCAGCACGATGCTCGTCGACTACCTCCGGCGGTTCGAGGACCGGATCGACCCCGACGTCGCGACCGGACTCCTCTTCGGCATCCGGGTCGACACCCAGGAGTTCCGCCGGGAGGTCTCCGTCGGGGACTTCGAGGCCGCCGCCCACGTGCTCCCGTACGCGGACCTGGACACGCTGGCCCGGATCGAGGACCCGAGCGTGAGCCCGGAGACCCTCTCGACGCTGGGTCGGGCCATCGACAACCGCCGGCGCCACGGCTCCGTGCTGTTGAGCGGCGTCGGTCGGCTCCGCGAGCGCGACGCGCTGGCCCAGGCCGCCGACCGGCTGCTCGACCTTGAGGGGGTCAACGCCGTGCTCGTCTACGGGATCATGGACGGGACCGTCTACGTCTCCGGCCGGGCGAGGGGCGCCGAGATCGACCTCGGGGAGACCCTGCGGGACGCCTTCGGGCGGATCGGCAGCGCCGGCGGTCACGCCGACATGGCCGGCGCCCAGATCGAACTGGGCGTGCTGGAGGCCGTCGAGGAGGACGAACCCTCGCTGTTGGAGGTGCTCGACGCCGTGCTGACCGACCAGTTCCTCGACGCGCTGGAGTCCCGGTCGACGCGGCTGCTGGGCGGGCTCTACGACGACGAGTTCGCCCTGGACGAGTTCCCGCCGACCGACCCCGCCGAATGACCGACCGGCCGACCTTTTTGTCCGACGGGCGCGTCGGTCCGGCGATGACCGGCGACGGCTCCCCCCGGGTCCGCGAGTACATGACCGACGAGGTCGCGACCGTCGCGCCCGAAGACGGCGTGGCCACCGTCGCGCGCCGCATGGCGGAGAGCGAGGCCCACAGCGGCTTCCCCGTCGTCGAGGGCGGCCGCGTCGAGGGCTTCGTCAGCGCGCGGGACATGTTGCTGGCCGACGACGACGCGCCCATCGCGACCGTGATGAGCGAGGACACGCTCGTGGCACACCCCGAGATGGACGTCCAGGACGCCGGCCGGGTGATGCTGCGGACCGGCATCCAACGGCTCCCGGTCGTCGACGACGACGACCGGCTCGTGGGGATCATCTCGAACGCGGACGTGATCAGGTCACAGATCGAGCGGGCTACGCCCGCCAAGGTGGAGAAGCTCACCCGCACCGTCGAGGAGATCCACGACGTCGTCGCCCGCGAGGAGCGCCGGGAGGTGCCGCTCGCGACGCTGGTCCCCACCCAGGACACCGTCTACGCCGACGAACTGGAGGGACGGACCTACGAACTGGAGCGGGGGTTGGCCGAGCCCCTGGTCGTGATCGACGCCGCCGCCGAGCCGAACCTGCTGCTGGCCGACGGCCACCACCGCGCCACCGCCGCGAGCCGGCTGGACATCGACCGGATGGACGCCTACGTGATCGTGATCGACGAGCCGGTGGAGTTGGGGCTGGCCGACAACGGCGGGCTCTCCTCGATCGACGACATCGAAGTCGTCGACTACGCCCGCCACCCGCTGGTCGAGCGCACCCAGCGGCTCCAGGACGAGGAGTGACGACGGCCGCGAGACGACGGTTTTCCCTCGCTATACGCTCTATACCGCCCGAACCCCCGGTATAACAGGATTAAATTAATAGGTCCTCCCTCCCACCGTGATGCCGTACACATGCCGCCGGAGGACACCGAGCTAGAGGCCCGGCTCACCGAGCAGGAGTACTTCAGACCGCCGACGGAGTTCGTCGGTCAGGCCAACGTCACCGACTCCGGGATCCACGAGCGGTTCGACGAGCACTACCCCGACGCCTTCGCCGAGTACGCGGAGCTACTGGACTGGGAGGAGCGGTGGGACGAGGTGCTCGACGACTCGAACCCGCCGTTCTACGAGTGGTTCGTCGGCGGGGAGCTCAACGCCTCGTACAACTGTGTCGACCGCCACCTCGACGAGCGGGGCAACCAGGCCGCCCTGATCTGGGAGGGCAGCGACGCCGACGAGCGCGACGTCGTCACCTACCGGGAGCTGTACAACCGCGTCAACGAGACCGCCGCCGCCCTCCGGGACGTCGACGTCCGCGAGGACGACGTCGTCACCTGTCACCTGCCGATGCTGCCGGCCCTGCCGGTGACGATGCTCGCCTGTGCACGGATCGGCGCCCCCCACTCGGAGGTGTTCGCCGGCTTCTCCGCGCAGGCGCTCGCCGACCGGATCGACGACGCCGGCTCCGACGTCGTCGTCACCTGCGACGGCTACTACCGCCGCGGGGAGTTCCTCGACCACAAGGCCAAGTGCGACGAGGCGCTCGAACTGGCCGACACCGACGTCGACACCGTCCTGCTGTGGACCCGGGGCGACGAACTCCACGAGGACGTCGAGATCGGCGAGGACGACCCCTACGTCCTGGTCGACGACCTGCTGGCCGAGAACGAGCGCGCACGCGTCGACCCGGTCTCCCGTGACGCTGAGGACCCCCTCTTCCTGATGTACACCTCCGGCACCACGGGCGAGCCCAAGGGGTGTCAACACCGCACCGGCGGCTACCTCTCCTACGTCACCGCCACCTCGAAGTACGTGCTCGACATCGAGCCCGAGGACACCTACTGGTGTGCGGCCGACATCGGCTGGATCACGGGTCACTCCTACATCGTCTACGGGCCGCTGTCTCTGGGCACCACCAGCGTGATGTACGAGGACACGCCGGACCACCCCCACCGGAGCCGGATCTGGGAGATCGCCGAGCGCTACGATGTCGACATCTTCCACACGTCCCCGACCGCCGTCCGGATGTTCATGAAGTGGGGATCGGAGCACCTGGAGGGGTACGACTTCGACTTCCGGCACATGACGACGGTCGGCGAGCCGATCCAGCCCGAGGCCTGGCTGTGGTACTACCAGCACGTCGGCGACGAGGACGCCGTCATCGTCGACACCTGGTGGCAGACAGAGACCGGCGGCCACCTGATCACCAACCTGCCGGCGCTGGACGACATGAAGCCCGGCAGCGCCGGCAAGCCCTGTCCCGGGATCGCCCCGGCGATCTACGACGACAACGGCCACCCGATCGAGTCGGCGAGCGGCCGCGCGGGCAACCTGGTGATCGAGAGGCCCTGGCCGGGGATGCTCCAGACGGTGTACGGCGACGACGAGCGGTTCGTCGAGGAGTACTGGCGTGACTTCTCGGACACGGACAGCGACGACCCCGACGACTGGGTGTACAAGGCCGGCGACGGCGCCGTCCACGCCGAGGACGACTACTACCGGATCCTGGGCCGACTCGACGACGTGATGAACGTCGCCGGTCACCGGCTGGGGACGATGGAACTGGAGTCCGCGGTCGCCGAGGTCGAGGACGTCGCCGAGGCGGCCGTCGCCGCCCGCGAGGACGCCCAGAAGGGCGAGGTGCCCGACGTCTACGTCGTCCTCCGGGACGGGGTCGCGGCCGACGAGAGCGTCCGCGAGCGGATCGTCGGCGCCGTCGAGGACGAGATCGGCAAGTTCGCCCGCCCGGCCCACGTGATCGTCGTCGACGACCTGCCAAAGACCCGATCCGGCAAGATCATGCGCCGCCTGCTCGAGGACATCTCCAACGACGAGGACCTGGGCGACACGACCACGCTCCGGGACCCCTCCGTCCCCGAGAACATCCGCGAACAGGTCCGGGGCGACTGACGACCGACCGCCTCCCGTCCCGTTCCGCTCCGTCGCGTTCCACCCCTGTTCGGCTCTCTCGCCGGTCTCGGTGCGCGTGCGGTCGCCGTGGCCCGTCGGCGCGTCCCGAACCACGGCCGACGGACTACTCGGCCGGGTCGCCGACGTAGCGGTCCGAGACGTACACCACCAGCAACAGCATGACGCCGAGGCCGACGGCGACCGTCACGGCGCCGTAGACGGCGACGCCGAACGGCGTCGGCGGCAGGACGAGCACCCCGAACAGCCGGGGCTCCAAGTTCGCTGGCCTGATCACACCCAGCACGTAGCCCATCACGCCCGCGAGGGCGACGATGATCAGGTAGATCCTGACGACCACCCGGTTGCCGGCGGCGCGTTCGCTCACGTCCGCTCTAGCCGGTCCGAACGATTAGCGTTTTCCTTCCCGGCCGCGAACCGCGGGTATGCAGGAGAAGGATCTCCTCTTCGTCGTCCTCGCGGGGCTGGCCGGGCTGATGTTCGTCACCGGGATCGTGCTCGTCGCCACCGGGCTGTAGTCGCGACGCGGCGTCAAAAGGGTCGTCCCTCCTCTCGTCCGCTCGGGCGCCGTCAGTCCTCGGCTCGGTCGTCCGACGCCGTCTCCGCGTCCGCGGCGGGTTCGCCGCCGTCGGTCGCGACCTCCTCGGCCTCCTCGCCGCCGTCCGTGATGGCGGTGGCGCGCTTGCGGTCGAACCACGCGAACTCGCGACCCATCATGTCGTCGCGGTCGAGGTTCCAGGGGTCGCCGGAGTCGACCTCGGGGGCCTCGAGCCAGGACTGGACGAGGTTCCACACGAAGATCAGCTGGCCGATCAGCAGGATCACCGCGCCGACGGTGGCGATCTGGTGGAACGTCTGGACCTGCGCCAGCGGGGCGATCAGCCCGTCGAACTGGTAGGTGGCGTACCGGCGGGGCATCCCGAGGTAGCCCAGCCCCAGCATCGCGAAGAACGTGATGTTGGTGCCGACCATCGAGAGCCAGAAGTGGGCCTTCCCCAGCGTCTTCTGGTACATCTTCCCGGTGTAGATGGGGAACCAGTAGTAGATGCCGGCGAAGGCGGCGAAGCCGATCGCCCCCATCACGATGTAGTGGAAGTGACCGACGACGTAGTAGGTGTCGTGCAACACCAGGTCGATCGGGAT
>CAZMWG010000164.1:0-6699 GCA_964569925.1 uncultured Halobacteriales archaeon | reverse complement strand
CGTACATCGCGTCGTCTTTGAGGGTGCCGTCGGTGTGGATGCCCGACTCGTGGGTGAAGGCGTTCTGGCCGACGACCGCCTTGTTCGGGGGTAGCGGGACCCCCATCGCGCTCGAGACGACCTCCGCGAGGTCGTAGACCTCGGTCAGGTCCATCGTCTCGACGCCGTAGCCGTGGTCCAGCGCGATCGCCACCTCCTCCAGCGCGACGTTGCCGGCCCGCTCGCCGATCCCGGCGATCGTTCCGTGGACCATGTCCGCGCCGGCGGCGACCGACGCCAGGGCGTTGGTCACGGCCAGCCCGAGGTCGTCGTGGGTGTGGGTGCTGGTCGGCCCCAGGTCGGTCAGGGGGAGCACGCGTTCGACGGCCTCCTCGGGCGTGGCGTGGCCGACCGTGTCGGCGAAACAGATCCGGTCGGCGCCCGCCTCGGCCGCGGCGCCCAGCAACTCGACCAGGTAGTCCACGTCCGCCCGGGAGCCGTCCTCGCCGATCACCTCCACCCACAGGCCGTGGTCGGTGGCGTACTCGACGAGTTCGACCGTCCGCGCGACGTTGTCCTCGCGGGTGGTGTCGACCTTCTGCTCGACGTGGCGGTCGCTCGCGGGCACCACCAGGTCGATCCCGTCGACGCCACAGTCCAGCGCCAGGTCGACGTCCCGGCGGATCCCCCGACAGAAGCTGGTGACCGTCGCGTCGAGGTCCAGCCCGGCGACCCGGGAGATGGTCTCGCGCTCGCCAGGGCCGGTGCAGGCGCTGCCGGCCTCGACGACGTCGATCTCGGCGGCGTCGAGCTTCCGGGCGATCCGGGCCTTCTCGTCGGGGGTCAGCGACACCCCGGGCGCCTGCTCGCCGTCGCGCAACGTCGTGTCCAGCAGCTGTACGTCGTCGGCGTCGTCGAGGCTCCGGAGTTCCGGGTGGCCCCCGAAGAACGAGGTCACGGGCGTGTTACGCTCGCGGGAGAATTTCGCGGCCAGCCGCCGTGTGGCGACTTCCTCTATCCTCCGTGTCGTGTTCCGACATGGGTAGTCGGCCCGAAGCGATCCGCCCACATCAACCTGTCGGGTCGTCGGCGAGAACCACCGTATCGCCGGTCGAGACGCCCTCGGCCGCGCCCGCCGGCAGTTCGATCACGGTGTCCGCCGGCGCCGCGCCGAGCCCGCGCCAGGGCGCCAGCCGCTCGGCGCGGGTGACCCGGTCGTCCTCGATCCACAGCACGTCGAGCGGGAACCGGACGAACAGCATGTGGATCGACCGCCGCGACGGGGAGAGGAGCGGGACCCGGGAGAGCAGCCGCTCGGCCGTCGACGGCTCGAACCGGAAGACCAGTGCGTACCCCGCCGGAGGCTCCTCGCGGAACATCAGCCCCCGGGTCTTCCGGAGGAAGCTCTCGGCGAGTTCGGCGTCGCTCGCCAGCGTCCGCGCGGCACCGTCGGGCTCGTGGACGACGCGCACGGCCGGAGGTGACCGCCGCCGGACAAAAGTCCCGCGGGACGACCGCCACGCGACCGGTGACGCCGAGACGTCCCACGACACCGACGACGGGACGCCGAGAGCGAGGCGCGGCGACGGGCCGGCGGAACGGGGGTCTTTAGGGTCTCTCGGGTCCGGGGTGGAGTATGATCCTCTCGGACACGGACATCCTGGCGCGGCTGGAGGCTGGCGACCTGGTCGTCGAGCCGCTGTCGGACCCGGACCTCCAGGTCCAGCCGGCGAGCGTCGACCTCCGCCTGGGCCGGACCTTCCTGGAGTTCCAGCGGACCAACATCTCCTGTATCCACCCGGACAGCGAACAGGAGGTCGACGAGTACGTCGAGGAGACCGTCGTCGACGAGGGCGCGGAGTTCATCCTCCACCCGGGGGACTTCGTCCTGGGGACGACCCGCGAGCGGGTCGCGGTGCCGCCGGACCTGATCGCCCACGTCCAGGGGCGGTCGTCGCTGGGCCGGCTGGCGATCGTGATCCACGCGACGGCGGGCATCGTCGACCCCGGGTACGAGGGTCAGATCACGCTGGAACTCTCGAACCTCGGCACCGCGCCGGTGGCGCTCACCCCGGGGATGCGCATCTCACAGCTCATCCTGACGAAGCTCTCCTCGCCGGCCGAGCGCCCCTACGGCGAGGGACGGGACTCCAAGTACCAGGGCCAGCGGGGGCCACAGGCCTCGAAGATCCAGAGCGACGACGAGTTCGGTGGTGAGCGCCGGTGAGGTTCGTCGAGGAGATCGTCGTCGAGGAGTTCCTCCCGACGTTCCGGTCGCTGCTGGCCGAGGCGCTGCGCGACCGTGGGCTCACCCAGTCGGAGGTGGCGGGGCTTCTGGGGATCAGCCAGAGCGCCGTCTCGAAGTACGCCCACGGCGAGGTCGACCGGAACGACCGGCTGCTGGAGGAGGCGCGGCTCCGGGAGCACGTCGAACACCTGGCCGACGGGCTGGCGTCGGGCGACCTCTCGCCCACGGGGGCGCTGGTCGAGACGGAGGTGTTGATCCGGGAGTTCGAGCGGGGCGGACCGCTGGCGACGCTGCACGCCGACGCGGTGCCGGAGCTCGCGGAGCACGACGCCTTCGCCGTCCACGACCCGGACAGCCGACTGCGCGAGTCCGAGCGCACCCTCGCGGCCGTCCGGCGCGGACTGCGCACCCTGGAGAACACGGGCGGCTTCACCACTCTCGTCCCGGCGGTGGGCTCGAACCTCGTCCAGGCGCTGCCCGACGCCGACGGGATCGACGACGTCGCCGCCGTCCCCGGCCGGATCATCGACGTCAAGGGCCGGGCGACGATCCCGGCCGAGCCGGAGTTCGGCGTCAGCGGGCACGTCGCCTCGGTGTTGCTGGCCGCCCGCGCGGCCGGCAGCGACGCCCGCGCGGCGCTGAACGTCCGCTACGGCGAGGACGTGCTGGCGGCGCTCGAGTCGGTCGGCGCCACGCCGGTCGCGTTCGACCCCGAGGACGACCTCGATGCGGCGATCGACGCGGCGCTGTCACGGACGCCCGGGGCCGACGTCCTCTATCACGACGGGGCCTACGGGGTCGAGCCGATCGTCTACGTGCTCGGGGCGGACGCCGCCGCCGTCGCCGAGCGGGTCCGGGCCGCGGTGTGAGCGACACCCGCTCGTTCTACGACCGGTGGGCCCGGGTGTACGACGGGCTGGCCCGCGCGCCGGTCGTCGCGGGCTGGCGCCGCCGGGCGGTCGCGGCGCTCGACCTGGAGCCCGGCGCCACGGCCGTCGAGATGGGGTGTGGCACCGGTGCGAACCTCCCCTACCTCCGCGAGGCGGTCGGCCCCGGCGGCCGCGTGCTCGGGATCGACCTCGCGGCGGGGACGCTCCGGCGGGCGCGCGACCGGGCCCGACGGGCCGGCCGGTCCGGGATCTCGCTGGTCCGCGGCGACGCCGCCAGGCCCCCGGTCGACGGCGTCGACGGGGTGCTCGTGGCCTTCGTCGCCGCCATCCTCGGGGACCCCGCCGCGTCGGTCCGCCGGTGGTGTGACGCGGTCGCCGGAGACGCCGACGGGAGCGATCCCGGCGGCCGCGTCGCGCTGTTGCACTTCCGGCGGGTGGAGGGGGCGCTCGCGTCGGTGCCGAACCTCCTCTACGAGGCGTTCGTGCGACTTTCGGCCCCCGGCGGCCGTCTGACGACCCGGTCGCTGGCCCGAACCCACGACGACGCCGTCGACCGCGCCCACGCCGCGTTGCGCGAGCGGACCGTCGACCGCCGCGAGGAGCGGCTGGCCGGCGGCTACGTGCGGCTGGTCAGCGGACGGGTGGTCTGAACGGGGCGCCGGATCGCCGGACGGGCGGACTCCGAGCGGCGGCGACGGACCGTGGGGTCTGCCCCGAGCGGTGTGACGGACCGACGGACCGGTCCCTCGCAGGACCCGGTCAGCCGTACAGGTCGGCGTGCTCGGGACAGAACTCCGGCTCGCGGAGCTGTGCCCGCAGGACCCCCGGCTGGCGGTGGGGGTTCGCCAGCCGGCAGCGCTCGTCCCCGCAGAACGCCTCCCCGGTCGCCAGGTAGTGGTACGCCGCCAGGACGTAGCCCCGCAGACACGCCGTCGTCCGGGGGTCGTCCGCGACGAGGAACTTGCCCTCCACCTCCTCCTCCAGCACCTCCCGCGGTGGCGTGCTCCCCGACAGCAACGCCGTTCCCTGCTTCGCCCGGTAGTACCTCTCGGGCTTGGCGGGCGCCTCGTACAGCCCCGGCACGGAGACCAGGGCCGGCTGTCCCAGCACGGCGACCCGCTTGTGCCAGCGGCCGTCGTGCTCGCCCCAGGTGCCCAGCGCGCGATCCAGCAGCGGGACGTGGAGGTGGTCCAGCCCCCGTTCGTCCGCGGGCAGACGCTCGCCGAGGATCGACTGGACCGCCAGCCCGTCGTACGGCACGCCGCCGGCCCGCTCGGGCGACTCCAGGGCCCGCTCCTCGTAGCGGACGATCCCCAGCATCGTGTTGCCCGTCTCGCGTTCGTACGGCGAGAGCACCCGCGTCGACGCCAGTGCCTCCGGCAGGTCGTCGTCGCGCGTCGAGAGAAGGCGCTCCCGGACCCCGACGTCGGCCGCCACCCGCCCGTCGAGCCACCCGGCCAGCGCCTCGGCGTCGGCGGCCGTCGTCGGCGCGCGGTAGATCGTCACCCGGTCCATCGTACCGGTCGGTGGTACCACGCGGTGAAGCCGCTTGCGGTCCCCGGCGACGGGACGTCCCCGAGCGGCCCCGGCCGCCGGAGCCGTCCGCGATCCGGTGGACAGATTTATACACTGATGTACGGAAATGGACGACGATGGACGACGGCGCGTTCGAGGTGACCGACGAGTTCCTGTTCGTCGGCCGGACCTTCGAGGAGTACCGTCATATGTTCGACCTCTCGCGGGCGGACCTGGACGGCCGGGTGCTGGACTGTCCGGGCGGCCCCTCCTCGTTCGCGGCGGTCGCGTCGGCGCTGGGGACCGAGGTGACGGCGGTCGACCCGGAGTACGGCCGGTCGCTCGACGCGCTGGCGACCGAGTCGGCCGACGCCGTCGCGGAGAACGTCGCCCAGTTGCGCGAGAAGCGCGACCTGTTCGTCCGGGAGTTCTACGGCGACGTGGCGACCCGCGAGCGATACCTCCGGGCCGCCCGCGAGCGCTTCCTCGCCGACAGGGCACGTCACCCGGACCGGTACGTCGCGGCCGCGCTGCCGGACCTGCCGCCGGCCGACGACGCCGTCGACCTGGCGCTGTCGGCGAACCTGCTGTTCCTGTACGACGACCGCCTGGACGAGGCGTTCCACCGGGCCGCGCTGGACGAACTGACCCGCGTGGCCGGGGAGGTGCGGGTCTTCCCGCTGCACTCGCTGGACCGCGACCGCTCGGTGCTGCTCGGTCCGGCGCTCGACCACCTCCGGGACGCGGGCCACGACGTCGCCCTGCGCTCGGTCCCCTACGAGTTCCAACCGGGAGCCACCGAGGCGCTGGTGACCGAGACCTGAGCGACTCGCCGGACGATCCGGCGTGGCCGTCAGTTTCAAGTGTCGGTGTAAAGTACGCTTTACTGTAAAAGAGGCTTTACAGATGAGCGGAACCCTCGACCTCGATCGGTACTCGGAACGGACGGTTCGACTGCTGCGCTTTGGTGTCCTGACCGCGCTGGGACTGACGGTCTGGGGCGTGTCCGTCGTCGCGGGCGAGCGGGCGGGGCTCCTCGCTCTGGTCGGCCTGTTCGCCCTCGGGAAACTCGCCGTCGGGCGGTACGACCCGGGGACCGTCGACGAACGGGACGTCCACGTCCACCGGGCGGCCAGCGCCCGGACCCTGGAGATCGTCGGCGTCGTCGGCGGACTGGCGGTCGCCGGCGCGCTGGCGCTGGACGCGTTCGACGTCGTCGCCGCGCCGGCCTGGACGTCGACCGCCGGCTACGCCGTCGCCGGCCTCCTCCCGGTGTACGGCCTCGCCCGGGTGTACGAGCGGTACGCGTGAATGGACAACGACGTGCGGACGTGCCGGGAGGAGCGCGGGCTGAGCCAGGGGGACCTGGCCGACGCCGTCGACGTGACGAGACAGACGATCAACGCCATCGAGCGGGACCGCTACGACCCGTCGCTGGAACTGGCGATGTGTCTCGCGGCCTTCTTCGACCGGCCGGTGGAGTCGCTGTTCCACCCCGACCGGAGCGACTGGGAGGAGTCGGCCCGCTGAGGTCGGTCCCGGGCACACCCGGCCCGGAGGGCGACGCTCAGTCGTCGGCGGGGGTCGCCCGGTCGGTCATGTCGACCGGGGCGGCGTCGACGCCGAGTTCGTCCAGCGCGACCTGGGCGGCGCGCTTGCCCGACAGCAGCATGGCGCCGAAGGTCGGCCCCATCCGCGGGAGCCCGTAGGTCGTCGCGGTGGCCATCCCGGTCACGACGAGACCGTCGTGGGCGAGACCGGTGTGTTCGACGACGGCGTCCTCGGAGCGGCCGACCCACATCGAGTCGTGGCCCGGCGAGTCGTGACCGGGGGCGCCGTAGCTGTCGTCGTCGGTCTCGTCCATCCCCGTCGACCCCTCCTCGATGCCGGGCGCGTCGAGGACGCCCCGCTCGTCGAGTTTCTTCACCGCCATCGCGTCGTGACCGGTGGCGTCGATCACCAGGTCGGCCTCGACGGCGATGGGGTCGACGCAGGTGATCTCCCGGGGCAGGGCGTGGACCGGCGTCCAGTTCATCACGATGCCGCCGACGCGGTGGTCCTCGCGGA
>CAZMWG010000163.1:0-6703 GCA_964569925.1 uncultured Halobacteriales archaeon | reverse complement strand
AACAGCCAGAAAGCCCCGCCCCGCTCGACTCGGGGGCCTCGCTCACGGACGCCTGCGGCGCCCGTTCGTACGGGCCGAGGCGGCCTCCCCGAGGCCGCCTCGCGGCTTGCGTCGGCCGCCGTCGCCGAGCGAGTGGCCGGCGGACACGGTCCGCCGGCCACTTATACCGTGGCGGGCGCTCCAGGAGCGCCCGCCACGCGGCGCGCCCCTTTCAGTCCCGCCCGCCGCGACCGCCCCGCACCGCCTCGGGAGTCCGCCTCACGCCTCCCCAGCCTCCCGGGCGGCGACGCGGTCGCCGCTCGGTCCCTCGCGCGCGGTATCGGGCGACACACGCCCGCGCCGGCGAGCGGCGCGAGCGGTGCCGTCGGCGCACGCGCCCCGGTTTCGGGTCGAGTCCGCGACGGTCCACGGCGGCCGTCCGGCGGGCCGCTACACCGTGGGACGGCCGGGTTCGCCGGCCGCAGTCACCGCCCGGAGGCGCGGACGACGGAAAGAACGAAACGGGGTCGGTACGGTGTACCAGTATGTCACAGGCGACCGTCCTCGTCGAGGACGTCATGTCGACGCCGTTAGAGACCGTCTCGGGCGACGAGAGCCTCCGGACGGCCGCCGAGCGGATGGACGACGGCGAGATCAGCGCGCTGTTCGTCCCGGGCCACCCGGCCGGCATCGTCACCACCACCGACGTCACCGCCGTCGTCGCGGAGGGCCGCGACCCCTCGTCGGTCCCCGTCGAGGCGGTGATGACCGCGCCCGTCGAACGGGTCGCGACCGCCGTCGAACTCGGCGAGGCCGCCGCGATGATGGCGACCTACGGCATCCGCCACCTCCCCGTGATCGACGACGCCCGGGACTACGTCGGGATGGTCTCCTCGTCGGACCTGGCGATGGAACTGGGCTGACCCGCCGCGAGCCCGTTCGGCCGCCGGTCCGGTGGTTCCTCCGGGCCTTGCCGGACGCCCGTCTCGCCGGGCGAGACACGACACGAAGGTATAGGTGAGCGAGAGCCCGACGGTGGGCCGTGACCGTGCGCGGACCGTCGCGGGCCGGGGGTTCGCTCCCGGCGGCGCTGGCCGTCGTCGGGGCGAACCTGTTGCCGCTGGCGGGCGTCCTGTTCGCCGGCTGGGAGATCGGCTCGCTGCTGGTCGTCTACTGGGTCGAGGGGCTGTGGACGGTCCTGCTGGCCGCCGCGAAGGCGCTGTTCGCCGAGCGGGGCTCGCCCTCGCCGTCCGTGAGCGGGCGGGTCGAACCGCTCCACGAGCTGCGCGAGAAGCGCGGCGGGGTCTCCCCCCGGCCCGGCTGGCCGCCGGTCTACCCCCGCAACGTCCCGTTCGCGCTCTCGATCCTGGGCACCTGGGTCGCGCTCGTGGTGCCGACCAGCGTCTTCTTCTGGCTCTCGGTGGCGCCGCCGGTCGAACCCTCCGTCGGCCTCGCCCTGGGGGTGCTCGCCCTGCCGGTCGTGGGGACGGCCGAGTTCCGCCGGTACGTCCGCGACCGGGAGTACGAGACGAGTTCGGCCCGCGAGATCCTCGCCGGCCCGGCCGGGCTGGTGCTCCTGTTGGGCCTGCTGGCGATGCTGACCGCCGGCGGGGGCCGGGCCGGCGGCGTCGTGGTCCTCGCCGCGCTCGTGCTGGCGAAGACCGGTGCCGCCGCCCGGCGGGAGTTCGCCGACCGCGACGACCCGCTCCTGGGGCCGGTCGCGGACCGTCTGGAGGGGGTCGTCGAGCGGTTCGGGGAGGACGACCTCGCCGAGGAGCCCCCGGAGATCGAGCCGCCGGCGGGCGAACCCGACGCCCGCGTCGCCGTCGAACCGCTGCCGGTCCTGCTGGGGAGCCTGCCGACCGTCGCCTTCGGCTTCCTCCACCGGGGCGTCTTGACCGTGCTCGCCCTCTTCGGCTTCGTCACCCTGGTCGCCGGCCCGATCGGACTGTTGCTCGCCGCCGCGTTCGCCGCCGCCGTCGTCGCCGCGCGGGTGGGGAGCTACTACCTGCGGTACGGCACCGTCGAGTACCGCCGCCACGGGGACCGGATCGTGGCCCACGACACGCTGCTCGGGGCTCCCCAGTGGACGGCGCCCATCGGCGGGGCGACCTTCTCGGTGCGCAACGCCGTCCCGGACCGGCTGCTGGGCACCGGCACCCTCGAGATAGCGGGCGCCGGGCCCGACGACCGGACCGTCCAGTTCGGCCCCGTCGCCGACCTGGACGCCGCGGTCGAGACGCTCGGGCTCCCGGTCACCGACACCGAACGGCCCGAGCGTGACCTCACGGTGATCGCGGCCGGCGGCCTGCTGGCCGCGGTCTTCCTGGTCCTGCCGGTCGGGATCGCGCTGAGTCCGTCGACCGGGGCCGAGGAACTGGTCGCGGTCGCGGTGGTGGGCACGCCCTTCCTGCTGCCGCTGTTCGGCGCGCTCGTCTGGGCGGCCCTCCGGCGGGTGTGACCGCCGCTCAGCCGGGGAAGAACCGTCCGTGGAAGCCCAGCGGCTCGGCGTGGGGGACCCGTGCCCGCGCCAGCACCTCCAGGGTCGCCGCGTCGAACATCAAAAGCGACGTCCGCTCGGCCTCGACGTCCAGCGCCGGCGCCAGCACGACGCCGTCGTCCTCGGCGTCGGCGCCCGGCCGGCGGACGACGCGTGGCTCCTCGACGTAGACGCCCCGCTCCCACCACTCGCGGGCGGTCCCGGAGCGGACGTCGAGCTTGACGAGCCCGTTGGCCCCCGGGCGGTCGGTGGACTGGGCGTAGGCGTACCGGTAGGGGCGGGCCCGCGCGACCGGCGGGACCGACGGCAGTTCGACGCCGCCGTCGAACAGGCGCTCGCTCTCGACCCGGGCCCCGCCGTCCGTGCCCCCGTCGCCGACGTCGATCCGGTGGCGCACCAGTCGGCCGGCCGGCGCGCCGTCGAAGGCCCCCCGGCGCAGACGGTCCAGGCCCAGTCCGTCGACGATGCCGTCGTCCGGGAAGTCCACCAGGTCGACGACGGTCTCGCCGTCCTCCCGGAAGGCGTTGACCGTGTGGAAGGTGAACCGGGGCGGCGCCGGGGCGGTCTCGACGTCGCCGGTCGCCCGGTCGACCAGGAGAAAGCGGGCCCCGGACTCCGGTCGCCAGTCGAGCATGTCGAGGAAGCTCCCGGTCAGGGGCGACAGCGCCCGGAGGACGGCGATCCGGAGCGGGCTCTCGACCAGCACGACGTGTTCCTCGGTGATCGCGCAGTCGTGGATGTAGGCGGGCGCGTCGGTCGGCACGCGGGCGATCACCTCCCGACGGCGGCCGCCGTCGGCGATCCGGTAGACGACGTACTCGTGGGTGCGGCCGAAGGAGAGCCCGAAGCCCACCAGCTCCCCCCGACGCGAGTCCCGACAGAGGTGGGCGGTCGTGGTGTCCAACTCGAGGTCGTCCCGGAAGCGGATCTCGCCGCGGCTCCCCAGCGAGTCGTCGAGGCCGATCCAGCGGGGGACCTCGGTCAGCGCCGCGAGGTCGCCGTCGATCCGCGCGACGTGGACGTTGGCGTTGTCGGTGGGCTCGGGAGGGCCCAGCCGGCGCAGCCACCCCGCCACCTTCGCCAGCCCGCGCTCGCCCGTGGAGAACCCGCCGGTCGCCTCGCCGGCCGCCGCGCCGGCGTAGGCCCCGGTGCGGGGGAACCGGTTCGTGTACCGGACCTCGCCGTCCGCGAACTCGTAGCGCCGGAGCATCGCCAGCCCGTCGAACCAGTGGTCGACGACGTCGTCGCCGACCTCGAACCGGCCCGGCCCGTTGCGGACCAGCCGGCCCGACAGCCACGACGGGATCGTCCCCTCGACCGGGAGCCGCCGGTCGGTCAGTTCCCGGTCCAGCGAGCGAAAGCCCGGGTGTGGCTTCGTCACGGACGCACCTGAGGCCCAGGCCGACAAAGCCCTGGCGGGGGCCGGGGTCGCCCCCCGTCCCGAGAGAGCTACCAGCCGACGACCTCGCGGTCGCGCCAGAGGCGGCCGCCGGTCGAGCCGGGGCGGAATCGCGACAGCCAGACGGGCGTGTCGGCGCCCTCGGCGGGCGAGCGGTTCGCGTTCGGCCCGCCCATGTCCGTCCGCACCCACCCCGGGTCGACGGCGTTGGCGATCAGCCCCTCCGACCCGTACTCGGCGTGGAGGTAGGCGGTCAGGCCGGCGACGCCGACCTTCGAGAGCCGGTAGGGCGGGTAGTTCCCGCCCATCTCGCCGCCGGTGAACCGGCCCAGCCCGGAGGACAGCGTCACGACGCGCGCCCCCTCCCGCTCGCGCAGGAGCCCCAGAGCGTGTTTGGTGACGAGCGTCGGCCCGCGGAGGTTGACCGCCATCGTCCGGTCGAAGTCGGCGGTGTCCATCCCGTGCAGCGGGCCGGCCTCGGGGAAGACGCCGGCGTTGTTGACGAGGACGTCCAGCCGGCCGGTCTCGTCGGCGATCCGGTCGACGGCGGCAGCGATCTCCGCCTCCTCGGTGACGTCGAGTTCCACCGCGCGCCTGTCGTCGGCGTCGACGTCGTCGGTGTCGCGAGCGCCGGCGTAGACGGTCGTGTCCAGGTCGACGAGCGCGTCGGCCGTCGCGGCGCCGATCCCGCGGGTCGCGCCGGTCACCAGCGCCGTCTGGCCTTCGAGTGTCTCGTAGGTCTCGACCGTCGGGTCGTCGGGCATACCCGGCGTTCGGGTCGTGGCCGGAAACCGTTGCGGGCGGTCGGGACTCGCCGCTCCCGGCACCGGGCCCGACGTGGGGTCGCCGCGGTCGGAAACGTTCAAGCACGGCCGTCCCGTCGGCGGGGACATGACGGAGTCGCTTCTGGTCTACGACGGCAGCAACCGGCTGTTCCGGACGGCCGTCGAGTCGTTCGTCGAACCGATCGAGGGGTTGCGGGCGGTCCGGTGGGACGCCGAACCGGTCCAGCGGTTCCTGGAGGCACAGTTCGGCGACCGGCCGTTCGTCTTCCTGCTGGTCGAGGACGACACGGTCCACGTCGGCGCCGAGACCGTCCGCCGGGTGCTGGAGCGCCGCGGGGTCGCCGGCCCCGTGGCGGAGCTGTTCGGCGAGGTCTACCCCGCCACGGCGGCGCCGGTGGGCCGGCTCGTCCACGGGGAGGTCCCGCCGGACCGCCACGGCAGCGAGCCCCTCGACGAGGCGGCCGGCGAACACCTCGCGCCGCTGCGCCGGTCGGTGGAGATCACGGTCGAGGCCGAGGATCAGTAGTTCCGGAAGAGCAGGCTCCTGACGTCGTCCTTCGTCCGGGCGCCCTCGGTGGATCCGTCGGGCATGTCGACCTCGTAGGGCTCGTCGCCCCCGCTCTCGCGCCACTTGTCGTCGTGTTCGCGCAGCAGCCGGTTGGCCATCGAGAGGTCCGGACCCGGACTCGCCGTCGCGACGTCCGTCGAGCCGTCGTCGGCGTCGCCCCCGCCGGCGTCGTCGCCGGTCGGCCCGTTCGCGACCGCGCTCGCGCTCCCCGCGTCGGCCCCGCCGACGACGCTCTCGTCGGTGTCGGTCCCGTCGGCGTCCTCGCCCGCGGACGGTCCGTCGGCTCCGTCCTCGGCCGTCGCCTCGTTCTCCTCGCCGGCGTCGTCGGTCGCCTCCGCCAGCCGAGCGGCGAACTCCTCGGCGCCCAGTTCGGCCAGCAGGGTTCCGCGCATCTCGTCGGCGCCCAGGCCGCTGCCGGGCACCTCGTCCACGTCCGCGGCGACCCGCTGGAGGGCCGTGTAGTCGGCCGACGCGATCCGCTCGTAGTCGGTCCCGCCGGCGCCGCCCTCCTCGCCGGGCGGGGTGTAGGTGTCGAGCAGGTAGGCCACGACGTCCTCGGTGCGGACGTGTGCGTACCCGTCGACGTAGGCGTCGGCGAGGTCCTCGCGGATCGACTCCAGTTCCCGCTCCTGCTCCTCGGTGACTGTGAGCTCCGGCATCGGGGCGGTCTACACCCTCCGACGGCATAACTCCCCTCGTGGGGCCGTCGGCCTCCGGCCGGTCCCGCGCGCCGAGAGTCTCCACCCCACGTTAAGACGCGCCCGTCCGAACGGTGGCACATGGAGGAGGTGAGCGGGACGGAGTGCCCACGCTGCCGGTCGGAGCTCGTCAGCTACCGCTTGGGCGGTGGGGAGGGGGTCGCCGTCGTCTGTGAGTCCTGTGGCTTCGTCGGCGTGCCGGCCGACCACCACGGGGAGGTGCCGTCCTCCGAGTCCTGGGACGCCGCACTGGTCCGGTTCGAGCGGGCGGCCGGCGAGGACGGAGCTCCCTCGCTCGACGTCCACCGCGGGGAGGACGTTCGAGTCCCGACGATCCCGGACGAGGAGCGCACCACGATCGACATGGACAACCTGGAGGGGCGGGTGCCGGTCGACGCCGCCGTCGAGGCGCTCCCGGACGACGAGCCGGTCGAGACGGGTGTCGCCGACGACGAGGACGCCGGGGACGACGCCGACGACGGGGAGCCGGTCGACGGCCGGGAGTCCGCCGACGCGGACCCGGACCGGGGAGACGACGAGGAAGACGCCGGCGGAGCGGACGAACGACCGGACGGCGAGCGCGAGGACGGCGACGCCACCGACGGCCGGACGGACGGGACGGAGGGAGAACCGGCCGCCGACGCCGCGGACGAGGAAGACGGGGACGACGACGGACCGTCCGCGAGCGCCGTCGCGGACGCCGACGGGGACGCCGAGACCGACGAGACGTCGTAGGTTCCGGACGGTGCTACAGGCCGTCCACGTGTTTCGCCG
>CAZMWG010000162.1:0-6740 GCA_964569925.1 uncultured Halobacteriales archaeon | reverse complement strand
CGTCCAGCAGGAGCAGGTCCGGGTCGAGCATCAGCGCCCGTCCCATCGCGAGCATCTGCTGTTGGCCCCCGGACAGCGACCCACCGGACTGGTCGCTGCGCTCGCGCAGGATCGGGAACCGGTCGTACACCCGCTCGATCCGTTCCTCGGGCACCTCGTCGAGGACGTACGCGCCCATCTCCAGGTTCTCCCGGACGGAGAGCCCCGCGAACACGTTGTCGCTCTGGGGGACGTAGCCCAGCCCGCGGGTGATGATCCGCTCGGGCGGGAGGCCGGCGACGTCCTCGCCCTCGAAGCCGATCCGGCCGCCCATGTGGGTTGTCAGCCCGAAGATCGACTTCATCACCGTCGACTTGCCCGCGCCGTTCGGGCCGACGATCGCCACGTACTCGCCCTCGTCGACGGCCATGTCCACGCCGTCCAGGATCTGCAGGTCGCCGTAGCCCGCGTCGAGGTCCTCGACGGAGAGCATCAGGCGTCCACCTCCCCGCCGAGGTAGGCCTCCAGCACCCGCTCGTCGTTGCGGACGGCCTCGGGGGAGCCCTCGCGCAACACCGACCCCTGGTGCATCACGATCAGCGGGTCGCAGTTCTCCATGATCACGTCCATGTCGTGCTCGACGAGCAGGAACGTGTAGCCCTCTGCGCGCAGTTCGGCCAGCCGGTCCAGCAGCTTCTCCTCCAGGGTGGGGTTGACCCCCGCGAGGGGCTCGTCCAGCAGGATCATCTCCGGGTCGGTCATCAGCACGCGAGCCAACTCCAGCAGCTTCCGCTGGCCCCCCGAGAGCGTCCCGGCGTACTCCCGGGCGAGGTGGTCGATCTCCAGGAACTCCAGGGTCTCCCAGGCCCGCTCGCGCAGTTCCCGCTCCTGGTCGCTCACCCGGCCGCGGGCGCCCGGCAGCACCGACCGCCAGAGGGTCTCGCCGAGTTGGTCCCGCGGGGCGAGCATGGCGTTCTCCAGGACGGTCATCTCGGAGAGCTCGCGGGCGATCTGGAAGGTCCGCACGAGCCCCCGGTCGGCGACCTCGTTGGGCCGGTCGCCGGTTATCTCGGCGCCGTCGAAGACGATCCGGCCGGCGTCGGGCGACTGCACCCCGGTGATCAGGTCGAACGTCGTCGACTTGCCGGCGCCGTTGGGGCCGATCAGCCCCGTCATCGTGCCGGGCGCCACCTCGAAGGAGACGCCGTCGACGGCCGTGATCCCGCCGAACTCCTTGCGCAGGCCGTCGACCCGCAGGAGTGGCGCCCCGTCTCCGGCCTCGTTCCCGGCGGTCGTCCGCTCCTCACCGGCGGCGGCCCCCTCGTCGGCCGCCGGGCCGTCGCTCCCGTCCGCGTCGGTCGCGGCGGACCCGGTCGTCCGCTCGTCGGCCGTCTCGCCGTCGGTCGCGGCGGTCACGACCGGTCACCCCCGCACTCGCCCCGCTCGGCGAGGTCCACGGTCGCGGCCACCTCCTTGCGGTGGCCCAGGAGTCCCTCCGGACGGTTCTTGACGAGGTAGATCAACACGACGCCGAGAAGCACCAGCCGGAGCGCCGCGACGTTGACGTCCGAGAGGGTGTAGGCCACGAACGGCCCGGGGTCGAGCGAGGCGAGCGCGCCCAGGGCGTCGGCGAACGTCCGGGGGGAGTTGCCGACCTGGATCACGTTGGTCACGACCCGCTTGACGAACGTCGGCCCCTCGAACAGCAGGCTGGCGAACACCGCCCCGCCGAGGACGCTGCCGGTGTTGGAGCCGGCGCCGCCGACGATCAGCGCGACGAACACGTAGAACGTGCGGATGGGCTGGTAGTCGGCCGTGGAGGCCACCCCACCCAGCCGCCAGCAGATCGCGGCCGCGCCCATCAGCCCACAGCCCAGCGCGAACACCTTGATCTTGAACCGTCGCGTGTCCTTGCCCAGCGACTGGGCGACCACCTCGTCCTCGCGGATCGCCTTCAGCACCCGACCGAACGGGGAGTTGCCGATCCGGACCAGCAGGACGTAGAACAGCGCCACCACGACCAGCAGCGCGACGGCGTACAGCCACCCCTCGACGACGGTCCGCTGGACGCCCAGCCCCTCGGCGACCCCGAACAGCGCCGCCCCCAGCCCGTTCGGTTCCGACGCGATCCGTGTCGGGTTGCGGTAGAGCAACACCCGGATCGGGTTCGACGGGAGCACCATCCCCTGGGGGCCGCCGGTGCCCAGCGCGATCCCGCCGACGCTGAACTCCTGGAACACCCGCGACCGGTAGGTGAGACGGACGATCTCGGAGAAGCCCAGCGTCACGATCGCCAGGTAGTCCCCGCGCAGACGAAGCGCGGGCAGGGAGACGACGACGCCAGCGATCGCGGCAAGCAGGACCCCCCCGAGGATCCCGATCGGCAGCGGCAGCCCCAGACCGGGCGGGGTGGCCGAGGGGGCGGTGGAAAGCATCCCCATCGTGTAGACGCCGATGGCCATGAAGCCGGCCACGCCGAGGTTGAACATGCCGGCGTACCCCCACTGGAGGTTGAGCGCGAGCACGAGCATCGCGTACACCGCCGAGAGGAAGGTGATCCGGCGGAGGGTGTTGACGGTGCCGTTCAGTCCCAGCCCCAGGAACACCGAGACGATCGTGAACAGGAGGTAGAGCCCCGCGGCGACCGCCAGTAGCATGACGGCGTCGTTGCCGGCGAACCACTCCCGCAGGCTCGGTCGGCCGGTCGCGGGGACGTCGACGTCGCTCAAACCGTGGTCACCCCCCCGAGCAGGCCCTTGGGCCGCACCAGCAGTATGAGGATCATCACCGCGAACGCCGCCGCGACGACGAGGCTGCCGGGCAGCCACACCGTCGAGAGCCGGCTGGTGATCCCGATCACCAGCCCGCCGACCATCGCGCCGTACACCGAGCCGATCCCGCCGAGGATCACCGCGGCGAACACCAACAGGAGCAGGTCCCAGCCGATGGTCGTCGAGAGGGCGGTCCGTTCCAGCGCGACCAGGAACCCGGCGGCGCCGGTGAGCCCGCCACCGAGCAGCCAGGTCGCCCGGATCACCCGCTCGGTGGGGATGCCGGTGATCCGTGCGAGGTCCTCGTTGTCGGCCATCGCCCGCATCGCGGTGCCCAGTTTCGTCCGGCGCAGGAGGAGGTGCGTCGCGAGCATCAGCGCCGCCGCCAGGACCACGAGCGTCAGTTCGTGTGCCGTGACGGTGATCGAGCCGGCGCCGACCGGCACCGCGAACGAGGGCGTGGCCCCGCCGGCGGTGAGCCCGCGGGTGCCGGCCTGGAAGACGAACTGGATGCCGTAGCGCAGCGCCAGCGCCACGCCGACGCTGGCGATCAGCAGCGAGATGCCGTCCTCCTCGCGCATCGACCGGAAGACCACCCGGTCGATCAGCAGGGCCAGCCCCGCGGTGAGAAGCGCCGAGACCAGCAGTCCGGCGGCGACCGCCAGCGGCGTCGCGGCGACGCTGATCCCCAGATCGCCCGTGTTCACCGGCACCGGCCCGCCCAGAAAGACCAGCGCGTCCAGCGTGAACTGTCCCAGCCCCGCGATCAGGAAGGTGGTGATCCAGCCGGCGAAGGCCCCGGCGGTGATCAGGTCGCCGTGGGCAAAGTTGGCGAAGTTGAGGATCGAGTAGGTCATCGCCAGCCCGATCCCGGCCAGTCCCAGCCCCAGGCCCACGATCGTGCCGTTCCACAGGTAGCGTGCCAGGTCGGCCGGCGCGACGGCACCCCCCAGCAACCGCCGCAGCAGGTCGGCGACCAACAACGTCCCGAACAACAGAGAGACCGCCAGTACGGGCCGCGTGCGAACGGCCGCGAGCCGCGCGATCCCGGACTCCCGTCCAGCCATACCCGACGGTACATACCGGCGCTCATAAAACGTTGGTACCGCCGGCAACACTCCGAGGGGGCCTGACACGTTCGATCCCCGCCCCGCCGGACGACGGTCCCGAGCCGGCGACGTCGCGGCCGGAGCGCCCGACTCCGCGGTCTCTCGCAGAAACCGCCGGGAGAGTAACGCATTTGTCGAGTCGGTCATCAACGACCGGTATGGATCGGTTCGTGCCGCCGTTCCGCTTCGGATTCAGTTCGGTGTCGGAGGAGGAAGTCGACGAGGACCTGGCCGTCCACCGGGAGTGTCGCGAGTGTGGCACCAACCTCGACGCGAGCGACGGCGAGTGTCCCGACTGCGGCGGGACGGTCGTCGAGTTCCGCTTCTGATCCGCGTCCGCGTTCGCGTCTCCGGGCGTTCACGTCTCCGTCCGCGTTCGTGCCTTCCCCCATGTCCGCGCTCGCGTCTCTCTCGGCGTTTGTGTCCGTTCCCTCTCTCCGTGTTTGTGTCCGTTCCCTCTCTCCGTCGGCCGACCGGGGCGGCGGGTGAAACGCTGATGTCGGTCGAGACAAAGGCCGGGACGTGCCCGAACTGCTGATCTGTCAGTCCTGTGGCGAAGCGATCGAGCGCGACCCCGGATCGTTCTGGCTGACCTGCGAGGGGTGCGGTCGGCGCCACTCCCCGCGGACCGGGAGTTGCTGACCCCGTAGCGGACGGAGCGGTCGTCGGACGGTCCCCCGGTCCGACGCCCGTCTCTCGCCGGTCCGGTCGAACGTCGTCGAGAACGGGGCCGGCCGGTGATCCGTTCGAGCGCTCCGAGCGGCCGGACCGACGGCGGTCGTCAGTCGTCGGCCTCGGCGGCCTCTGCCGCTCCGGCGTCGACCTCGGGGGCGGACTCCAGGTAGTCGTCGGCGTCGATCGCGGCCTCGCTGCCCATCCCGCCGGCGGTGATCGCCTGCTGGTAGTGGTAGTCGACGACGTCGCCGGCCGCGAAGATCCCCTCGACGTCCGTGCGGGTCTGGCCGCCGCCGCGCCCGCCCGCGGTGACCACGTACCCCTCGTCGTCCAGTTCGACGCCGGTGTCGGCCAGGTACGCCGTGTTCGGGGTGTGGCCGATCGCCAGGAACACCGCGCCGACGTCCATGTCGAAGGTCTCGGTGCCGGGGTCGTCGAGGTTGTCCTTGGGGTGGCCGGTCTCGTTGCGCGCCATCGTCACGTGGTCCACGCCGTCCTCCGGGTTGCCGTGGACCTCGAGTAGTTCCGTGTTGCGCATGATCTCGATGGCGCCGCCCTCCTCCTTCTCGCGCACGCGATCGATCCAGTAGTCCTCGGCGCGGAACTCCTCGCGGCGGTGGGCCAGGTACACCGTGTCGGCGAACTTGGTGAGGAAGTTCGCCTCCTCCATCGCCGCGTCGCCGCCGCCGACGACGAGCATGTCCTCGCCGCGGAAGAAGGCGCCGTCACAGGTGGCACACGTCGAGACGCCGTAGCCCATCAGGTCGTCCTCGCCGGGGACACCCAGGGTGCGGGCGCTGGCGCCGGAGGCGGCGATCAGGGCGTCGCAGGTGTAGACGTCGCCGTTCTTCAGTTCGACCCGGAACGGCCGGACGGTGTCGTCGACGGACTCGACGATCCCGTGGTCGATCTCGGCGCCGAACTTCCGGGCCTGTTCCTTCATGTTGTTTATCAGGTCCGGCCCGGAGATCCCTTCCGGGAAGCCCGGGTAGTTGGCGACGTCCGTCGTGAGGGTCAGTTGGCCCCCGGGCTCGTCGCCCTCCAACACCAGCGGGTCGTTGTTGGACCGCGCCGCGTAGATGGCCGCGCTGAGTCCCGCGATCCCCGATCCCGCGACGAGAAGTCGTCGGTGGTCCGCCTCTGTCATGTCCCATCGTAGCCGTTCGCGGGCTTTGTACGTTGTGGGGTCGTCCGCCGCGGGGGCACGGACCCCCGACCGGCGCAGGAGTCTCACACCCCGGTCGGGTGTCCCCGTCGAGGGTGCCCGACGGAACGTCGACGGGCGTCGCGCCGGCGGAAGGCCGAAGCGCCTCGGGGGCGACCGGGCGGGCATGGCCGACCTCGCCGAGAAGACCGACCGCTACGAGGGACTGCTCGCCGACGCGCTGGACGCCGCCGCCGTCGCCGCGCCGCCGGACACCCCCGCCCACGACGCCGCGACGGACCTCGTGGAGATGGCCCGTTCCTACCTGGAGGACGGCCGCCACTTCCGGGCCGAGGGCGACCGGGTGAACGCGCTGGCCGCGTTCTCCTACGGCCACGCCTGGCTCGACGCCGGCGCCCGGATCGGCCTGCTCGAGGTCCCGACCGAGGGACACCTGTTCACCGTCTGAGCGGGTCGACAGCCGACGAGCCCCCGGTACCGGGACCCCCGCGCTGCCGTGCGATTCGGTAACCAGGGTGCCGAAAGGTTTATAAGTTTGTCGGACTAACTATTAGTTAGCGACTCCGGGCACAGCGGCTCTGTATTCTCCTGTCCCGGCCCGACGACTCCTTCGGGAGGCACACACCATGAGCGAGACACACACGCGGACGACGACCGACGCACCGACCGACGAGCGAGCGGGCGACGAGCGGACCGAGGAGCGACCGACCGGCGACACGGCGGCCGACGCGCCGACGAGCGTGCGGACGACGGAGCGCGCCGAGACGAGCACCGAAGAGGAGACCGCCGAGGAGGAGACGGCGGCCGACGAGCGGACGAACCGCTGTCCCGAGTGTGGCGGCCGCGTCCTCGACGACGCGGAACACGGCGAGACGGTCTGTGAGGACTGTGGGCTCGTCGTCGAGGAGGACGGCATCGACCGCGGGCCGGAGTGGCGCGCGTTCGACGCCGGCGAGCGCGACCGCAAGTCCCGCGTGGGCGCCCCCACGACGAAGATGATGCACGACAAGGGGCTGTCGACCAACATCGGCTGGCAGGACA
>CAZMWG010000161.1:0-6760 GCA_964569925.1 uncultured Halobacteriales archaeon | reverse complement strand
GACCCCGAGGCCTTCCTCCCCGAAGCGATCGACCGGTGACGACGGGCGGGCCCGGCGAACCGCCGGACCGGAGCGCCGGACGAACGATCCGGTCGGTCGTCGATCGGCTACCGCTCGGTGATCGAGTGGCCCCGTTTTATTATCCAGGATACGGAACGGCCGCGGTAGATGTCCCCGGAAGCGCAGCCCCCTCCCGCGGTCGTCGCCCTGGTCCTGTTCGTCGGTCTCTCGGTGGCGACGAACCCGCTCGCCGCGGCCGGCGTCGCCGGCGACCACGGCGACCGGTCGGCCCACACGACCACCGAACAGGGACCGCCGCGGGGGGCACAGGCGACCGCGACGGCGACGACCGAGACGCCGGGTCCGAGCGAGACGCCGACCGCCGCGTCGACCGTGACGGCGACACCCACGCCGACGGCGACCGCCACGCCGGCGTCCACTTCGACACCCACGGTCGCGCCCTCGAACGGGACGACGCCGACCGAGACGCCGGCATCTACCGAGACGCCGACGTCCACCCCGACCGCCACGTCGGCGCCGAACGGGACCGCGACGACAACCCCGACGCCGACTGAGGCGCCGACCCCGACCGCGACGCCCACGTCGACTCCCTCACCGACCGCGACGCCCACGTCGACTCCCTCACCGGCCGCGACACCCTCACCGACCCCCTCACCCACCGCGACACCCACGCCGACGGCGGTCCGGGCGCCGCCGGGGATCGTCGTCACGAACGTCTCCGCGCCCGGGCGGGTCCGGGCGGGCGCGACGTACACGGTGACGGCGACGGTCCGGAACCCGGCCGAGGACACCCGCGCGGAGCGGATCGAGTACGTCTTCGCGGACGCCACGGTGACCTCCCGGGCGGTGGCGCTCTCGGCCGGGGAGTCCCGCGAGATCCGCTTCGAGGCCACTGCCGACGGCGCGCTGGCGGACTCTGGCTCGCTCGACACCGGCACCTACGTCCACGGCGTCCGGAACGCGTCGGGCGAGGGCGTCCCGCGGTACCTCCGGGTGAGTCCGGACGTGGACCTAACCGTCGACGAGTTCCGGGCGCCCGCGACGGCCTTCGAGGGCCGCGAGTTCGTCGTGCTGGCGACCGTCACGAACCCCGTGGAGACGACGATCACCCGCCGGGTGAGCTACCGGTTCGGGCGGACGACCGTCGCCGGGAAGACGATCACGGTCGGCGGCGGCGCGGAGAAGCAGGTCGCCTTCGCGGTGGACACGGACCGGATCCGTGCGGCGGGAGCCCCCGTCGAGCCGGGTCGGACCTACGACCACGCCGTCGTGACCGCGAGCGGGGCCGGCGCCGGGGACGCGGTCCGACTGCGGGCCGGTTCCGGGGCGACCGCGGACGCGCTCCGGGTCGAGGGGTCGCGGCTCCCCGACGGACTGAGCGAGGGCGGGACGTACGCGGTCGGCGTGACGGTCAGGAACGTCGAGACGACGCCGTTCGCCGGCCAGTTCGTCTACCGGGTCGACGGGAGCGTCGTCGAGACCCGGATCGTCGAGGTCCCCGCCGGCGAGCGCCGGACCGTCGAGTTCGACGTCGCCTACGCCGACGTCGAGCGGGCGGCCGCCCCGCTGTCCGCTCGCACGGTGACCGGGTCGGTGCTCGCAGACGACAGGTCGCTGGCCGACGGCGAGGTCACCGTCCGGGTCCCGGAGACGGCGACGCCGACCCCGACCCCCCGCGGGACGCCCGCGTTCGAGGATCCGTCCGGCGAGGCCACCGAGAACGGGGGCGACGACGCGGCCGTCGGGGCCTGTGCGCGCGGGTTCTTCAGCCGCTGTGGCGGGACCGACCTCGACCAGACGACGCTGACGATCGTCGGGACGGTGTCCTCCGTGCTGGGGATCCTCTACGAGATGCTGACGGGGGGCTGACCGATGGCACGAGGCCTCCCCGCGCTGTGGAGCACGCTGCTGGGCGCGCCGGCGGTCGCCGGCGGGCTCTACCTCTTCCGGTACGCCCCGCCGTCGGTCACGTCGGGAACGCCGCCGTGGGTCGGGCTGGTCGTCGCCGCGTTCGGACTGTTCGTCGTCGGGATGGGGGTGTACGTCCACTTCGTCACGGCGCCGGAGGCCCCGGAGACCCGCGGCGGGGAGGAACTCGCCGAGGAGCGCACTCCCGCGCTGCGCCACGCGCTCGGCCAGGCGCTGGTCGGGCTCCCGATCCTCGGCCTCGGCGGCTACCTGCTGTACTTCACCGCGCGCCCGCTGGTCCAGCCGACGGTCGCCCTCGCCGTCGGGCTCTACCTGTTCTCGACCGGACTCTACCGGTACTGGCGCAATACGCTCACCACCTACTTCCTGACCACACGGCGGGTGATCGAGGAGTACCGGTTCATCTCGTTGTTGCGCAACGAGGTACCCCTGGCGAAGGTCCGGGGGGTCGAGGAGAACCAGTCGGCCTGGGACGCCCTGTTCGGACTCGGCAACGTCGCCGTGCGGTCGGGCGCCAGCGGCGGCCTCACCGTCTCCGTCGACGAGGTGTACGACCACGACCAGTTCGCCCGACGGGTCCGCACGGAACTCGGGCCCGAGGAGGCGACGGCGGACGACGGAGCGGACGAGTCGGTCGCGACCGAAGACGCGGGGGCGGACGGGCCGGCCGCGACGGACCGGGAGTCGGAGCCGGCGACGGCGGGCGGCGACGGTGCGGATACGAAGGCCGTCGAGACCCGTGAGAACGGCGACTGGGGGGAAGACGACGACCGGACGAGAGAGAACGGCAGCGGGAGGGGAAGAGACGGTGACGGGGCGCGGAGAGACGACGACCGGACGGGGAAGGACGGCGAGGCGGTGTCCGCCGACGGTGCCGACTCCCGGTCCGTGGACGAGGCCGACACCGCCGGGACCACGGACGACGGCGACGCGGAGACGGCGACCGTCGAGGACCGGGCTCCCGAGGGGTCCGCGAGCGGGGACGACGAACTCGGGGCCGACGACCCGGGGAGCGACGGCCGACCGGACGGGTGAGCGCCGTCGGCGCGCGGGCCTCTCACCCCGCCGAGCGCCCCAGCGCGACGATGACCGCGACGACGCCGACCGTCAGCGCCGCGCCCAGCAGGAACGGCGACGGGACCGCGACAACGTAGAGGGCGGCCATCACGGGCGGGCCGACCGTGCGGCCGAGGCTGGCGGCCCCCTGGGTGACGCCGAAGGCGCTCCCCTGGCGGTCGGCGGGCGCGGCGGCCGACACCATCGTCGTCAGCGCGACGCTGAGCAGACCGTTACCGAGCGAGAGCAGCGCCAGGACGACGAGCAGGCCGATCAGGGCCGGGTCCAGCGCGAGGCCGGCGGGGAGGACCGTCCGTCCCAGCAGCCGCGAGAACGGCAGGGCGGCCAGCGCGAGGGCCAGCACCACCGCACCCGCGAGCGCGATCCGCGCCGCCGGGAAGCGCCGCGAGAGCCGCTCGACGAGCACCCCCTGGTTGACGACGCCGAGGACGCCGACGTAGGTGAGCAACAGTGCGGTCCCGGACTCGCCGAACCCGTAGACGTCGGCGACGAAGGGGATGAACACCACCTGGACGCCGGAGAAGGCCACGGACACCAGCAGGAAGGCGGCCACCAGGGGGCGCAGGTTCACGTCCCGGACGGCCTCGAGCAGCCCCCCGCCCAGCGACGAGGGGGCCGCCGACCGCGTCCGTTCGGGTTCGGGGAGCACGAGCGCGGCGCCGGCGAAGGCGAGCAGGCTGAGCCCGGCGGCCGCGAAGCTGGGCAGCGAGTACGGCGTCGCCGGGACGAACGCCGGCAGGGTGTCCCGGGCGACGGCGACGGCGGCGTCGCTGGCGAACAGTCCCCCCAGCGCGGGTCCGAAGACGAAGCCCAGGCCGAAGGCGGCGCCGATCAGCCCCAGCGCCCCCGCCCGCCGCTCGGGCGGGGTCACGTCGGCGACGTAGGCCTGTGCGGTGGCGATGTTGCCGCCCATCGCCCCCGCGACGGTGCGGGCCCCGAACAGCGCGAACAGCCCCCCGGCGGTGCCGAACAGGGCGCCGAACCGGCCGCCCAGGCCGAACAGCGTCCACGCCACGACGCTGCCCGCCAGCGACAGCATCAACACCGGGCGTCGGCCGTACCGGTCCGAGAGCCGGCCCAGCACGGGCGCGGAGACGAACTGCGCCAGCGAGTACGACGACGCCAGCAGGCCGATGAACACGTCGCTGACCCCGAAGCTCCGCACGTAGAACGGCAGGATCGGGATGACGATGCCGAAGCCCAGCAGGTCCACGAAGACGATGGCGAGGACGGTGAACAGCGCCCGCCGGCTCCCGGTCGGCTGGTCCGTCCGCGCGTCGTCGACCGTCGCCGCCCGGGGGTCGGTCATCGAGGCCGGGCCCCGTGGGCCAGCGACGAGCGATCGGGTGCCGTCCGTCTCACGGCCCCGACGTTCGGCTCGGCCCCGATATCGCTTCCGTTCGCGAGTCGAGGGCGCCGGCCCACGACGACCCGGCTCCGCCCGCGGGTGCCGCCCGCCGGTCGGCGCGGGCGGTCGTCGGACGGGCTCCGGTCGAGCGTCAGTCCGTCTCGTCCGACGGCTCCCCGCGGTGGTCGTCGACGACGCGCAGCAGGGAGTGTAGCTCGTCGAAGCTCCGTCCCCGCCGGACGACCCCCCGGTCCTCGTCGTGGACGATCACGGCCGCGTCCTCGAGCGTCGGCAGGTGTGCGTGGTGGAGGTCGATCCGCCACTCGATCGGTCGGTCGGGCCCCGTCGCGCCGGCGTCGGCCGGTTCTCCGTCAGCCCCCAGGGCCCGTTCGAGCCGGTCCAGGTCGGTGTCCCCCGGTGTCCTCGCCATCCGACGGAGGACGTGGCGTCGTCGCGGTGCAGTCAGAAGGGGAAGCGCACTCTCGGTCGTCAGCTCTCGTTGCGAGTTCGTCATACGGTGTCCCACCATGTCCAGACGGGACGTCGCTGTCAGTGAACATGGATGGGTTAACCCACTCACCCGTCACGGAAACCGGTGGCGTTGACCCGGATCTTCGACAAAGTCCGGATCTCGGGGGACGAACGTTTGGATTCCGGTCGGCCGGATCGAGACGGGAGCCGGGAACGCGGGGCCGGGTCGGCGCGGCGGGGACCCACGTCGCGCGGCCGAGGTCAGTTCGGCGTGGCGCCCCCGGGGCTCGGTCGGTCCGTGCGGTCGGCGCGGTCGAGGGGGTCCTCCAGTTCGCCCATCACCGTCTCCAGGGCGTCGGTCGCGGTGAGAAGCCCCACCGTCTCGCCGTCCGCGAGGACGAGCGCGAGCTCCTGGCCCTCGGCCTGGAACCGGTCGAAGGCGTCGCTGACGGAGGTGTCGGCCGAGACGGTCATCGGCGGCGCGACGACGTCGGCGAAGGTCGCGTCGCCGGCCCGCAGGTCCTCGATCCGGTCGAGCACGCTCGGGACGTAGACGACGCCGACGAACTCCCCGTCGTCGGTCAGGAGCGGGTACCGCGTGTGGGGCGTCTCGGAGATCCGACGGAGGTTCTCCTCGACGGGGACGGCGGTCGAGAGGGCGGTGATCTCGTCGGCGTCGACCATCACCGACCGCACCTCGGTGGTGCCGGCCGCGAGCGCGTTGAGCACCTCGTCGTGGCGCTCGCCGGACAGTTCCCCCCGTTCGAGCAGCGAACTCAGCCGGTTGCGCAACTGCGCCCGGGACTCGATGGCGTCCTCCTCGGTCTCCAGCCAGGCGCCGCTCATCTCGACGCCGAACAGCGACAGGGTCCACTTTGCGACCCCGTCGCCCAGCGAGATCAGCGGCGAGATGATCCGGTAGAAGTAGTACAGCGGCGCGGCGCCGTACCGACAGACCCACCGCGACCGCTCGACGCCCAGGTAGGTCGGGGTCTGCTCGCCGTGGGTCAGGTGGATCAGGTTGATGATCAGGTAGGCCAGCAGGGCCCCGGCGCCGATCGTCGCCAGCGGCGTCCCGCCGAACAGCGGCTCGAACAGCGCCGCCAGCGCCGGCTCGGCGACGATACCGACCGCGATGCTGGACGCCGTGATCCCCACCTGACAGGTCGTCAGGTACAGCTCCAGGTCCTGGGTCATCTCCCAGGCCCGCTCCAGGCGGCCGTCGCCGTCGACGAACTCCTCCTCGGTGAACTGTCTGGCTCGGGTCAGCGCGAACTCGATGGCCACGAAGAAGCCGTTGGCCAGGATCAGCAACAGGCCCGCGATCAGCCGGAAGCCGATCTCCAGTGGATTCATCGGTGTGCGTCGGACGGCTTTCGACGCCACGCCGTTAAAAGGGACGATCGTTCGCACGGCCTGATACGTAGCGAGCGGAAGCCCACCCGTTCACGGGCGGGTATAAGCGACAGCATAGCCCAGCAGTCCACGCGCTACGACTTGTCTGGATGTTCCACCGCTTCCAACCCCGCTTCGATAATCTCTCGATAGGCTTCTTCAAGGCTCACGTCCTGCTGTTCGGCGTAGTCTTTCACGCGCCCGTTCAGGGTGTACGAAATGTCGATGTTCGGTCGCATAAGTTGTGTCCAAAAGACATTTAGACGTAGAAGCATTAGTGTCTGTTGTCGTGAGGCGAACCAACGCGTTCGCGGTACGCCCGCTATCCGACGACGACGAGCGGCTACTGCTGGACCTGTTGGACGCCTCTGCGAGCCTGTGGAACGAGCTAAACTACGAGCGCCGCCAGCAATTCTTCGACGGTGAAAGCGTGTGGGATACCGCCGACTACCGCAAGCAGTATATCGATGTGCTTGGCTCTGCCACCGCACAACAAGTTATTCGGAAGAACAAGTCGGC
>CAZMWG010000160.1:3342-6877 GCA_964569925.1 uncultured Halobacteriales archaeon | reverse complement strand
AGCCACGGACGATGGAGATCATCGACGAGGTCGAGGCCACCCGGCGGGGCCCGTACACGGGGTCGATCGGGATCTTCGGCTTCGACGGCCGGGCGACGCTGAACATCGTCATCCGGACGCTGGTGCGGTACGCCGAGGAGTACCACCTCCGGGTGGGCGCCGGGATCGTCCACGACTCGGAGCCCGACCGGGAGTACGCCGAAACCCTCGCGAAGGGCCGGGCGCTGGTGACCGCGATCGACGAGGCGCTGGGCGAGCGAGCGGACCTCGCCGTTGAGGGGTCGCGGTGACCCCCGACCGCCCCGGGTCGTCGGACGCCCGGACGGACTGGAGCGCCCCGACGGACGACGCCACGGAGGTGCGCCCGGACGGGGGTGACCTCGCCCCGACGATCCTGGTCGTCGACAACTACGACTCCTTCGCGTACAACCTGGTCCAGTACGTCGGCGAGACCGTCGAGCGGTTGGGCGGGGGGCCCGAGCACGTCCCGGTGTACCGCAACGACGCGCTGGACGTCGCGACGGTCGGGGAGATCGACCCCGACGGGATCGTCGTCTCGCCGGGGCCGGGGACCCCCGAGGACGCGGGTATCTCGGTGCCGACGTTCGCCGAGTTGGCGTACCCGACGCTGGGGGTCTGTCTGGGCCACCAGGCGCTGTGTGCCGCAAACGGCTCGACCGTCGGCCACGCCGACGCCGTGGTCCACGGGAAGCCCTCGACGATCACCCACGACGGGGCGGGGGTGTTCGAGGGGCTGCCCGACCCGATCGAGGTCGGGCGCTACCACTCGCTGGCCGTCGAGCGCGACGACCTCCCCGAGGGACTGGTCGAGACCGCCCACACGGTCGCCGACGGCGACGAGCCCGAGGTGGTGATGGGCGTGCGCCACCGGGAGCGGCCCCACTTCGGCGTCCAGTTCCACCCCGAGAGCGTGCTGACCGACGCCGGGATCGACCTGATCGAGAACTTCTGCACGATCTGTGCCACCCGTTGATACACCATGCAGTACCACCTGAACGGCGACCTGGTGCCGGCCGAGGAAGCGACGGTCAGCGTTCGCGACCGGGGCTTCCGGTACGGCGACGGCGTCTTCGAGACGCTGCGGGCCTACGGCGGCGACGTCTTCGAGTGGGCCGCCCACCGCGAGCGCCTGGAGCGGACCGCGGACCGACTCGGACTGCGGGCGGCGCTCCCGGAGGACCTCCGTGGGCGGATCGACGAGACCCTCGCAGCCAACGACCTCGCGGACGCGTACGTGCGGGTGTCGGTGACCCGCGGGAGCCAGCCGGGGACGCTCACGCCGCGCGAGCCAGTTGACCCGACCGTCGTGGTGGAGGTGAAGGAACTCCCGCGGGGCGGGATCGAGGGGGTGCCGCCCTGGGAGGGGCCCGCGACGGTCCAGACCGTCCGCACGCGGCGGGTCCCCGACGCCGCACTGCCGGCGGACGGGAAGACACACAACTACCTCGCCGGGGTGCTCGCCAGACTCGAACTGCGGCGCGCGGCCACCGAACACCACCGCGCCGACGAGTGTCTGATGCGTGACCTCGACGGGAACGTGGCCAGCGGCGCGACGAGCAACCTCTTCTTCGTCGCGGAGCAGGGCCTGCGCACGCCCGCCGAGGACCTCGACGTCCTCCCCGGCGTCACCCGGTCGGTGGTGCTCGACCTGGCCCGCGAGGAGGGCTTTCCCGTCGAGACGGGCCGCTACCCCGTCGACGCCGTCCGGGACGCGGACGAGGCGTTCCTCACCAACTCGACCTGGGAGATACGGCCCGTCGAGAGCGTCGACGGGATCGACGTCGGCTCGGGGCCGATGACGCGGCTGCTGCGCCGGCTGTTCGACGAGCGCGTCGAGGACGCCCACTACTGATCGACGCCGGGGTCAGACGACGTCCTGGCGCTGTGCGTCGGTCGCCTCGAGGATCAGGTCCGGACCGAACGCGCCGGCGGGAGTCCACGCGCCCGGGTCGACCCGCCCGTCGAGGACGCGCTCCGTGACCGCCAGCGCGGCGTCGACGGTGGTGGTGTACGTGTTCGGACAGCGCAGCCGCGAGACCGCGCGACCGCCGTCGATCCGGCGGACCTCCCCCCAGGCGTGGAAGGCGGTGTCGGCGCGCTCGAGCTCGTCGGGGCCCTCGACGAACCGGTCGACGGCGGCGTCGAGGACCCGCCCGGTCCGTCCGTCGCCGATCCGGGGCGCCAGCCGGTCGGCCAGCCGGGCGACCCGGGCGGCCGCGCCGGGCATCGCCAGGTACGTCGTCACGTTCGGGATCCCGGTGGTGTGGTAGGCCGTCGAGACGTCGCCCCAGGGGATGGCGGCGACGGTCCGCTCGCCGGCCGACCAGTCGAAGTCCACCTCGCGGACGGCGTGGGCGAGCGGGACGGGGGCGATCCGGCCCGACCGCCGGACGGCGCCGCCCTCGCCGATCCGGTCGACAACCGTCCGGGCGGTGCCCGGCGAGAGCCCGCCGTCCGAGTGGATCGCCAGGTCCAGCCGCGTCGCGTCCGGGAGCCGCTCGGCCAGGTGGGCCGCCAGACAGTCCGTCGGGACGACGTCACAGCCCACGCCCGGGAGCAGGACGACGCCGGCGTCGCGGGCCTCCCGTCCGCGCCCGAGCACGTCCTCGAAGACGTCGATCTCGCCGGTGACGTCGAGGTAGTCCGTCCCGGCCCGCAGGCAGGCGTCGACGGCGGGCTCGGCCGTCGCGGCGAACGGCCCGGCGCAGTTGAGCAGGACGTCGGCGTCCCCGAGCAGGTCGGCGAGCGCCTCGGGGTCGTCGAGCGGAGCCGTGGCGAACTCGACGGAGAGCCGCTCGGCCTGGGCCCGCAGCGACTCGCGGTCCCGGCCGGCGAGCGTCGGGTCGAGCCCCCGCTCGACCGCCGCCTCCGCGATCAGCGAGCCGGTGTAGCCGTAGGAGCCGTAGACGACGAGGTCGGCCATCGTCCCCGCTTGGCCCCGACGGCCGATAAGCGGTCGGCCGAAGGCCGACGAATGAGCGGTCGGCCGAAGGCCGACGAATGAAGCATCGGTCCGGGACGTTCATGCCGGCGAGCCCGTAACGGTGTGTCATGAGTGCCATCGCCCCGGTCGCCGACGTGCCGACGGACTCGACGCTGCTGTTCACCGTCCGGGACCGGGAGTCCGGTGAACAGGGGGAGGCGATCCTCCACCGCACGGAGGCTGGCGTCGTCTGCTGGCGCAACTATTGTCAGCACTTCACCCACATCGGACTCGACAAGGGATCGGGCGCGCCGATCCGGGACGGCGAGTTCGTCTGTGCCAACCACGGCGCCATGTTCGAGGTCGACACCGGGCTGTGTACGTTCGGTCCCTGCGAGGGGGCCGTCCTGGAGGCCGTCGACGTGGTCGTCGCGGACAACGAGGTTCTGCTCGACGACCCGGACTACGAGTTCGTCGCGCTGGGACCCGCCGACGAAGACGACGATCTGACCTCCTCGTCGAACGTGAAGTTCTGACCGCGGTCGACCCTCAGAGGATCCCCAGTCCGTCGTCCGTCGGCGTGGGCGTCGG
>CAZMWG010000160.1:0-3242 GCA_964569925.1 uncultured Halobacteriales archaeon | reverse complement strand
CGTGGGGGTGGGCGTCGGCGTCGGGTCGTCGCCGCCGACCACGCCCCCGACGAGACCGTCCTCGTCGGCCGAGTCGTCGCCCGGGAGACCCTCCTCGCCGGTCGAGTCGTTCCCGAGCGACCCGTGGAGGCCGAGCCCGTCGGCCAGGGCGGCCGCGCCCTCGCGGGCCGTCGCGCCGGCGTCGACGCGGGCGAGCCGACACTCGTCGATCCCGGCGCCGGTCGACCCGTCGTCGACGAAGACGGCGGTCCGGATAGCCCTCACAGCGGACGCCGCCGGGTTCGGGGAACGTGTAGGTCTCGCCGTCGAACTCGACCGCCAGCGCGCCGACGACGGTGACGTTCGAGGCCTCGCCGCGGGCGGCGTGGCTCCGGAGCCATTCGTCGGTCCGCTCGGTCCGCAGGCGGGTCGACACCGTGATCCGCTCGGTCTCGCCCGGCCCGATCGTCCCGTCCTCGGGGGCCTCACGGACCTGGAGGCGGCTCGCGTCGTAGTCGCCCATCTCGATCCCGTTGAGGTCGACGTGGCCCGCGAGCGCCGGCACCGGTAGCGGCGCCGGGTTGGGGTTCTCGACGACGAAGCTCGGGCGGAGCGGCGTCTCCCCGTCGGCGACCGCACCCCACTCGACGTCCGTCTCCCGGACGACGAGCACGGGCCGGGGTGACTCCCGCGGGTGGGGTCCCTCGTACCGTTCCAGCGCTCCGCCGACCGCCCCGGCGACGTCCGTCGAGACGTTCCGGCGGACGGTCGGCACGGGCGGGGAGACCGGTCCCGGCGGCCCGAGGGGGACGGTCACCGGGAGGTTCACCGCGGGCCGCGATCGCTCTCCCCGGCGGACGTGCGAGCGCCACCACTCCGGGGGCCGGTCGGCCCGCAGCGTCGACGCCACGCTCCCCGTGGAGTTGCCCGGCGGCACCGCGACCGTCCCCGTTCCCGCCGCCAGCCCGATCCCGGCGTAACTCCCGACAGTCCGGAGACGGCCCATTCGGTCTCTTCTCCCCCGCGCCCAGACAAAAGCCTGTGGCCGCCGGTCGGGGCGATCCGGGACCGGATCGGCCCCCGACCGTCTCTACGCGCCGCCGATCCGGAAGACCGGGTCGGTGACGGCCTCGCTCCGGCAGTCCGGACAGCGGCTCGGCCGGTTGGTGAGGTCGTCGAAGGCGTCGAAGCCACACTCCTCACACTCCGGGGGCGCGACCAGCAGCCGCTCGTCGGTGCCCTCGAGCGTCCGGGCGACGTGTTCCACGTGGTCGACGGCGTCGGCCGCCCGGATCTCGAAGGCCGCCGCCAGCTCCTTGGGGTCCATCGGCTCCTCGCGCAGCCGGTCTGCGATCCGCTCGCGGGTCGTCCGGCTCGCCTCTCGCATGGACGGTCCCAGGCGGCTGGCCGTCATAGGTCTTGCCCACCCGGGGGCGCGGCCGTCCGCGTGCGACCGGGCCACCGGAGGCCGGGTCCGAGGCCCGAGCCGACCGATTCAAGACTCCCCGGACACACCGTCCGGCGATGTCCGAACGGCCCTCCTCCGTTCCCCGGCAGTGGCTCGTCGGGGCCGTGGTCCTGTACGCGCTCCTGATCGCGTACGCCGTCATCGTCGTCCAGCAGGTGCTGGTGGTGGTGTGGTTCGGCCTCGTCCTGGTCGTGCTGTACCTGTCCTGGCGGTTCGTGGTCGCCGTGGAACGGATCGCCGGGGCGGTCGAGCGGATCGCAGACCGGGAGTGATCCCGTCCGCTCGACGGTGGCCCCGCGCCGTCGTCGGCGAGCGGGACGACGGCGACGACGAGGGCGGCGAGCGGAAGCGCGACGGTCAGCCGAAGTTCTCGACCTTCGCGGCCTCGGGGTCGCCGCCGGCGGCCGCGACGGCGTCGATGGCGGCCTCGACGAACTCCTCGAAGCCGTAGACGAACACCTGCGGGTCGGGGTCGTCCTCGTCCGCGGTCTCGAGGGCCCCGGCGACAGCATCGAGCAGGCTCTCGTCGCCGGCCAGCAGCCGGACCGTGGCCCCCCGGTCGGCGAGGGCGTCGAGACGGTCGCGGTGGATCGGCTCGTCGTCCCGGTAGACGACGGCGGCCGTGCCGCCGTCGTCGAGGGTGCGCTCCGCGATACCGACCGCGGGACCGACGCCCGGGCCGCCGGCGAGCACGACCACGCGGGGTTCGTCCTCGTAGTGGTCACGGCCGAACGGGCCGGCGACCGTGACGGCGTCGCCGGCGGCGAGGTCGGCGAGCCTCGGGGCCAGGGTCCCCTCGGGATCGATGCCGACGGTGATCTCGAAGGTGTCGGCGACGTCGGGCGAGGAGATGGTGTAGAAGCGGGCGTCCTCGTCGTCCAGGGACACCTTGACGAACTGGCCGGGGCGGGCGTCGAAGCCGGCGGGGGTCTCGAGGTCGATCGCCACCGCGTCCGGGCCGACCTCGCGGACGGCCGCGACGGTCGTGTTCGTCTCGTCCATGACGGCGGTTCGGGCGGACCCCGGAAGCCCGTTTCGATCGGTCTCGGCGGGGCGAGCGGCCGCTCCAGAAGGCTTTTCCACCCCGCCTGGATACGGGGTCGTAGGATGCCCGAGGACTTCAACTGGGCCATCGGCGGCGAGGCCGGGGACGGGATCGACTCTACGGGGAAGATCTTCGCCCAGGCGCTGTCGCGGGCGGGCCGCCACGTGTTCACCTCCAAGGACTTCGCCTCGCGGATCCGCGGGGGGTACACCGCGTACAAGGTCCGGACGGGGGTCGACCGCGTCGAGAGCGTGGTCGACCGGCTCGACGTGCTCATCGCGCTCACCGAGCGCACCATCGACGAGAACCTCGACGAACTCCACGAGAGGTCGGTGATAATCTACGACGGCGAGCGCACCACGATGCAGGACGTGGAGGTCCCAGAGGGGATGGTGGGGCTGGAGGTCCCCCTGAAGCGGCTGGCCGAGGACGCCGGCGGCGCGATCATGCGCAACGTGGTGGCGCTGGGGGCGGCGTGTGCGGTGGCGGGGTTCCCGATCGAGAACCTGGACGAGTCCCTGGAGAAGCGGTTCTCGGACAAGGGGCGGGCGATCGTCGAGAACAACAAGGAGGCCGCCCGGCTGGGCCGGGCGTACGTCGCCGAGGAGTACGGCCACGAGTTCGACTACGAACTGGAGTGTACCGACGAGGACTACGTGCTGCTGAACGGCGACGAGGCGATCGGCATGGGGGCGATCGCCGCCGGTTGTCGGTTCTACGCCGGCTATCCGATCACGCCCGCGACGGACG
>CAZMWG010000159.1:0-7021 GCA_964569925.1 uncultured Halobacteriales archaeon | reverse complement strand
GCTTGGTCTGTCGGGAGTGTCACCGCGTCCAGGACGCCGACTCGGAGAACCAGTGTCAGGCCTGTGGCTCCACCTCGCTCACCGAGGACTGGGCGGGCTACGTGATCATCTCTCACCCCGAGCGGTCGGACATCGCCCGGGAGATGGAGGTCACCGAGCCCGGCAGGTACGCCCTGAAGGTCCGGTAGCGTGGCGACGACGCTGCTCGAACTCCCGGCCGCGATGCGCGCGGAGCTCAAGGAACCGATGGGCCGGCTGTACGAGGACGCCGACGACCTGCTGGCGGCCGCCGGACGGCCGGTCGTCGCCGTCGGCGACGTCGTCACCTACCACCTGGTGGCGGCGGGCCACACGCCCGCGGTGGCGCTGGTCGACGACCGCACGGAGCGGGAGGCCGTCGGCGAGGAGATCAGCGAGGGGATCGGCGGCTTCGACGAGGAGCGGTCGGTCGAGAACCCGCCGGGGACGCTGACCGACGCCCTGCTGGCGGCGCTGGGCACCGCGGCCGCCGCCGACGGGACCACACTGTTGCGGGTCGAGGGCGAGGAGGACCTGGCGGCGCTGCCGGCGCTGCTCGCGGTCCCGCTCGGGGCCGCCGTCGTCTACGGCCAGCCCGGCGAGGGGATGGTGCTCGTGACCGCCGACGAGCCCGCCCGCGAGCGGGCCCGCGACCTCCTCTCGCGGATGGACGGCGACGCCGAGCACGCCCTGGCCGTGCTGGGCGTCTGATCGACCCGACCACGCTTCGATCCTCTCGGCCTCGGCGGCGTCCTCACCGCAGGACGTGGACGTGTCTCGTGAGCGACCGGTGGACCCGCCGCTCGAAGCGGGCCTCGACGGTCCAGCCCGCCTCGCGGGCCGGGGCCGACAGCGATCGGTCCGCGACGACGACCGCCCGCGGGGCGACCGCCCGGGCGGCCGCCAGCGCGCCCGCCACCAGCCCGTCGAACTCCCCCTCGATGCGCGACTGACGGCCGTACGGCGCGTCGAAGACGACCGCGTCGGCGTCGTCGACCGGCAGTCGGGTCGCGTCGCCGCGGTAGACGCCCCAGCCGCCGGGCTCGGGGCACCGCGGGTCCCGGTCGGCGCCGAGGACGGCCCGCAGGTTCTCCCGGCTCCCCGCGACCATCCGGGGCTGGCGGTCCCCGCCCAGCACGTCGGCGCCCAGAAGCGCCGCCTCGACGAGCATCCCGCCGGTGCCACACATCGGGTCCACCACGCGTCGTCCCGGACGGGCGCCGGCCAGGTTCGCCACCGCGCGCGCCTCCAGCGGGTCCATGCTCCCGGGCTGGAAGAAGGGGCGGTCGGTCGGCCGCCGGTCCCCGTAGTCCCTGACGCTCTCGGCGACCAGCCACCCCAGCGCGCAGACGGCGCCCCCGTCCGCCCCCGCGCCGTCGCCCGCGTCGCGCTCCTCGTCGCCCGCGGGGTCGGCGAAGAGGGCCCGCAGTTCGTGGTCCGGGTCGTCGAGGTCGACGGTCAGTCCCCGGTCGACGAGCACGCTCCCCAGTTCGCGCTCGGCGCGGGGGGTGTCGACGCCCGTCGACCCCCGGACGTCCACCGCGCGGACCGCGACCGACCCCGACCGGTCGAGGTCGGCCGTCGCCGCCGCGAGCGTGGCCGTCGCGCGCTCGACGTCGGGATCACAGGTGCCGACGAGGGAACTCGCCCGCCGGGTGAACGCAAGCCCCCGGACGCGGTCGGTGACCGCGTCGGCCGCCGCCAACCCGGGCGCGAGGCGCTCGACCCCGTCGGCGGCGCTCGCGGCCTCCGCCGCGGCGAACGCGTCGTCCTGCCCGCCCAGCTCGAGGACGTACACGCCCCCGCCCACGCCGGCGCGGGGTATCAGCCTGCCGGTGGCCCGGCGCGACGCGTCGGCCCCGGGAGCGACCGTCGACGGTCGCGACCGGCCGTTCCCGGGCCGGAGCGGGCCGGACGACCCCCGGGACGGCTACGTCGGCGCCCCGACGAGGGCACGTCGGCCGTGTGTCTCGCGAGTCCGTGCCATGAACCTTTATAAGTCTTAAATACGAGTTTTAAGTCGAGACATGGTTGACCCCAAGGAAACCATCAACATCGAGAACGTCGTCGCGTCGACGGGTATCGGGCAGGAGCTGGACCTCCAGAGCGTGGCGATGGACCTCGAGGGCGCGGACTACGACCCCGAGCAGTTCCCCGGTCTGGTCTACCGCACGCAGGACCCCAAGTCGGCGGCCCTGATCTTCCGGTCGGGCAAGATCGTCTGCACTGGGGCAAAGAGCACCGACGACGTCCACGAGAGCCTGCGGATCGTCTTCGACAAGCTGCGCGACCTGAAGATCCAGGTCGACGAGGACCCCGAGATCGTCGTCCAGAACATCGTCACCTCGGCGGACCTGGGGCGGACGCTCAACCTCAACGCCATCGCGATCGGGCTGGGCTTGGAGAACATCGAGTACGAGCCCGAGCAGTTCCCCGGCCTGGTCTACCGGCTCGACGACCCGGACGTCGTCGCCCTGCTGTTCGGCTCGGGGAAGCTGGTCATCACGGGGGGCAAGCGCCCCGAGGACGCCGAGGAGGCCGTCGACAAGATCGTCTCCCGGCTGGAGGAGCTCGGCCTGCTGGAGTAGCCCGTCCCCGCGAATGACAAGGTAGAACCGGCGGGACACGGAAGGACCGGTATGGACGCCGTCGTCGCGCAGACGGACCCGACCGGCGGTGGGGTGCTGGCGATCGTCGTCACGGCGCTGGTGGCCTGGCTGTTCTACGCCGCCACGCTCCACCTCGCGGCGACCTTCTTCGTCGGCGAGGTGCCCAGCCAGCGGGCCGCGACCGCCGGGCTGGCGCCCGCGGTGGTCTCGATCCTGCTGGGCGAGTACGGCCGCACCGGCGCCACCCTGATCGACCCCGGGGTCGACCTGGCGCTGTCGCTGGTGGCGCTCCTGCTGGTCGACGGCTTCGCCATCAGCTACAGCTACGAGACCGGCCTGCGATCCACGGCGGCGCTCACGCTGTTGCACTTCGGGTTCGCCGCCGTCCTGGGCTTCGCGCTCAACAACGTGTTCGGCTTCGTCTGATCACCTTCGGTGTCCGCTCCGGAGCCACCGGAGAGGAGATCCGCTCTGACCGTGTGCCGGTCCGCGTGGACCGACGACTCCTCTGGACCGCCTGACGGGCGTTCGCTACGCCGTCTCCCCGCAAATACACTCATGCCCCTGTCGAGACCGCCCAGTGACGTATGCGTGGATCTCGGTACTCGTCGCCGTCGTTGGCCAGTGCCTCGCGGACGTGTCGAGACCGCCCAGTGACGTCTGTGTGGATCTCGGTGGCGAGGTCATACATCGCTTCAGCACGCGTTGCCGAGGCGAGCCCGTTCTGATAGTACGTTTTCGCCCGATGGTCACGCCAGAGGCCTGCGAGGTCGGCCGCTATCGATTCTCCGAAGACACCGGCCGCCGCCGCCTCCCGGTAGACACCGGGATGCGTGCCGGGAAGGTCGTCCGGTTGCGTCGTGTCGCGTTCGAGCAGCCGGAACTCCACGGTTCGTTCGATGGCGACGAACGACGCTTCGATCACGAGCGTGTAGTAGCTGGCGTCCCGAGGCGCCTCGGCGCCGGTGAGCAGACGACACGCCTTCCGCAACTGAAGCAGGGCGGCGTCCTCGACAGCGAGTCCGGGTTCGATATCGGCTGGGCGGCGGTCGAACGCGGCTTGCACGCTGTCGATGAGTTCCTCGATATGCGTGCTACTCATCGGCGACGGCCTCCTTTCGGAGTGAGTCGAGGCGGTCGCTACCGTACACTGTGAACTCCGTGTCGTGGGCGTCGGCGAGTGGTCTGAGGACGTCGTCCGCCGCACTGATACGAAAGACGTCGGTATTCGAGTCGGGGTACGCCTCGATACAGACAGCTATATCTCGTTTCGCCATTTCGGACACCGTTCGATCTCGTGCAACGAGATATAGACAGACGGCGGTGTGGTCGAGCGGGCTGTTCAGTTCGGGGAGTGAGACCACGCAGGCGTCCTCTGTGTGCCCGACCTGCCGTCGTGAACCGCGTCACACCCACGCATGGGGACGAACCGAAAGTGCCGAAACCCACGGAACGCCCGTCCTCGGCGAGCGAAGCGAGTGGAGCGGGGCAGTCTACTCCACCAGCCGCTCGATCTCGGTCACCAGCACGTCGCTGGCGCCGACCTCGCGCAGGGCGTTGATCGTCTCGTACACCGACCGCTCGTCGACCACCGCGTGGACCGCCACCGCGTCCCGGCCCGCGATGTCCATCACGGTCGGCCCGCCCATCCCCGGCAGCGTCTCCCGCACCTCGTCCAGCCGCTCCTCGGGGACGTTCATCATCAGGTACCGCTTCCCGTCGGCGGCCAGCACCGACCCCAGCGCCGTCCGCACCTCCCGCACGGTGTCGTCCTCGACGACGTCCCCGCGGGCGAACAGTCGCACCGACGACTCGAGTACCTCCTCGACCACGGCCAGCCGGTTCATCCGCAGCGTGGTCCCCGTCGAGGTGATGTCGACGATGGCGTCCGCGATGTCGACGTGGGGGGTGAGCTCGGTCGCCCCCGACACCTCGGTCACGTCGACGTCGATCCCCCGCTCGTCGAAGAACCGACGGGTGACGTTGGGGAACTCCGTCGCGACGGTCCCCCCGGCCACGTCGGCGGCCGTCTCCACCTCCCCCTCCTCGGGCGCCGCCAGCACGAGCCGACAGCGGCCGAACTCCAGGTCCAACAGTTCGTGGAGGTCCTCGACCTCGGCCTCGCGGACCTGGTCGAGCCCGGTGATGCCCACGTCGGCGGCGCCGGTTTCGACGTACTCCGGGATGTCGGCCGCGCGGGCGAAGAGGACGGTCACCTCGGGATCGACGGTCTCGGCGTACAGCTGGCGGTCCGCGCCGTCGACGACGTGGAGCCCCGCCCGCTCCAGCAGGTCGACCGACGGCTCGTGCAGGCGCCCCTTGTTGGGCACGGCGATTCGCATACCCCTCCTGCGACGCCGCCCCGGAACTGTCTTTCCCCTCCCGCGCACAGTCGGGTCCATGAGCGAACTGCTGGTCGCGGGCGGGCGGGTGCTCCGGCCCGACCACGAGGTCGAGCGCGCGGACGTGTTGGTCGACCGGGACGCCGGCGATATCGTCGCCGTCGACGAGCCGGGTGCCCTCGACGGCGACGACGTCCTGGACGCCGCCGGCGGGCTGGTGATCCCCGGGCTGGTGAACGCCCACGGCCACGTCTCGATGACGCTGCTGCGGGGCAACGCCGACGACAAGCCCCTTGACCGGTGGCTCCGCGAGGACGTCTGGCCGGTCGAGGCCGAACTGACCCCCGAGGACGTCCGCGCCGGCGCGGAACTGGGGCTGGTGGAGATGCTGCTGTCGGGGACGACGGCGCTCGCGGACATGTACTTCGAGATGGACCGGGTCGCCGAGGCCGTCGCGGACCTGGGCCCCCGGGCGGTGCTGGGTCAGGGGTGTATCTCCGCCGGCAAGGACGACGACGCGGCGCGGGCGGACTTCGAGTCCGGACTGGCCTTCGCTCGCGAGTACGACGGTCGCGCGGACGGGCGCGTGCGGACGGCGTTCATGCCTCACTCGCTGACCACCGTCGACGAGCGCTACTACCGGGAGTTCGTCCCGGCGGCCCGCGAGGCCGACGTGCCGATCCACCTCCACGCCAACGAGACCGAGGGGGAGGTGGAACCGATCGTCGAGGAGCGCGGCCAGCGGCCGCTCGCGTACGCCGTCGGCCTGGGCCTGCTCGGATCGGACGACTTCATCGCTCACGGCGTCCACCTCGACGACGCGGAGATCGACCTGCTGGCCGAGCGGGACGCCGGCGTCGTCCACTGCCCGGCCTCGAACATGAAGTTAGCCAGCGGGATGGCGCCAGTCCAGCGCCTGCTCGACGCCGGTGTGCCGGTGGCACTGGGCACCGACGGGCCGGCCTCGAACAACGACCTCGACGTGTTCGACGAGATGCGCGACGCCGCCATGGTCGGGAAGCTCGCCGCCGACGACGCGAGCGCGGTCGACGCCGACGCGGTCGTGGAGATGGCGACGCGCGGCGGGGCCGACGTGTTGGGTTTCGACTCCGGGCGGATCGAGGCGGGCGCCAACGCCGACCTGGCGGTGGTCGACCTGGAGCGACCCCACCTCACGCCCGACCACGACCTCGTCTCGCATCTGGCCTACGCAGTCCGCGGGAGCGACGTCCGCCACACGGTGTGTGACGGCGAGGTGCTCGTTCGGGACCGGGAACTGCCGGGCGTCGACGTGGCGGCGATCCGCCGCCGGGCGAACGAGCGGGCCGCGGCGCTGATCGAGCGGGCCGAAGGGTAGCGAGTCGGGGTCGGGTGCGACCGCCGACGGGACCGCGGTCCACACGGTCCGTCGGCGACGCCGCCCCCGGCGCTCGCTTCAGGGGGTATTTGTGTCGTCCGTCCCTGTGACGGGTATGGAACGCATCACGGAGCGGCTGGCCGAGCCCGCGGCGGCCGCCGAGGAGGGCCGTCGGAAGATGGACTGGGCGCGCCAGCACATGCCGATCCTGGGCGCGCTGCGCGAGGAGTTCGAGACCGAGGAACCCTTCGCCGGCCAGCGGATCGGGATGGCGATGCACGTGGAGGCCAAGACCGCGGTGCTGGCGGAGCTGCTGGCGGCCGGCGGCGCCGAGGTGGCGATCACGGGCTGTAACCCGCTGAGCACCCACGACGACGTCTCGGCGGCGCTGGACGAGGTCGAGGGGGTCACCAGCTACGCCGAGCGCGGCGTCGACGACGACGAGTACTACGCGGCCATCGAGGCCGTCGTCGACCACGAGCCGACGATCACCGTCGACGACGGGATGGACCTGGTGGCGGCGATCCACGAGGACCACCCGGAGCTGATCGACGGCATCGTCGGCGGCGCCGAGGAGACCACCACCGGCGTCCACCGCCTGCGGGCGATGGCCGACGACGGCGCCCTGGAGTACCCCATCTTCGCCGTCAACGACACGCCGATGAAGCGGCTGTTCGACAACGTCCACGGCACCG
>CAZMWG010000158.1:0-7122 GCA_964569925.1 uncultured Halobacteriales archaeon | reverse complement strand
CAGCCCGATCTTGCGCATCTCGCGGACCGTCTTCTCTATCTCCTCGACCGGGAAGTCCGACATCGTGACGACGTTCTCCAGGAACCGGGTGCCCAGTTCGATCCGGTCGTCCAGCGCCTCGAGGTCGACGGCCTCCTCGACGAACGCCTCGACGGCCGCCTCCGTCGAGTCGTAGTCGCCGGCGTGGCGCTCGGACCACACCCGCCAGTCCGGCGCCTCCGTGTCGGCCAGCGTCGAGAGGTTGATGTGACCCAGGTTACAGGCCTCGTACTCCTCGAGGGGCTGCTCGCCGCAGTTGTGGACGACGAGGCCGTCGGCGACGAAGGAGTTCGTGTCGGGTTCGGTCAGGTCGTACACCGCCTCGTGGCCGTCGTGTTCGACGGACTCGACGGTCGCCTCGAACCGCTCCTCGTACGGTCCGCGGTCGTACGCGTCGAGGCGCTCGTCGAGCGCCTCGGTCTTGCGGTCGAGCAGGAACCCGATCTCGTCGCGGAAGCGTTCGAGGTTGTCCTTGGTGACGACGAGTTCGTGTTGGGCCTTCGTCCCGTACTCTTCCGTCCCGCCGCGGCCGTCGGGGAGTTCGGCCGTCCCCGCGTCCTCGCGGTTCTCGTACACCGTGCTCGCGACGCCGAAGTTCAGGAGGAGCCGCTGGACGTCGCCGAGCAGGTCGGCGTCGGAGCTCCGGAGCCGGACCGAGACGCCCTTCTCGGCGTTCCCCTGGACGCTCCCGTCGGCGGTGAACAGTGCCCGCAGGAAGCCACGAGCCATCTCCTCGCTCCCGCGCATCACGGCGTCGGGAACGCCGAGCTCGTCCTCGACCAGGCCCGCCTCCTCGGCGTACTCGTAGAGCCGCTCCGAGCGGACCCGCCGTTCGACCGCACCCGCGCCGCGGTAGTCGTCGCTCCGGCCGACCTCGGAGACGCCGACCTCGCAGTCGGCGTTCCCGGTCGGCTCCCGGACGACCGCGTTCACGTCGTCCGCGAACGCCTCGGACACCTCGGCGTCCTCGTCGTAGAAGTTCAGGACGGCCCGCCCCTCGCCGTCCTTCAGATGGCCGTCGCCGACGAGCCAGCCGAGCACGCGCCCCTCTTCCACGCTCCCGTGCCGGCCGAACGACCCCTTCCGGTTCTGGACGTGGACGGTGTCGCCGGCGTCGAGGTCGCCCGCCTCGACCCAGCCGTCCTCGGTCATGACGCGGTGATCCGCGGTCAGCCGGAGTCGGTACCCCTCCTCGGTCGTCAGCTCGTACACGTCCTTCTCGCCGGTCTTGTAGACGCTGCTGGCCTCCTTCAGCGTCTCCTCGCTCAGTCGACCGTCGACGACCACGTCGCGGGCGGTCCCGCTCTCGTACAGCTCCTCCGCCGGAACCAGGCCGTTCTCCGTGCTGATCAGCGTGTCACCCGTGACACAGGGGTTGGTCGCGAGGATGCGGTGGTCGGGATGCTCCTCGACGTCGAAGGAGTGTTCCTTGTTGATCCGCTCCAGGTACACCACGCCGGGTTCGCCGTTCTCGTGGGCGCCCTCGACGATGTGCTCCCAGACCAGCTCCGCCGGGACGGACAGCTCCTCGCCGGCCTCGACGTGCTCGCCCAGGCCGAACATCTCGTACAGTTCGACGGTCTCCTCGGTGGCGACGTGGGGCTCCCCGGTGCGGGGGTTGGTGAAGGTGAACTCCTCGCCCGCGTCCAGCGCCTCCATGAACTCGTCGGTCACGCCGACCGAGATGTTGAAGTTCGAGAGGTGACCCTCGACGGCGTTCCGGAGGTGCTCGGGGACACGGCCGTCCTCGTCGATCAGCTCCCGGGCCTCGTCCAGGGCCTCCGCGAAGGAGGTGTGGGTGAAGTCGTCCGGGTCGTTGAGCCGCAGCGTGTTGGCAAGCGAGACGTCCTTGTTCTTGGCGTGGATGAACTGGATGACGTCGGGGTGTGAGATCCGCATGACGCCCATCTGGGCCCCCCGACGGGCGCCACCCTGTGCGATCGTCTCGCAGTTGTGGACGACGACGTCCTCGGCCACGTAGGTGTGGGTACCCGCGACCTCGACGTTGTGTACCGGCCCCTCGTAGGGAACCCGTTCGACCGAACCGACGCGCACGACCTCCCGTCCGCCGGACTGTTTCGTCCGGTCCCGGGGACAGGAGTCGTCGGGCACCTCGTCGAACAGCCGCTCCAGCGGGGTCCCGAGCGCCGTGCTGACGCTCAGAGACACCCAGTGGGTCTCCTCCCGGTCTTCGGGCGTCCGTCGGTGACGCGAGAACTGGACGCCGGCGCGGAGCCCCGCCTGGAAGACGAAGTCGATCACGTCCTCGCAGGTCAACTGGAGCTTCGCCCGCTGGCTCTTCCCGCGCTTCTCGACGGTCCCGTCCCCGTCGAACAGGGCTTCCAGAACGCGGGCCTGTGTCTCGACCGGGGCCCGCCAGAGGAACGCCGGGACGGACTTCTCGGCCGCCCCGGTCCCGAACAGCCCCTCGACGAACTGGGCGAAGCTCGCGCTCTCGACGTGGACGTGGAGCGTGTTCCGCTCCTCGACAGTCTCGATCCGGGACGGGGCGTCGAAGGCGTCGAGCGCCGCCACGATCTCCTCGGCCTCGGCCCGTTCGTCGGAGTGGAGCGTGAAGGTGACTTCACTCGGGCTCCCGCGCCGGTAGACGACACACCCCTCGGCGAGGTACCAGCCGGCGACGGTCGCGAGCGACTCGACGGGGACCTCGGAGGCGATCGACGCCGGCTCGGGCCCCCGGTCCGTACCGTAGTACTCGCTGTTGACCGCCACACCGCCGTCGGCGAACACCATCGGGCCCGACGCGACGTCGGTCAGAGGGACGGTCTCGTCGAGGGTGAGGCCGTTGTCGTCGGCTGCGGACCCGAGAACGAGGAGGTCGTCCGGTTCGAGGTCGGCGGCGTCGACCCACTCGAACCCGTCGTCCCGGGCGATCTTGAACGGGTGCTCCCCGGTGGCCCGGATCGGGTCGTCGAGCCGTCGGGGGGTGACCTCGACGATCCCCTCGTCGACGTGGCGCTCCATGCTCTCGACGACCGGCTGTTCGTCCCCGGCCTCGTCGACGACGACGTCGCCCGTCTCCAGGGTCTCGATCGGGCGCTGTCCCTCCGGGGTGAGGACCTTCGTCCCGGGCGGGAAACACATCTGGTCGAACGTCCGCATGAACGTGATCGGTCCGGAGGCGATGCCGCCCGTCGAACCTACCGGGTCGCCGTACGGACGCAGTCGCCAGAAGGCATAGCCCATTCCGCCACCGCTCTGGAACACCTGCGCGGCCTCTTTCGCGGTCTCGTGGATGTCGTCGATGTCGTCCTCGGGGGAGTCGACGAAACAGGCCGACAGCTGCTGGAGCTCGTCGCCGGCGTTCATCAGCGTCGGCGAGTTCGGCATGAACGAGAGCCGCTCCATCGCCTCCCGGAACTCCGCGGCGGTGTCCTCGACGTGCTCGCGAAGCTCCGCCGGCAGCTCCGGCACGACCGTCTCGTAGGCGAACTTGTTGACGTTGTACTCGGTCAGCGCCGTCTCGACGTCGTCGTCGGCGCCGATCCCCTTCCCGAACACCTCCTCGGCGAGTTCGTCCCGCCGGGGGTGGTCGGGCTTGAGCTGGTCGGGGGTGACCGTCACCTCGACGTCGCGGTTCCGGGCCTCGAAGGCGGCCTCGGCCAGCGCGATGTTGTTCGCCACCCGCTCGAACAGCTCCTCCTGGTCCTCGATCAGCTCCCCGTCGGCGTCCTTCCGGAGGTACCGGGCCGGGAGGATGTTGTGGTAGGCGTTGGCGGTGAGACGCTCCGCCAGGCTGTCGCCGGTCGTCCGCTTGATCGGCAGGTCGACCTCGTCCGCGTCTCGCTGTCCCTGACTCATGTTGCCCCTCCGCTCCCGACAGCGGCCGGCTGCCGGGTTCTGTCCCGCACGAGGGCGGGTCGAGTGTCTATCATATGTAACGGCGTTTGGCTTTGTACGGTTCCGTAAGTGCGCTTCGATCGTGTACGCTCGGTTCGACTCCCGACGCTCGTGTCGCCCCGCGCCGGAGTCGTGACTGCACGGACGCGCGTCTCCGTAGTGTCGTACGCTCTCGTACGGAACGAACGGAGTGGCGCGAGGGTCATAAGGCCCACCAAACCGCGGCGAAAGTGGACAGCGGCGGGGAGGAATCGACGGACGCGACGGGGATTCGCACCGGAAACCGAAGGGGGTCGGGCCGCCGGTCGGCGGTCGACGCCCGCTCGTTCGGCGGACCGTCGCGTCCGGCCGCCGTCGGGCGCTTTCGGTCTCCGCCCCCCGTCTGTAAGTGGCCCCCGCCCCTACGTGGACCGTGATCGTCGTCGCGACCGCGGACTTCGAGGTGTACCACGGCGTGGTCGGGGAGCTGCGCGACCGGGGCGCGGAGTTCACCACCGTCGAGCCCGACGCGGAACTCCCGCGGGGGACCGACGCCGTGGTGACCGCCGCCGGCGAGGACCTCGACCCGACGGGGGTCCCGACGGTCCGGGCCGAGCCGGACGACCCGCGCGGCGCCGTCGCGGAGGCGCTGGCCCTGCTGCGCGGCGGCGAGGGACGCACCGTCGTCGGGGTCGACCCCGGCGAGCGACCCGGGATCGCGGTGCTGTCGGGCGACACCGTGGTCGCGGCGTTCCAGGTGCCCGCGTCGCGGGCGGCGGCGACGGTCCGCGAGGAGGTGGCCGAGGCGCCCGACCCGCTCGTGCGGGTCGGCGACGGTGCCCGGCTGGTCGGCGCGCGGATCGTCGACGACATCGGCGCCCCGGTGGAACTGGTCGACGAGACCGGCACGACCCCCTATCTGGGCGCCGGGGCACGCGGGATGGGCGACGTGCTCGCGGCGGTCAACATCGCCCGGATGGAGGGCGAGCGGATCGAGTCACGGGACGTCGAGCCGACCGCGGGCGAACTCCAGCGGATCAAGGACCGCTCGCGCGAGGAGAGCGAGACCAACCGGGCCATCGACGACGACCTCGCCCGGCGGGTGGCGCTGGGCGAGCTCACCGTCGGCGAGGCGCTGGCCGAACACCGCGGCGACGACGCGAACGCGGAGGGCGGCGACACGGACGGCGAGAGCCGTGACGGCGCGGACGACGGCTGATCCCGGCCCCTCAGTTCGGTCCGGTCGCCCGTTCACCCTCGGCTCAGTCCGGCCCCGGGTCGAGACCCGCCCGCTCGCGCGCGACCGTCTCCGCCCGCCGGAGGACGTCCCGGACCGCCAGTCCGGTCGCCTCGGCGACGGCCCGGGCGTCGTCGTACTCGGCGCTCACGTCGAAGACGGTCCCCTCGGTCGTCGACGCGAACTTCACGTCGACCTCGTGATCGGTCCCGTCGACCGACAGTTCGACCGTGCGAACCTCCCGTTCGGCGATCCAGCGGTGGCCGGCGCCGTGTTCGCGCACGCCCAGGGTCCCGGTCTCCTCGGCCAGTCGGCGGGCCAGCCGCTCGGCGTCGGCCGGGTCACAGATCACCTTCACCAGGTGGCCCGGACGAGACTTCTTCATCGTCGCCGGCAACACGGAGACGTCGAGCGCCCCGGCCCCGGAGAGCGACTCCCGCAACCCGCCCAGCACCTCCGGCGTAGCGTCGTCGAGGTTGGTCTCGAGCACCGTCACGTCGTCGCGCACCAGTCCCCCGTCGTCCGTCCCGACCAGCGCCCGGAGGACGTTCGGCCGGCCCGCCAGCGACAGGTCGCCCGCGCCGTAGCCCGACGCCTCGACGCGGAGCGCGGGGAGCCGGTCGACGCCCTCCGCGAGGGTCGCGAGCAGTGCCGCGCCGGTCGGCGTGAGCAGTTCGACGTCGACCGGGCCGCCCCGCAGCGACCAGTCGGCCCGCTCGGCGATCTCGACCACGGCGGGCGCCGGCACCGGGTAGACCCCGTGGCTCATCGACACCTCGCCCCCGCCCGCCGCCGGGGGCGTGGTGACGATCCGCTCGACCGCGAGCGACTCGACGAGCGCACACGCCCCGACGACGTCCGCGATCGCGTCGTCCGCGCCGACCTCGTGGAACGCCGTCCCGTCGAGGTCGGTCCCGTGGACCGCGGCCTCCGCCTCGCCCAGCAACTCGAACGTCGCCAGGGCGTCGCGCTCGACCGCCGCCGGCAGGTCCATCCCCTCGACGATCGAGACGACCTCGTCGTACGTCCGGTGGGGTCCCGCTCCCTCGGCGGCGTGGCCGTGATCGGTCTGGTGACCGTGGCCGGCGGCGTGGTCGTGCCCGTGATCGTCCGCGTGCCCGTGTCGCCCGTCGTGATGGTCGGGCGCGTCCGCGTCGCCGCCTTCCCCCTCCGTGTCCGCGTCGTCACGTTCTCCTTCCGCGTCCGCCCCGGAGTGGCCCGCCCCCGCGCTCGCCCGGTCGTTCTCCCCGTTCCGATCGCCGTCGACGTCCTCGTCTCGATCGCTCTCGGCAGCCCCGTCACGGTCGGCGGCGGCCGTCTCCGAGCCGGTCCGGTCGGCCGTGGACCGGACGGTCACGTCGGTGGCCGCGATCCCGTGGTCGACGACCGAGCGGACGTCGTAGCGCACGGCCAGCGCCCGCTCGACGGGCGCGAGCGCCGAGCGGTCGGCGCCGGCCGCGAGCAGGGCGCCCAGCAGCATGTCCCCGCTCGCGCCCGTCCGACCGTCGAGAGCGAGTGTACGCATGAGCGGGCCGAGACGCCCGACGGGCATAAGCCCACAGACTCCGGGACGCCGACGGGCCGGGCCGCGGGCCGACAAGTAGCTGCCGGCCCGGCGTCTGGCCGCCGGTAGCACAAAACATATCTCCGGGCGTCACCGAGGTACTGTCATCCCTGTCTGACCCATGAACGAGGTTCAACTGGAGGTGGCGAAGGCCTACCCCAACGACTCGGGACGCGGCATCGCCCGTCTCGACCCGGACACGCTGCTGCATCTCAAGCTCTCGCCCGGCGACATCATCGAGATCGAGGGCGCCGACACGACCGCCGCGAAGGTGTGGCGCGCGGACCGCCAGGACTGGAACACCGACACGGTTCGCATCGACGGGTTCACCCGGCAGAACGCGGACGTCGGCATCGGCGAGCGCGTCGAGATCCGCAAGGCCGAGGCCGAGAAGGCCGACAAGCTCGTCCTCGCGCCGCCGGAGGAGGCGTCGGTCCAGTTC
>CAZMWG010000157.1:0-7126 GCA_964569925.1 uncultured Halobacteriales archaeon | reverse complement strand
ATGGGGAGCCCGTGCATGTCGTAGCCCGGGCGGTCGGTGACGTCGTACCCCTGCATCCGCAGGTAGCGGATGTAGGTGTCCTTCAGCGTTTTGTTCCAGGTCGTCCCCATGTGGGCGGCGCCGGAGGTGTAGGGCGGGCCGTCGACGAAGAAGTACGGCTCGCCGTCGGCGCGGTGCTCGACGGTCCGCTCGTAGGCGTCGGTCTCCTCCCAGTGGTCCCGGACCGACTCCTCAACCCGGTCGGGGTCGTACTGGTCGGCGACCTCGGCGAAGCGTTCCATGGACGTGGTATCCGGTCGCGTCGTTAAATGGGAATCGGTCCCCTGTGTCGGATTGACGGGCGCCTGCGAGCCGGTCCGGTCGGTCCGGGCTCACTGTGCCGGCGGCGGCCCGGAGAGGACGCCGGCTCAGTCGCCCGCTGCGCCCAACTTCGACGACCGGGCGACGGCGCGCCACCTGCCGGAGTAAAACCGGCCGGTGTTGACCGCCGCCTTCACGTAGTAGTCGCCGGCGATGGCGGCGTAGACGGCGGGCAGCCCGATCCCCAGGCCGGGCGATACCGTCACCCCGATCAGCGGGACGGTGACGACGAACGACGCCGGCAGCGCGAGCGCGGCGACCGGGATCCGGTAGCAGTACGACCCCAGGAAGGTGCCGTAGGCGGGCCAGCGGGTGTCGCCGGCCCCGCGCAGGCTCCCCCGCATCGTCCGCGAGAGGCTGAATCCCGCGACCGCGACCGCGAACACCCGGATGAACGTCACCGTCAGTCCGGGCGAGTCGGTGCCGAACAGCATGGCGATCGGACGCGCCGCGATCGCCAGCACGGCGGCGATCAGCAGTTGGGTCACCAGCGCGATGCGGGCGGTCTGCCAGCCGTAGCTGTCGGCGTCGTCGTCCTCGCCGGCGCCCAGGTGTTGGCCGACGAGCGTGCTGGCGGCCGTCGAGTAGCCCCAGGCGGGCATCATCGCGAGCAACATCACCCGGCGGCCGACGGCGAAGGCGGCCAGCGCCGGCGTGCTCACCGCGCCGACCACGAACAGGAAGGGGAAGCGCGCGGAGGTCTGGAGGAGCCGCATCCCGGACAGCGGCACCGCGACCCGGACGATCTCGGTCAGCAGACCCGCGTCGACCTGCGGTCCGCCGAGCGGCAGACGGACCGACCGGCGACCCGAGAGGAAGATGCCGAGGAAGACGACGGCGGCGAGCCCGTTGGCGACGGCGGTGCCGATCGCCGCGCCGGCGACGCCGAACGGCTCGATCGGCCCGAGGCCGAAGATCAGGACCGCGTTGAGGACGACGTTGACCGGCAGCGTCACCAGACGGACGTACATCGGCGTGCGGGTGTCGCCGCTGCCGGCCAGCGCCCGCGAGGCGACCATGCTCCAGAACCGCGGCAACAGCGACAGCATCACGATCGAGAGGTAGGTCGCGCCGTGGCCCACGACGGCGGGGTCGTCGGTGAGTAGGTCGACCATGGGCTCGGCGTACAGCCAGGAGACGACCGTCAGCGGCACCGAGACGAGCACGGCCAGCCACAGCGACTGCTTGACCGCGACGTTCGCTCGGTCGGGCTCGCCGGCGCCTTGGAGCCGGGAGACGACGCTGATCGTTCCGGAGGTGACCGCCAGCGAGAGGCCGAAGCCGATAAAGAAGTACTGAAACCCCAGTTCGAGGCCGGCGATGGCGGCGTCGCCCAGCGCCAGCCCGACCATCGCGAAGTCGGCGACCCGCAGCAGGATCCGGAAGGCGCCGGTCACCATCACCGGCGCGGCCAGGTCCAGCGCCTCGGTGGCTTTCTTGCGGTCGACGAGACCGAGTCGCGAGAGAGCCGCCGGGAAGCCGTCGATCGCCCGCCGGACGAACCGTCGCACTCGTGGGTGCTACGGCTCGGAACTACCTCTTAGTTCCGGTTCGGAGGAGTCGCGGCCGGACGGTCGAGCGAGGGGACGGTGAAAGTGTGGGGTGGACGGTCGGGCGAGGAGAGCGAGGAACGGGCGAGAGGACGGCGCAAGTGCGGGGCGATCGAGAGTCGAGCGGGTCAGGGGATCAACTGTTCGCCGTCGTCGTCGTAGACGGTGATGGCCTCGACGGGACAGGAGCGGGCCGCGAACTTCGCGTCGAGTTCCGCTCCCTCGGGGACTTCGCGGACGAACAGCCCCTCCTCGTCCCCCTCGGCGTCGACGAGCACCGCCTTTCCGGCGTCCTCGTCGCGCTCGAAGGCGTCCCACTCGGCCGTACACTGGAACATCCCGATACAGGTGTCGCGGTCGTACTCGACGCGCATACCGACCGTTGGCGCCGCCCACGCTAATCGGTGTCGACGGGCGAGGGGTGTGGATCGGTCGATGCGCGAGGGACGCGGACCGGTCGACGGGGCCGCGATCCCGGCGTCAGGCGCTGCGGGACTCGCGGGCCTTCGGGCGGAGCCGCGAGTAGCCACACTTCCGGCACTGGCTGGCCCGCTGGGGGTTGCGGGCGTTACAGCGCATGCAGATCTGCTTGTCGAGCAGGCGCTCGCTCGCGACGTCGAAGTCGGGCATACCCGTCGTTGCTCGGGGCCCCGATTAACGCTTCCGGATGGCGGACGCCCACACGGGCCGACCTCCCCGCCGGGGTTAAACCGCGGGGCCGCGACGTGTGAGTATGTACGACGAGGTCGCGGACCTGCCGCTGGTCGTCGACGAGGTCGGCTTCGAGCGGCTCGAACGGGACACCTCCGGCGGGTTCGTGCGCGCGACGACCGTCGTCGAACTCTCCGGGGACGGCCACACCGGGCGGGGCGAGGACGTCACCTACGACACGGCGGACCACGACCGGTTGGCGGCCAAGCCGCCGGCGCTCCCCACCGGCGAGTTCACGTTCGAGGGCTACTCGGCGGCGCTCGACGACGTCGAACTGTTCCCGGACCCGCCGGGGGCCGACCGGTTCCGCCACTACCGGCGGTGGGCCGTCGAGAGCGCGGCGCTGGACCTCGCCCTGCGGCAGGTCGACACCACCCTGGGCGAGGCGCTCGGCCGGACGTACGACCCGGTGCGGTTCGTCGTCTCGACGCGGCTGGGCGAGCCCCCGACGGCCGACCGGATCGAGGCCTGGCTCGACATCGACCCCGGGATCGAGTTCAAACTCGACCCGACGCCGGAGTGGGACGGGGACCTGATCGAGGCCCTGGCGACCACCGGCGCGGTCCGGGCGCTGGACTTCAAGAACCACTACGACGACCCGGAGGTCGCACAGCCGCCCGACCCCGCGCTGTACGAGCGGGTCCGCGACGGCTTCCCGGACGCCGTGCTGGAGGACGCGAAGCTCACCGACGAGACCCGGCCGGCGCTCTCCGGCGCCGAGGGCCGCCTCAGCTGGGACCTCTCGATCACGAGCGTCGAGAGCGTGCGCGAGCTTCCGGTCGAGCCCCGCTGGCTCAACTGCAAGCCCTCCCGTTTCGGCACCGTCGAGTCGCTGTTCGACTTCCTCGCGTACTGCGAGGCGGAGGGGATCGCTCTGTACGGCGGCGGTCAGTACGAACTCGGGGTCGGTCGCGACGGGATCCAGGCGCTCGCGAGCCTCTTCTACGCCGACTCCCCCAACGACGTGGCGCCGTCCGGGTACAACGATCCCGAACCCCGCGAGGGGCTGCCGGCGAGCCCGCTTGACCCGCCGGTCGGGTTCGGCGTCCGCGAGTGACCGCCACACGGGGTGACCTCGACGGCCACTCGTCGGTACGAATCGGCTACTCGTCGGCGAGGTAGTCGTCCTGGACGGCGACGACGTCGGCGGAGTCCTCGCAGTCGGCGTAGCGCTCCAGGGGCTCTGCGTTGAGTTCGAGGAAGGTCTCCCCCCACCGGAACTTCGAGAGGATCCGCTCGGCGCGGTCGCGCTCGCCCAGCACGCACAGCGCGGCGGCGAAGGCCTCGACGGTCTTCAGCCGGAACGGGCGGCCGTAGTTGACCGGGTTGGCGGCGACCAGGAAGGGCAGCGAGCGGTGGACGCCGTCGAGTTCGAACGCCTCGGCCTCGGCGGTCCCCCACGAGCAGTCAAGCGCCACGAGCCGGTCGCCGCGGGCACGGTCGGCCGGCGACAGCGCCCGCTCGGCGAACGGGTCGAGCACGACCCCCGGCGGCGTCGCCCGCGCCGACCGGTGCAGCGTCGCCTCGTCGAACCGGGCGAGCTTGCGGGCGCTGCACTTCTTCGGGTCGTCGTCGCCCTCGTAGCGGACGTGCAGTTCCACGCTCCCCGTTGGCCCGCGGCGAGCAAAAGGGCGACGGGCGGGACCGTCACCGGAGAGGACACAGAATTGATAATCACCGACGACGAGTGACGGACAGTGATCGCGGAGGGCGAGGAGGCGCCGGGGTTCGAGCTACCGGCGGTCGTCGGCGGGGAGTTCGGGACGGTGAGCCTGTCCGCCGCCGTCGGCGGCGGGGCGACGGTGGTGACGTTCTACCCCGGGGACTTCGGTCCCGCGGCCGGCGACTCCGGGCTGGCGGAGTTCGACCTGTTCGCGACCGGCAAGGACGTGACGGTGCTGGCGGTCGGCCCGGACACGACCCACAGCCACGCCGCGTTCGCCTCGACATACGACCTGTCGCTGCCGCTGCTCGCGGACACCCGCGGGGCGGTCGCCGAGTTGTACGGCGTCGAGCGCGAGGACGAGTACGGGGGCCGGACCAGCGAACGGGCGGTCTTCGTCCTCGACCACGACGGCGTGGTGGTCTACCGCTGGCACGACCCCGACCCCGAAGCGACCCCGCCGGTCGACGAGATCAGGGACGCCGTCGCGGCGACGGGGGGCGACGACGCCGCGCTGTCCCGGTACCGGGTCGGCTACGCACACTACCGCGAGGGACGGCGGGCGTTCACCAGCGCCGTCGCCGCCTACGGCGACGGGGAGTGGCTGCCGGCGCGGGCCGACTTCGGCCGCGCGGGCGAGGAGTTCGCGACCGCCGCCGACCACTTCGACAGCGCCGCCCGCTTCGCCGACGACCCGGCGGCGGCGACGGTCCACGAGCGGACCGAGGAGAAGGCCCGGGCGCTGTGGGACGCCGCCGACTGGCTGGCCGACTCGGCCGAGGCCGCCGGCGGCGGCGACGACGGGGAGGCCCGGGGGCTCCGGGAGGACGCCGAGCGGCCGCTGCTGGCCGCCTCGGAGCTCGGCCGCCCGGTCCGGCCGGAGGAGTGGCCGCCCGACCCCGACGACCCGGACCTGGTGACCGCCGACACGGAGCCCAGCGGGTTCACGGTCGAGCCCGGCGCCGACGCGAGCGACGCCGTCGTTCCGCCACGAGCGACCCCCCCGACCGACGCCGGCGGCATCGGCGAGGACGAACTGGCGAGGATCGAGGCGGAACTGTCGGGGCCCGAGGAGGGCGGCTGGACCGGGTTCGACGGGCCGTCGGCGCCCGACGAGTCTGGGGTCGACGGGTCCACGGCGGACGACGGTCCGGCCGGCGAGACGGCGCTCGCGGAGCTACGCGCCGAGATCGCAGCGAGCGAGCCCGATCGGGACGCCGACGCCGACGCTTCCCGTTTCGGCCGTGCGACGGGGTCGGCGCCCGCCGGCGACGACCCGGCCGCCGACGAGCCGGTCGGCGCCAGCGACGACGACCTCGCGGACATCCCCACGACGGAGGAGCTGGCGGGCGAGTCCGGAGGCGACGGACTCGACGGCGTGCCGGTCGACGACGAGGACGTGACACTCGACGGGGACGCCGCCGGGACGGAGCCGAGTCTCGACGAGGACGTGACGGTCGACGGGGACGACGTCGGGACGGAGCCGAGTCTCGACGAGGACGTGACGGTCGACGGGGACGACGTCGGGACGGGATCGGACCGAGGCGCCGACGGACCGGCGGGCGACGGGGACGGCTGGGCGTCGCTCGCCGGCGACGAGGAGGGGGAGGACGGAGCGGACGAGGGGAGCGCGGGCGGAGACTGACCGGAGGGCTCTCGTCGGTCGGGCGACAACGGCCCGCATGGACCGGCGGGCCGCGGCCAGGACGTACTACCGGGCGATCGACGGGGACGAGTACGACACCCTGGCGGGGCTGCTGGCGCCGTCGTTCCGCCACGAGCGGCCCGACCGGACGATCGCCGGCCGCGACCGGTTCGTCCGGTTCATGCGCGAGGAACGGCCGGCGACGGACACGACACACGCGATCGGAGCGGTGTACGCGGCCGGTGGCGGCGAGATGGGGAGCGGCACGGCGAGCGCGGGCGACGGCGCGGGGAGCGACCCGAACGGCGGGGACGACGCGACCGACGCGACGAGCGCCGCCGGCGGGGACGTCGCCGTCGAGGGGCGGCTCCTGGACGCCGGCGGCGAGCCGATGTTCGCGTTCGTGGACGTCTTCGCCTTCGAGGAGACGGCCGTGGCCGAACTCCGGACCTACGCGAACGGCCGGCTGACCGAGTGAGAGCGGCGGTACGGCGAGCGGTCGGCGGGGAGGGGGCCGGTGGAGAACGAGAGGTGCGCGCGGGGAGCGGACGAGCGGCCCGAGTGTCTGTCGGCCGGTGCGGGGAGCGGACGGGCTACTCCCGCTCGCCGGCGCCGACGGCGCTCTCGCCGACCGGCTCGTGGCCCTCGATGCGCTCCTGCCCGCCCATGTACGGGCGCAGCGCCTCCGGGACGGTCACGCTGCCGTCCGGGTTCTGGTAGTACTCCATGATCGCGACCACCGTCCGCGGGACCGCCACGCCCGAGCCGTTCAGCGTGTGGAGGTACTCCGCCGACTCGTGGCGCTCGGGCCGGTACCGGAGGCCGGCCCGGCGGGCCTGGAACGCGCCGAAGTTCGAGACGCTCGAGACCTCCAGCCACCGGCCGCCGACCTCGGGACCCTCCTCCATGTCGTCGGCGGGCGCCCACACCTCGATGTCGTACTTGCGCTCCTGGGTGAACCCCATGTCGCCGGTACACATCTCCAGCACCCGGTAGGGGAGCCCGAGTCGGTCGAGCACCGCCTCGGCCTCGCCGAGCAGCCCCTCTAAGCGGTCGTCGCTGTCCTCCGGGCGGACGAAGTTGACCAGCTCCACCTTGTTGAACTGGTGGACGCGGACGTAGCCACGGGTCTCGGTGCCGTGCTCGCCGGCCTCGCGCCGGAAGTTCGGCGAGAACGCCTGGTGTTTCAGCGGGAGG
>CAZMWG010000156.1:0-7136 GCA_964569925.1 uncultured Halobacteriales archaeon | reverse complement strand
CCTCGACGGCGGCGTCAAGCGTCTGAGCACCGTCAACCTCTACCTGATGTTCGCGCTGCTCGGGTTCCTGCTGATCGCGGGCCCGACGGTGTTCATCCTGGGCACCTGGGTCGAGGGACTGGGCGCGTACTTCCAGAACCTCCTCGGCCTGAGCTTCTTCACCGGCACGCTCGGATCGGCCTCCAACGGGACGCCCACCGCCTGGACCGTCTTCTACTGGGGCTGGTGGATCGCGTGGTCGCCGTTCGTCGGCATGTTCATCGCGCGGATCTCCAAGGGCCGGTCCGTCCGGGAGTTCGTCCTGGGGGTCCTGTTCCTGCCGTCGCTGTTCTCGACCATCTGGCTGTCGACGTTCGGCGGCAGCGCGCTCAACAGCGCCCTCGACGGCGGCGCCGTCCAGACCCAGTACACCGAACTGGGTTACGGGAGCTTCGAGACGCTGGGGATGTTCATCACGCTGAACCAGTACCCGCTGGCCGTTGTCTCCGGACTGCTGGCGACGCTCCTGGTGATCACGTTCTTCGTCACGTCCTCGGACTCCGGGTCGCTGGTCATCGACCACCTGACCTCCGGAGGCAAACACGACGTGCCGAAGGTCCAGCGGATCTTCTGGGCGGGCACCGAGGGGCTGGTCGCGTCGGTCCTGCTGATCGGCGGCGGCCTGACGGCCCTGCAGACCGCCTCGATCACCACCGGACTCCCGTTCGCGATCATCCTCTGTATGATGATCTACACCGTCTACCTGGGACTGGACAACGAGTACCAGATCCTCGAGTCCGAGGAGTTCGCCGAGACGATCCAGGACCTCTCCGATCAGGGCGAGGTCGACGTCACCACGGCGGGCGACGCCACGGTGACCGACATCTCGGAGAGCGACGACCCGGCCGGTAGCAGCAGCGACTGACGGGTCGTCTCGACTCGCTTCTCCCGTTCTCCGCGTTCCCGAGCGACGGCGTCGCCCTCTCAGCGATCCACGGCGTACTCCGAGTGGAACCAGACGCGGGCCGCCCCGCCGATGCCGAACGCGGCCACGACGACGGCGGCCCCCAGGCCCAGAAGTCCCGGGAGCGCGAGCGGGGCCAACGCCGACAGCGCCGCCCCGACGACCAGGCCGTGGCGGGGACGGCGCGGCCCCCAGACCTCCGTCAGCACGGTCCCGACGGCCAGGAACCCGGCACCGGTCAACAGGCCGAGCGCGAGGACCAGGAGGACGGCGACGATCCGTCCGGCGACCGCCCCTCCCGCGGGGAGCTGGCCGACCTGGCTGAGCGGGTACAGCCCGACGACCAGCACGATCAGGTACGCCGCGACGCCGTAGAAGACGGCGATCCGCGGACGATCGACGAGCGCGTCGACCGAGCGGTCGACGAACCCACGCCGACCCGCGAGCAGGACCCCGCCGAGAGCGAGCACGAGCACGAACACCCCGCCGGCCCGGACCGGCGCGGGGGCGTCGACCACCGCCGAGGGGTCGACCGCGGCCGCGGGGACCGACCCCGCGGCGGCGACCGCCTCGACGAGGAGACGACCGAGGGCTGACGACATATCACCCCTTCCGGCGGCCCCGTCGAAAAGCTGTCGTAGGCCGTTCGTACCGGCCACCCCCCGGCGTGTCGACCGGGCGGCCGGCGACGGGAACGGTCGTAGGGGGTCCGTACGGCCGGCGCCGCGACGCGGAGCGCTTATGCGGGATCGAACACTAAACGTGCGTAGTGACCGACAGACTGGAACGCCTCTACCGGACGCTCGTGCGGATCGGGGACCGGATCGCGGCGCCGCTGCGCCGGGGGGAGGGACCCAACAAGTTCCGGCTGTCGAGCGTCGACACCGCGACGACGACCTACGAGGGAGACATCGGGTGGGCGAGACGGCCGCCGGCGACGGTGGAGTGTGCCCGCTGTGGCGGGGAGATCTTCCAGCACCACGCCCGGGACGACATCGACTGCCCCCGCTGTGTCGCCGAGTACGACCACGAGGAGTTCTCGGACCTGGACCTCCTGTACATGTCCTGTCCGGTCTGTCGCAGCCGGATGGAACAGGGCAAACGCCACCCCGACCGGTTCGACGTCCCGCAGTGGGCGACCTGCACGCAGTGTCGGTACCACTGGGAGTTCGACCACACGTACGACGAGTGAACGGGCCGGCGCGGTCGGAGACGGTCCCGACGACCCACAGACTCTTTGAGACGGGGCGTCTCCCGACGGTCGAACCATGGTCAGGGTGCTCCCGACCGTCATGGCGGTCGTCGCGGTCGGCATGATGGCCGTCGGACTGCTCGGCATGACGATCGGCAACCTCCGCGCGGCCGGGATGAGCTTTCTGAGCGCCAGCCTGATCATCTACCTCCGCGAGCGGCGCTTCGGGAGCCGGTCGGGGGCCGACACGGACGGCGAGAACGGCTCGGACGCGGCGGAGACGGACGCGTGACCTTCGCCGACCGGTCGGTCGCGTCGTTTCTCGACGACGTGGCCTCCGAGCGGGTCGCCCCCAGCGCGGGCGCCGTGGTCGCGTTCGAGGGGGCGATGGCGGCGGCGCTGGCCGAGATGGTCTGTCACCACACCGACGACGACTTGACGACCGACGACCTGCGGGCCGCCCGGGGGGGGCTGGCCGCGGGCCGCCGGCGGCTGCTCGACCTCGCCGACGAGGACGGCGCCGCCGTCGACGAGGTCCACCGGTCGTTCGAGTTCGACACCGACGCCGAGGCCGGACAGGCGGCCCTGGAACGGGTCACGGAGGTCCCCCTGCTGATCGGCGAGGCCTGTGCGGCGGTGTCGCGCGACGCCGCCACGGCCGCCGAGAACGGGACGCCCACCGCCCGGATCGACGCCGTCGTCGCCGCGGGCCTGGCCCGGGCGGCGACCCGGTCGGCGGCCCGGATCGTCCGAGCCAACTGCGCGATGGTCGACGACGACGACTTCGTCGCGTCGGCCCGCGAGCGGGCGACCGAGGCGGAGGCGACCGCCGAGGCCGGGGTGGAGGCGGCGACCGCGGCCCTCGACGGGTAGCCCCGGCGGGTAGCGCAACCGACCGGCGCCGTCCCGACGGTCGCCGTCGGTTCGTTCTCCCGTTCGGCGGGGACGTCCCGTCAGTAGTAGTCCCACTCGTCGTCGCGGTTGCCCTCGCTGACCCCCTCCTCCGCCTCGGGGTCGCGGTCCTCGGGCCACTCGATCCCGTCGCCGCGGAAGCTCCTGTACGCGACGCCGCCGATCGCGACCAGCATCAGCACGAACACCAGCGTCCCCGCGGCGACCAGCATCCCGGCGGCCGACTCGAACAGGCCGGCGCCGAACACGAGCGTGAGAGCCGTGACCATGGCCGTCCTTCGGGACGGGAGGAAAAAGGTGGTGTGGTGGCGCCGGCCCGCGGACCGCCGATCGCCGACCGGTTCAGGCGTCGGGGGCCGCCTCGGCGGGGTGCGCGAGGCGGTCCCGGGCCTCCGCGACGGCGTACAGCGACCCCGCCACGAGCACCAGGTCGTCGCCGTCGGCCAGCGACAGCGCCCGGTCGACGGCCTCGGACACCGGCGGGACCCGCTCGACGCGGCCGGCGGCCCCCTCGAACGCCGCGGCCAGGGTCGCCGGCTCGGCCGCCCGGTCGAGGTCGGGCCGGGTCAGCACCGCCGTGGCGACGGGCGGCAGTTCCGCCACCATCCCCCCGTGGTCCTTGTCCGACATCGCCCCGAACACCAGGACGAGGTCGTCGTAGTCGATCCGGTCGAGGGTGGCGGCGACCGCCGCCGTCGCGCCGGGGTTGTGTGCCCCGTCGAGCACCGTCGTCGGCTCGCGGTCGACCACCTCGAACCGGCCCGGGATGGTCGCCTCGCGGAGCCCGTCGGCGACCGTCCCCGCGTCGACCCCGGCGACCTGCCGGGCGAGCGTGGCGGCGACGCCGGCGTTCTCGGCCTGGTGGGGCCCCAGCAGTCGGAGCCGGGTCGAGAGCGACCAGTCCGGGCCGACGATCGAGACCGGGTTCTCGAACGGGTCCTCCGTCACCCCGCTCGTCCGGGCGCTCCCGGCGCGTCGCTCGCGGGCGGCCGTCACGTCGGCGTCCGCCCCGCCGACGGTGACGACGTCGGTCTCCGTCCGGATCGCGTCGAGCGCCGCCCCGTCGGTCCCCGTGACCAGGGGCGTGTCGGCGGGCGCGACCTGTGCCTTGTCGCGGGCGATCTCCGCCACGGTGTCGCCGAGCAGTTCCGTGTGTTCCAGGCTGACGCTCGTGACGGCGGCCGCGACCGGGTCGACGGCGCTGGTCGCGTCGTAGCGGCCGCCGATCCCCACCTCCAAGATCCCGACGTCGACCCCGGCCGCGCCGAAGCGGTCGACCGCCAGCGCGGCCATCACCTCGAAGTGGGTGGGGGTGTCGTCGTCGGCCCGCAGGTCGGCGAGACAGGGCTCCATCCGGTCGACGAACTCGGTCACGAACCGCTCCGGCAGGGGACGGCCGTTCACCCGCACCTGCCCGCGGAACCCGTCCAGCGCCGGCGACGTGAATACGCCGACGTCGAGTCCGTCGGCCCGCAGGACCGACTCCAGCATCCGACACGTGCTGCCTTTCCCGTTGGAGCCGGCCACCTGGACGGCGTCGAACCCCTCCTGTGGGTCCCCGAGGTGGGCGAGCATCCGCGCCGTCGTCTCCGTCCCGAGCTTCGGGCGGCGGCGCTGGAGCCCCTCCAGGCGGTCGGCGGCCTCCTCGTACGACATGCCCCGAACCACCGCCGGGCCGGGTATCAACCTGTCGCCGGCGGCGGACGCGGCTCGACGTGTCCGATCTCCGACAGGGCGAGCGGGCCGGCGGGACCGATCGGGAGACCCGCGACGGGCGGGCGCGACCGGTCCGGGATCGGCCCGCGGCGACGCCCGACGGACGACGCGGGCTTTAACCGAACGCGACGCAGAAGGCGGGGCATGACCGACGACGCGCCGACGAACCTCGCCGCCGAGCAGCCCTACGTCACCGCCTTCGACGCCACGGTCCGAAGCGTCGACGGGCGCGAGGTGACGCTCGACCGCACGTACTTCTACGCCGAGGGCGGCGGCCAGCCGGCCGACCGCGGCACGCTCGGGGGCGTCGAGGTGGTCGACGTGCGGACCGAGGACGGGGTCACCGTCCACAAGCTGGCCGAGGAGCCGGCCGTCGAGCCCGGCGACGCCGTCGCCGGGGAGGTCGACGAGAGCTTCCGCACCTACTGCATGCGGGCCCACACCGCCAGCCACGTCGTCTACGGCGCCGGACGGCGGCTGCTGGGCGAGCACGGCTACGGCGGGTTCGACATCGGCGAGGACCGGGTCCGGCTCGACCTGGACACCGGCGGCGAGGGCGTCGACCTCGACGCCACGACCGTCCAGCGACTCGCCAACGAGGCGGTCTGGGACGACCGGGACGTCTCCTGGCACGAGGCCGACGCCGACGAGGCCCGCGCGGACGACGAGATCGTCTTCAACCTCGGCGACGACGTCGACCCCGAGACCGTCGAGACGGTCCGGATCGTCGAGATCGAGGGGTGGGACCGCTCGGCCTGTGGCGGCACCCACGTCGCCACCACCGGCGAGGTCGGGTTCGTGAAGGTGCTCTCGGTGTCCAACCCCGGCGCGGACCTCGTCAGGGTGGAGTACACGGTCGGACCGGCGGCGATCGACCGCCAGGCCGAGGAGACACGCGCCGCGACGCGGGCCGCCGAGACGCTCGACACGAGCGTCACGGGGCTCCCCGAGCGGGCGCGGGACCTCCGCGAGCGGGTCGCGGAGTTGGACGACGAGGTCGCGACGCTGCGGGAGCGACTGCTCTCGGCCCGGATCGAGTCGCTCGCCGGGGACACCGTCACCCGGGACGGCGCGGAGTGGCTCGTCGGCACCGTCCGGGAGGCGGGCCCGAACGCCGTCGCCGACCGGGTCGCCGACCTCGACGTCGCCGCGGACGTGGTCGCGCTGGCCGGCCGCGACGGGTCGACGTTCGTCGTCGTCGGCGCCGACGAGGACGCCGGGGTCGACGCCGGCGACGTCGTCGGGACCGTGACCGACGAGTTCGGCGGCGGCGGGGGCGGCCGGCCGACGGTCGCCCAGGGCGGCGGGCTCGACGCCGACCCGGCGACGGTCGCCGACTACCTCCGCGAGGGGTGAGGACTGGCCGTCGGGAGAACTACTAGTTCGTCGACAGGACGAGGGACGAACGGACCGGTACGTCGACGGAAATTCGTTCTATCGCCGGGACGTCAGCTTCACGAAGCTTCTTCCCCGAGGGTCGGAAACGACCGGACGACATGAGCGAAGAGACTCAGGAGCCGATCCCGACGGACTACGACATCGCACAGTCGACCGACATGGAACCGATCTGGGAACTCGTCGAGCCGTGGGGGCTCGGGCTCGAGGACCTGCAGTACTACGGGGAGTACACCGCGAAAGTGAAACACGACGCCATCGACCGGATGCGGGACCAGGCCGACGAGCGCGACGGCAACCTCGTGCTGGTGACGGGGATGACGCCGACGCCGAAGGGCGAGGGCAAGACCGTGACGACGGTGGGGCTGGGACAGACGCTCAACCACCTCGGCGAGGACGCGATGATCGCCATCCGGGAGCCGTCGCTGGGTCCGGTGTTCGGCGTGAAGGGCGGCGCGGCCGGCGGCGGCCGGTCGCAGGTGCTCCCGATGGAGGAGATCAACCTCCACTTCACGGGCGACCTCCACGCGCTGACCTCCGCGCACAACCTCATCTCGGCGATGCTCGACGCCCGGCTCTCGCAGGGCAACGATCTGGGTATCGACGTCAACGACGTCGCCTGGCCCCGGGCCCTCGACATGAACGACCGCGCGCTACGGGAGACGGTCGTCGGCCTGGGAGGCTCCTCCGGGGGCACCCCCCGCGAGGACGGGTTCATCCTCACCGCCGCCTCCGAACTGATGGCCGTGCTCTGTCTGGCCGAGGACCTCGCGGACCTCAAGGAGCGTGTCGCCCGCATCATCGTCGCCTACGACGAGGACGGCGAGCCGATCACCGTCGACGACATCGAGGCGACCGGCCCGGCGACGATGCTGTTGCGCGACGCCCTGAAGCCAAACATCGTCCAGACCATCGAGGGAACCCCCGCGTTCGTCCACGGCGGTCCCTTCGCGAACATCGCCCACGGGACCAACTCCC
>CAZMWG010000155.1:0-7150 GCA_964569925.1 uncultured Halobacteriales archaeon | reverse complement strand
AGCTCGAGTACGCCGCCGCGCCCTACCACGCGGGACTGGACAACGGGCGCCGCAAGCGCGTCGAGCGGCAGTTCGCCGACCAGGACCTGGCGGCGGTGGTCACGACGGCGGCGCTGGCCGCCGGGGTGGACTTCCCGGCCTCGCAGGTGATCTTCGACTCGCTGGCGATGGGGATCGAGTGGCTCACCGTCCAGGAGTTCCACCAGATGCTGGGGCGGGCCGGCCGGCCCGACTACCACGACAAGGGGACGGTGTACCTGCTCGTCGAGCCCGACTGCAGCTACCACAACAGCATGGAGATGACCGAGGACGAGGCCGCCTTCAAGCTCCTGAAGGGGGAGATGGAGCCGGTGATCACCCGCTACGACGAGTCGTCGGCGATCGAGGAGACGCTGGCCAACGTCGTCGTGGGCGGCAAGCGCGCGAAGGCGCTCAACGACCGGATGGTCGGCGAGGTGCCGACCAAACACGCCCTGGGGAAGCTGCTGGAGTACGAGTTCATCGACGGGCTGGAGCCGACGCCGCTGGGCCGGGCGGTGACGCGTCACTTCCTCTCGCCCGACGAGGCGTTCCTGATGCTGGACGGGATCCGCAAGGGACACCACCCCTACGACGTCGTCGGCGAACTCGAACTGCGCGAGGACGACCGGTAGTCCCGGACTCCGTCGAGCCCGTCCCGGACCGCGACCCCCACCCTTTTTGACCGTGTCGTGACCCCTGTCGATCGTGTCGCTGCTCGAACGGACCGGCCTCTGGCGACTGTTCCGCAACGACGCGGCCCGGCGCGTCTACGACGGGCTGGCGGCCGCCGGGGTCGCGTTCGGCGTGATGCGGTGGTACGCCGGACCGGCGGTCGGTTCCGAACCCGGGCGGGCCGGAGCCGAGGACGCGCCCGACGGCTCCGATTCGGGCGCGCCCGACGGCGTGGCGCTGCGGACGGTGCCGGCAGACGACGCGCGGGTCCCCGGGCGGCTGACCGGAGCCGGCGACGTCGACGGCGGGGACGTCGTGGTCTGTGCCCGCGAGGACGGGCGGACCGTCGGAGCCTGTCTGCTGGGCGACCGGCCGGTGGCGGTCCCCGAACTCGGCGTGACCGTCGACCCACCGGGGGCGTACCTCTGGAAGCTTGCGGTCGACCCCGCCGAGCGCGGCCGGGGGATCGGGACGGCGCTGGTCCGGGCGTCCCGGCGGGCGGCGACGGACCTCGGCGCCGACGGCGTGTGGGCGCTGGTTGCGGTCGACAACGTCCCCTCGCAGGGGGCCTTCGAGTCGGCGGGCTACGCCGACCGAGGGCGGGCCGTGGCGGTGTCGGTACGAGGCAGACAGGTCTACCGCCGGACGGCGCCCTCGGGACCGCTCGACCCGAGTAAATAAATATATTTAGCCGATGTATTTAGTTACCGGATATTTTTTATACTCGTCCGACGATCCTCCCCACGAGTCGATGCCAGACAAGAACAGTTCCCCCGGCGTCGAACTCCTCCGGGCCGTACAGGGCCAGGCCGACCGACGCTGGGACGACGGCGAGACGACCGCGTACGTGAGCCGACTCGGCGGTGCGGACTACATCAGCCTCGCCGCGCTGTTCGCGGCGTGGGCGAGCGCGCTGTTGTTCGTCTCGCGGGAGCCCAACTGGGCGCTCCTGGCGATGTTCGTCGCGTACGGGTTCGACAAACTGGACGGGTTCTACGCGCGTCGCTTCGGCGAGCCCTCCGAGTTCGGGCGCCAACTGGACTCCTTCGTCGACGTGTTCGTCTACCTGGTGACGGGGGCGCTGTGTTTCCACTTCACCGTCTCGCCCGGCGCCGTCGCGAGCGGGGTCGTCGGCTTCCTGATCCTCGCGTTCGGCGCGCTGCGGCTGATCCGCCACGCCGCCGAGGGGTTCGGCGACGACGGCGACGCGAGCTACTACGTCGGCATCACCGTCGTCCACGTCAACATGATCGTCGTGGTCAACTACTTCCTCCTCGAGTTGGTCCCCCTCTGGGACCCCCTGTTCGCCGCGGTCACCGTGGCCGCGGCCGCCCCGCTGCAGTGTTCGGGCTACCGGAGCTACAAGACGCTGCTCGGCCACGCGCTGGCCGGCGCCGGGGCCGTCCTCGCCGCCGGGCTGGCGCTGGGACTGGAACTGGGCCTCGTCGGGGGGGTCTGATGTCGGGCGGGGCCCCCCTCGCCTTCGACCCCCACGTCCACACCGACGCCTCCCACGACTGTTCGACGCCCGTCGAAGCCGTCCTCCGGGCCGCCGACGAGGCCGGACTGGACGCCGTCGCGATCACCGACCACGACACCGTCGAGGGGGCCGTCCGCGCCCGCGAACTCGCCGCGGACCGGGAGCTAACGGTCGTCCCCGGCGTCGAGGTGTCGACCGGTGCGGGCCACCTGCTCGCGCTGGGCGTCGAGACGGCGCCCCCGCCGGGTCGGCCCCTGCCCGACACGGTCGCGCGGGTCCGCGAACTGGGCGGGGTCGCCGTGATCCCACACCCCTTCCAGCTCACCCGCCACGGCGTCGGCCGGCGCCACCTCGGCGAGCCCGACGCCCTGGAGACGCTGAACGCCATGGCCGTCACCGGCCTCCAGAACCTCCGTGCCCGGGCGGCCGCCCGGAAGCGGGGCCTCCCGGGGATCGGCGCCAGTGACGCCCACGCCGCCCGGCAGGTCGGCCGCGCGTACACCGCAGTCGAGGTGGACGGGCCGGCGACGGTCGACCGGCTGCTCGACGCCGTCCGCGAGGGGGCCGTCGGGGCCGCCGGCGACACGGCGCCCGGCCGGTGGTACGTCGGGAAGCTGCTGCGCAGCGCCGGCGCCCGGACGGCCGCGCTGTCGCCGCTCTCCTCGCGCACCGACGGCTGAGGCCGTCGGCACCGCTCCTCACTTCTCGCTCTCGGTTCCCGGGCTCGCCCCTCCCGATCCGCCCCGCCCCGTCGCGGACCGCTAGCGGTAGCCGAGCGTCGAGAGTCGCTGGGACACCGCCTCCGGGGGTTCCTCGCGCTCGTCGTCCCCGCCCAGCCGCCGTCGTCGGCGCTCGACGGCGGCGTGCAGACGGCGGACGACCGGCCCCTCGCGGTGGCGGTCGACGACGTTCTCCCGCTCCTCGGGGTCGGTCCGGCGGTCGTACAGCTCCCGTCGGCCCGACTCGGTGTGGTAGACGTACGTCCAGTCGGCGGTCCGGGCGCTGAGAAGCGTCTCGCCGTCGTCGAGGCGGCGCGGGATTGGCTGCTGGGTGACGCTGTCGCCCCGGACGGCGACGCTCGTGACCGGCTCCTCGGCCGGCGCCGTCCCCGCAAACGCCGCGCCGAGGCGGCTCCGGCCGGCCATCGTCCCCGGCGGCTCGACGTCCAGCAGGTCACACACCGTCCGCGGGACCGCCGAGAGCCCGACCGGCGTCTCGACCGTCCGGCCGCCGGCCTCGGGGTGGTCGACGAACAGCGGCACCTCGACCAGTTCGCGGTAGAGCTTCGGGTAGTGGGCCAGGTGGCCGTGTTCGAGGAACTCCTCGCCGTGGTCGCCGGCGAAGACGACGGCGGTGTCCTCCCGGAGGCCGGCCCCGGACAGCGCCTCCAACACCCGGCCGACGCTCTCGTCGACCTGGCGGACGCAGGCCCGGTAGAGGGTCCACAGCCGCTCTAAGGTGGCGTCGTCGACGGGCCGGCCGAGGCCGGTGTGGATCTGGGCGCGCAGCGCCCGCAGCATTCCCACCCCGTCGTCGCTGACCGCCCGGACGTGGCGCGGCGCGGGGACGTACGGCGTGTGGGCGTCCATGTAGTGCAGCCACAGGAAGAAGGGCGGCTCGACGTCGTCGAGGAAGGCCGTCGCGCGGCGCTCGACCGACGGGGCCTCGCGGTGGTCGGTCGACCCGGCGCCGACCCGACGGACGAGCCGGCGGGCGGGGCGCTTGGCGAGGTCCCACCACCCCTGGACGGTCGGGTGTGCCGCGAGCCAGTCCGCCAGCGGGCCGCCGTCGGTGGTCATGCCCGCGTCGAACTCGTCGAACCCCCGGTCGTACCCCCAGTGGCTCGTCAGGAAGCCGTTGGCGTCGTTGAACCCGGCGGTGGCGACGCCGGCCTCCCGGAGCGTCTCGGCGAGGGTGGGGTCGTCGGTCAGTCCCAGGCCGTCGGAGTCGGCGAACGCGCGCTGGCCGGCCAGCAGGCTCGGAAAGGAGAAGGGCGTCCAGTTGCCGTGGGCGACGGCGTTCGAGAACGTCGCCGCGTCGTCCGCCAGGTCGGTCAGCGTCGGCGCCGTCGTCGCGTCCCCCTCGCCCGACAGCACGTCCGCCCGGAGCGAGTCGACGGTGATCATCACGACGCCGTCGACGCCGCCGGGGGTCTCGGTCGTCACTTCCTGTCCGTATCGGCCCGAGACGCTTGAAACCCCCTTGTGATCGTCCCCCCTGACTACCCCTGTGTACGTACCACACGGGTTCGTTCCGAACACCCGTCGTCGGTCGCCGGCCGGTCGCCGCCGCGCGAGACCGGCGTCGACCGCTGTTGCAGCGCCTGCACCACGGACCGGGGAACGACATTTCCGGGGCGTCTGAACGACGGTATGAACGACACCGAGACCGGGCGTCGGGCCGACACGGGAACGCCGGACGGACCGGCCGGGACACACGACCCGGTGCCGGCGGTCGTCGACTGGCTGCTGGCCGTCGTCGTCGGCCTGATCGGGCTCGTGACGGCGGGCGTCGGCGTCGCGCTGTACACCGAGATCGACCGGGCCACCATCGCCGCGGCCGTGACCGGCGAGAACGTCCAGCTAGAGGGGATCACCCCCGAGGAAGCGATCGCCGCGGGGGTGCCGTTCGTCGACTGGCTGGGGGTCGGCGTGGCGCTGACCGGGCTCGTCCTGCTGGGGGCCGCCGTCGCGTTCGTCGTCGGGCGCCGTCGGACCCGCCGCCGGGTCGAGCGCGAGGGCGGGACGACGGCCACCGCGTGGGCCTGTGCGGCCTACGGCGCCGTCGTGACGGCGGTGGTCTCGTTCGTGCCCGGGTCGGCGCTCGTCGGCGGCGCCGGTGCGGCGTACCTCCGGGGCGAGGACGGCAGCTACCGGACCGGCGCCGCCGCGGGGCTGTTGGGGACGCTCCTGACGGTCCCGCTCCTGGTCGGTGTCGTGATCGGGCTTCTCGCCGGCGCCGCCGCGATCGGTGAGTCGGGCGGCGGCGCCGTTGTGGCCGGGATCGTCGTCGTCGGCGAGGTGCTGGCGCTGGCGATCAACACGGGGCTGGGCGCGCTCGGGGGCTTCCTGGTGGACAGGTTCCTCTGAACCGGCGACCGCCGACTCCGAGTCCTCGGTCGCCCGACTTCGAGTCCTCGGTCGCCCGACTCCGCCGACCGCCCGGTCTGTCCGACGGGTCGCCGGCCTCGCCGCGGGGCGGACCGGGCGGTTTTTCTCCCCGCCGCCGGACGACCCGGCGTGACCCTCCCGCCGGTGACCCCCGCGATGGCCTTCGTCTTCCTGCTGGTGGGGGCGGCGCTGGTGCTGTTCGCCTCGGAGGTCGTCCCGCCGGACGTGACCGCCATCGCGGTGATGGTCGCCCTGTTGCTGGTCGAGCCGGTGACGGCGCTGTTCGCGGACGCCGGCCTGCTCGGCGGGCCGCTGACCGTCTTTCCCCCCGTCGGCGAGGGCGCGGCGGCGGTGGCACCCGGGCTGTCGGGCTTTGCCTCCACCGCCACGATCACCGTGCTGGCGATGTTCGTCCTGTCGGCGGGCGTCCAGCGGACCGGCGCGATCCAGCTGTTGGGCGAGGCCGTCGGCGGGTTCACGCGGGGCGACGAGACCCGGACCCTCGGGGCGACCGTCGGCATCGTCGGCCCCGTCTCGGGTTTTATCAACAACACCGCCGCGGCCGCCATCCTGCTCCCGATGGTGACCGACCTGGCCCACGAGGCCCGCACCTCCCCCTCGAAGCTGTTGCTCCCGCTGTCCTACGCCTCGATGTTCGGCGGGACGCTGACGCTGATCGGCACCTCGACGAACATCCTCGCCAGCGAACTCTCCGGTCGGCTGGCCGCGGAGGACCCCGCCCGGTATCCGACCCTGGGCGAGTTCGGCATGTTCGAGTTCACCGCGCTCGGAGTCGTGTTGCTCGTCGTTGGGACGGTCTACCTGATGACGGTCGGTCGGTGGCTGGTGCCGGCGCGGATCGCCCCCCGCGAGGACCTCACCGACGAGTTCGAGATGGCCGACTACCTCACCGAGGTGGTGGTCCGGGAGGACTCCCCGCTCGTGGGGCGGACGGTCGGGGCCGCGCTGCGGGAGACGGAACTCGACGTCGACCTGGTGCAGTTGATCCGCGGCGACCGGGTGTTCCTGGAGCCGCTGAACCCGAAGACGATCCGGGCCGGCGACGTGTTCGCGGTCCGGACCGACCGGGATACGCTGGTCGAACTGCTGGACGCCGAGGGGCTGGACCTGCTGCCGGAGGTCGACGTCGACGACGCGGAGTTGGAGGCCGCCGAGGCTCCGCAGAACCTCGTCGAGACCGTGATCGCCCCGGGGTCGGCGCTGGTCGGGGAGACGCTGGCCAGCACGAGCTTCCGCCAGCGCTACGACGCCACCGTGCTCGCGCTGCGGCGGGGGCCGGAGCTGATCCGCGACCGGATGGACCACACCGAACTACGGGTCGGGGACACCCTGCTGATCCAGGGCCCCGCCGAGAGCATCGACCGGCTCAACGACCGCAGCGACTTCATCGTCGCCGGGGAGGTCGAGCGGCCCGACTACCGGACCCGCCTGATCCCGGTCGCGGTCGGCGTCGTCGCCGCGGTCGTGCTGGGGGCGGCGCTGACGCCGGTGCCGATCGCCGTCGCGGCGCTGACGGGCGCGCTGGCGATGGTGCTGACCGGCTGTCTCCGGCCGCCGGAGCTGTACGACGCCGTCCAGTGGGACGTGATCTTCCTGCTGGCCGGCGTGATCCCGCTGGGGATCGCCCTGGAGGCGACCGGCGGCGCCGAACTGATCGCCGACGCCTTCGTCGCCGCCGCGCCCTCGCTGCCGGCGATCGTGGTGCTCGGCCTGGTGTACGTCGTCACCGCGCTGCTGACGAACGTCATCTCCAACAACGCGAGCGTCGTCCTGATGGTGCCGGTGGCCGCCGAGGCGGCCGTCCGGCTGGGCGCCGACGCCTTCCCGTTCGTGCTCGCGGTCACCT
>CAZMWG010000154.1:0-7162 GCA_964569925.1 uncultured Halobacteriales archaeon | reverse complement strand
GATCTACCGCGCCGTGGAGGGCGCCAAGGGTGAACTGGGGATCTACATGCGGGCCGACGGCACCGACACGCCCGCCCGGTTCAAGATCCGCAGCCCCTGCTTCTCGAACCTCCAGACGCTGCCCGAGATGTCCGAGGGCGAGTACGTCGCCGACATGGTCGCCTCGCTGGGCAGCCTCGACATCGTGCTCGGGGAGGTCGATCGCTGATGCCCGGGGCGCCGCTGCCCGAGACGATGGTCCGTGCGGTCGGGCTGGACCCGAACAACCCCCTGTTCCTGTTCGTCGCGGCGGTGATCGCCTCGGCGGCGGTGGGCAGTTTCCTGTTGAGCGTGGTCGCGGTGTCCGGCATCTGGGGGAAACGGAAGATCACGGCCGCGTTCACCGACCGAATCGCGGTCAACCGGATCGGCCCGTTCGGGCTGTTGATCATCGTCGCCGACGCCGTCCGCCTGCTCTCGAAGGAGCTGATAATCCCGGAGGGCGTCGACCGGCCGGCGTGGGACTTCGCCCCGCTGGTGATGGTGTTCTCGGCGCTCGCCGGCTTCGCGGTGATCCCGATGGGGTCGCTGTTCGGGCTGAACGTTCAGATCGCCGACCCCGAGATCGGGCTGGCGTTCGTGTTCGCCACCGCGTCGATGGCGTCGCTGGGCCTCATCATGGCCGGCTACGCCTCCGACAACAAGTACTCGTTCCTGGGCGGACTGCGCGCGGTCGCGCAGAACCTCGCCTACGAGATCCCGCTCGTGTTGACCGGAGCGTCGGTGGCCATCTTCGCCGGCTCCCTGCAACTCAGCACCATCGTCGCCGAGCAACAGGGGACCCTGATCGGCCCGATCCCGCAGTGGTACGCCTTCGTCAACCCGTTCGCCTTCGTCCTGTTCATGGCCGCGAACCTGGCGGAGGTGGGCCGCAACCCGTTCGACATCCCCGAGGCGCCGACCGAGATCGTCGCCGGCTGGCAGACGGAGTACTCCTCGGTGTACTTCGTGCTCGCCTACCTCTCCGAGTTCCTCCACATCTTCCTGGGCGGAGCGATCATCACCACCATCTTCCTGGGCGGTCCGGCCGGGCCGGTGTTGCCCGGCTTCGTCTGGTTCGTCCTCAAGATGCTCTCGGTCTACCTGTTCACCCAGTGGGCCCGCTCGGCGGTCCCGCGGGTGCGTATCGACCAACTCATCGAGATCGGGTGGAAGGGCATGCTGGTGCTCTCCTTCGCCAACCTGATCCTCACCGCCGCGATCGTCGGAGTGATAGCGTCATGATCGGAGTCCTCAAATCGATGGCCACGACGATGAAGCACGCACTGGACGGGGAGACGTTCACGGTGGAGTACCCGGACGTCGAACCCGAAGTGAGCCCCCGCTTTCGCGGGGTGCACAAGTTCAGCCAGGAGCGGTGTATCTGGTGTCGGCAGTGTGAGAACGTCTGCCCGAACGACACCATCCAGATCGTCACCGACGACAAGCGCAACGGCGAACAGTACAACCTCCACATCGGACAGTGTATCTACTGTCGGCTCTGTGAGGAGGTCTGTCCCGTCGACGCGATCCTCCTGACCCAGAACTTCGAGTTCACCGCCGACACCAAGGACGAGTTCGCCTACAACAAGGAACAGCTCAAGAACGTCCCCTGGTACAAGGACATCGACCCGCTGGAGTCCCGCGAACCCGACCGGGGCGCGTGGATCGGCGAGGGCGAGGGCGAACTGGACTACCAGTAACCCCCGCTCGCGGTTCCCGGAGCCGTTCTCAGTAGCCCAGGTAGATCGCCAGCGCCTTCAGGACGAGGTAGATCCCCGCCAGCGGCAGGACGACGAACCGCAGGACGGTCCCGAGCAGCCCGCCCGGGAGCAGGCCGCCGCCCCCGCTCGTGACCGTCAGCGTCCCCGCCGCGGCCGCGTCGACGAACACCGGGAACTCGCCGGTCTCGTTGGCGGTGTAGCTGAACCGCACGGTGCGGTCCTCGCCGGCCGGGACCGTCGTCGTCCGCTCGGCCGCGGGCCGGTCGCCCACCAGCAGGGTCGCGGTGTAGCTCGCCGCCGCCGCCCCGTCGTTGCGGACCGTGGCGGTCACGTTCGTCGACTCGCCGGGCGAGACCGTCCCGGGGTCGAGCGTCGCGTTCGTGACGACCAGTTCGGCGCCACCGGGCGTGGCCGTCCCGGCCGACCCGCCGGCCGCCGTCGGCGTGGGGTCGGTCGGGGTGGGCGACGGCGTGGCCGTGTCGGTCGGCGTGACGCCGCCGGCGCCCGCCGAACCGGCTGTGTCGTCGGACCCGTCGGCCGACGCCTCGCTCGTGTCGTCGCTCCCGTCGTCCGTCGCCCCGGTCGGCGTCGGCGTGGCCGTGTCGGTCGGCGTCTCCGTCGGTGTCGGCGTGGCCGTGTCGGTCGGCGTCTCCGTCGGCGTCGGCGTGGCCGTGTCGGTCGGCGTCTCCGTCGGCGTGGGTGTCGGCGACGGCGTCGGTGTCGGGGTCGGCGTCGGGGACGGCGTGGCGGTGGGGCCTCCGAAGGTGCCGGCGGGGAAGGTCAGGTTCAGTTCCTCCGTCTCGGCCTCGGGGTCCGGATCGGTCTCGGCCGCGACCGGCCCGTCCGCGCCGCCGATCCGGAAGGTGACCTCGCTGTCGACGGCGCCGCTGACCTGGAGCTTCTCCCCGGCCGGGTCGACGTCCGGATCGACGCCGTACCGACCGCGCTCGCGGACCTCGATCGAGTCCTGCACCTCTCCGTCCGCGACCGCGACGATCGTCGTCCCGACGGGCGCCGGGGCGCCGTTCTCGGACTCGGCGGCCCCGTAGTAGGCGTTGGGCGGCGCCGCCTGTCCGGACGCGGCCCCCGCGGCACCGAGCGCGGCGGCGAGGGCGAGGGCGATCGTCGCCGCCGTGACCGCTCCGACCGATCTCTCGTCGACGACTCTCATGATCATCGCTATCCCCAGGTATCGAAGAAGTGATTTACCGTTTGTGATAGGCGCCGCGTCGTCAGCTCCCGTCCCCGGGGTCGTAGCCCCTGTCGACGACGTCGCGCTCCTCGGTACCGCTGTCGACGTAGACGAAGTACGCCCCGAACGCCGAGACGGTCGGGGCGCTCGGGTCGGCGAACCGATCGTACGCGGCGGCGTCGGTACTGCCGGACGGCTCGACCAGGTCCCGCGCGTCGTTGCGGACGTACACCTGGACGTTGTTCGTGTCGATCGAGCCTTGATCGGTCAGATCGTCGCTCGCCGTCACCTCCGTCTTGCTGTTGAGGTCCGGCGAGGCCGAGATCAGGTTGAACCCTTGTTGGAGGATAGTGATATCCGACTCGGGGCCGTCCTCGGGTTCGAAGACGTAGCCGGCCCGCGCGGCGTCGGTGTCGGCGTCGGCGTAGTAGCCTTCGCCGGCCTCGTTCTCGTCGGGCGCCACCCAACTGTCCGTCGCCGGATCGTACGTGACGACGTTGCTGACGTTCTCGAAGACCACGTCCTCGGCGTCCATCGGGGTGCCGAGCACCTGGTAGCCGGCGTCGAGGTCGACGGTCTCGTGGACCAGTTCGACGGTGACGTCGGGGTTGGTGACGGACCCGGCGTCGGCCGTCAGCGCGACCGACGCCTCACCCGTGTCGGCTGTGTTCGAGATCGTCGTCGGGTCGAACGTCGCCGACAGGCTGCCGTCCGAGACCGAGACGTCCGACAGCACCGTCTCGTCGCCGATCGTCACGTCGACGGAGCCCGACCCGATCGTGTTGCCCCGGGCGTCAACGATCCCGGACGCCTCGACGGTCACCGACGAGTCGGGGTCCTCGACGATCCCGACGAACTCGTGCTCGATCGAGAGGGTCCCGACCTCGGCCACCGCGGTGTCGAGGGTGACGGAGTCGCTGCCGCTGTCGGACAGTCCGAAGGTGTCCTCGGCGGAGACGGTCAGCGACACCGAGCCGTCGCCCACCGAGGGGCTCGCCACCTCGAAGGTCGCCTCGTAGCTGTCGCTCCCGGTCTCGGTCAGCGCCAGGTCGGCCGGACCGCCCAGCACGGCGGCGTCGACGGTGACGTTCGCGACGGGGCTGGTGGCGTCGGTCACCGTCGCGGACACCTCGACGGTGTCGCCGACCGACACCGTGTCGTCGGCACCCTGGTGGGTGACCTCGACCGTGCTCACCGAGACCGGCTGGTTGTCGACGGTGTACTCGATCGTCCGGGTGTCGGCCTCGCCGTCCGGACTCGGCGGGAGCGTCGCGTCCTCCTTGCCCGCCGTGTCGAACACCGCCGCCTCGACGGTGTAGTTGTCGTCGCCCTCGATGCCGTTGTCGTACGTGTCGTAGCTCCAGTCGGTCGTCCCGGAGGCCTTGACGGTCTTCTCCGAGCCCTGCCACTCCGACCCCGTGTAGTAGTCGCCGTTCTCCCGCTGGATGGTGAGTTCGACCCGATCCACCGCGACGTCGTCGCTCGCGGTACCCGCGATGGTCGGCTGTGCGCTCAGGTTCGCCCCGTCGGTCGGCGTGTCGATGTCGACCGTCGGGGTCGCGCCGTCGATCGGGAAGGTGCCGGTCGTCGTGTCCGCGGACAGTCCCTCCGAGAACCCGCCGCCGGTCTGTGCGAACGCGAGTTGGAAGCCGCTCCCGACCTCCTGATCGCCGGGCAGCGTGATGCTGTCCGACTCGGTCCCCGTCGAGGAGACGGAGACGGTGGTCGTCGTCTCGTCGGTCTGGTAGGTGCCGTCGCCGTCGTCGACCCACACCAGGACGTCGTTCGTCGTGCTGCCGACCTCGACGTCGAAGTCGATCGTGTCGCCCGGCGCGTAGGGCCCGCTGGTCGTGGTCGTCGCGGTCGTCGCGGTCGCGCCCGCGACTCCCGCGAACGTGACCGCGCCGCCCACGACCGACACCACGAGCACCGCCGCCAGCGCCAGCGCCCGTCCGCCGTCGTTCGTCCGGTTCATCCGCCCCTCGCCGGCCGGTCGGCCGGCTCGTGTGTCCCGTTACCCGTCATCAGTACGGACCAGACTCTATTCCCCACTGACTAATAGACTCGCCCTCGTTTTCAATAGAGATACTTGCGGATCGGTCACCGATACGTCCGGTCGGTGACCCGACCGGCGACCGAGACAGCCTGGAACCGGGCTGGAGCGGATACGCCGTCCCGCCGCCGCACCGGGGCCGAACCCCGGATCGGCGTCGGTTCGGGTTCCCTATCAGTATCGACAACGGAAGCGATCGGGCGACGGCGCGGCGGATCGATCCGGACGAACCGAGACGAAAGAGGAATCTTCAAAAGCGCGCCGGTGAGAGTTTGCACAACGATGGAACTGTACGAGACCGTAGCGTTCGTGCTGTTCGCGGCGGTGACCGTCGGGAGCAGCTGGGGCGTCGTACTGGTGCGCGACGTCTGGCACTCGGCGCTGTTCCTCGGCGTCGCGCTGCTGAGCGTGGCGGTACACTACGTGATGCTCCGCGCCGGCTTCGTCGCGACGATGCAGGTGCTGGTGTACGTCGGGGGCGTGTTGATCCTGGTCACGTTCGCGGTGATGCTCACCCGCCGGGAGGGGACCGGTCCGGAGGTGTCGACGTGAGCCGTCCTCGTCTGAAGCTCTCCGGCTCGCTGCGCCCCGGGCTCGCCGCCATCGCGCTGTTCGTCCTCATGGCGGCGACCTTCCTCACGGCGTCGTTCCCGGCGGCGGCCGGCTTCGGCGAGAACGCCGCGATCACGAAGAGCCTCGGCGCCGCGCTGTTCAGCATCGACGCGGCCGCGCTCGTCTCGGGGGAGGCCACGGCCGTCCCCGCCGAGGGGTTCCTGATCGCCTTCGAGATGATCGACGTCGTGCTGGTTGCGGCGCTGGTGGCGGCCGTGATGCTGGCCCGCCGCGAGGTCGAGGGCGACAGCGTCACCGTCGCCGCGGACGCGACCGACGACCGCGACGCCGAGGCGGCCGTCGCCGCCGACGGGGGTGAGCGGCAGTGATCCCCGTCCAGTACTACCTCCTGCTGTCGGCGGCGGTGTTCTGCATCGGGCTGTTCGGGGTGCTCACCCGCCGGAACGCCCTGATCTTCCTGATGTCGGTCGAGCTGATGCTCAACGCCGCCAACATCAACTTCGTGGCCTTCTCGCTGCAACACGGCAACCTCACCGGCCAGGTGTTCAGCCTGTTCACCATGGCGCTGGCCGCCGCCGAGGTCGCCGTCGGCCTGGGCATCGTCCTCGTCCTGTACCGCAACTTCGCCGACGTCGACGTGTCGGTGCCGACGGGCATGAGGTGGTGACATGGCGGCGATGGACTTCGTCCCTGCGATCGCCGTCCTCCCGTTCCTGTCGTTCCTGGTGGTCCTGTCGGCCGGCCGCCGCCTCCCCAAGCGGGGGGCGCTCGCCGGCATCGCAGCCACCGGGGGGTCCCTGCTGCTCTCGCTGTGGGTCGCGGTCACGGTCGCCGGCGGGACCGTCGCCAACCGCGACTTTTTCACCTGGGTGGTCGGCGTCGACTCCCTGCGGCTGCACTTCGGTTACCTGGTCGACCCGCTCGCGGCGCTGATGCTCGTCATCGTCTCGCTGATCGCCTTCCTCGTCCACGTCTTCTCGCTTGGCTACATGAACGACGAGGGCGAGACCGGCCTCCCACGGTACTACGCCGGGCTGGGCCTGTTCACCGCGAGCATGCTCGCCTTCGTCTTCTCGGACAACATCCTGATGGCGTTCATGTTCTTCGAGCTCGTGGGGCTGTGTTCGTACCTGCTGATCGGCTTCTGGTTCCGCCGCGACGGGCCGCCCAGCGCCGCCAAGAAGGCGTTCCTGGTCACCCGCTTCGGCGACTACTTCTTCCTGGTCGGCGTCGTCGGGATCCTCGTCACCTTCGGCACCGGCCTGTTCGCCGGCGAGGGGTCGTTCCCGGTGCTGGCCGAGCAGGCCCTCGCCGGCGAGGGCGCCGTCGCCGAACCGGTCGCCGGCATGCTGGACCTGGTCGGGATGAGCGCCGAGACGTGGTTCACGGTGCTGGGCCTGTTAGTGCTGGGCGGCGTGATCGGCAAGTCCGCCCAGTTCCCGCTGCACACCTGGCTCCCCGACGCGATGGAGGGTCCCACCCCGGTGTCGGCGCTGATCCACGCCGCGACGATGGTCGCGGCCGGCGGACGCCCGCCGCGGCCCTCGTCGCGGCGGGGATCAGCGCCGACCCCGGGGTGGGACCCCCCCCCGCGTCGGGGAG
>CAZMWG010000153.1:0-7203 GCA_964569925.1 uncultured Halobacteriales archaeon | reverse complement strand
CTCGCTGATCGCCGACAAGACCGCCTTCGGCATGGGCGACTACCTGGTGACCGAGGCCGGCTTCGGCTCCGACCTCGGCGCCGAGAAGTTCATGAACGTCGTCTGCCGGATGGGCGACATGGTGCCCAACGCGGTGGTGCTGGTCTCCTCGGTCCGCGCGCTGCAGTACCACGGGCTCGACCAGTGGCCCGTCGACTACGACGAGATCGACGCGGCCGGCGTCGAGGCCGTCGAGGCCGGCTTCGAGAACCTCGACCGCCACGTCTCCAACCTCCAGCGGTTCGGCGTGCCGGTCGTCGTCGCGGTCAACCGGTTCCCGGACGACAGCGACGCCGAGGTCGACGCCGTGCTCGAACACTGCCGCGAGGATCTGGGCGTGCGCGCCGCCGAGTCCGAGGTCTTCGAGGAGGGCAGCGAGGGCGGCGAGGCGCTGGGCGAGCGCGTCATCGAGGCCGCCGAGAACGGCGACGAGGACGACTTCACGCACCTCTACGAGCTGGAGGACTCCGTCACCGAGAAGATCGAGACCGTCGCGACCGACGTCTACGGCGCCGAGGGGGTGAAGTTCACCGGGAGCGCGCTCGACGACATCGAGCGCATGGAGGAACTGGGCTTCGACGACTACCCGGTCGTCATGTCCAAGACGTTCCACTCGCTCAGCGACGACGCCAGCCGGAAGGGCGCGCCGGAAGGGTGGGAACTGGAGATCAGCGAGGTCTACCCCTCCGCCGGCGCCGGCTTCCTCGTCGCGCTCACCGCCGACGCCCTGACCATGCCCGGCCTCCCGGCCCGTCCGGCGGCCGCCGACATGGACATCGACTCGGACGGCAACATCTCCGGCCTGTTCTGAGCCCGCTCCCCGGCCGGGCCGGACCGCGACTGCGCCGCCCGACGGCCGTTCTCCTCTCGTTCGCCTGACGGCGACTCTCCTCCCGGCGCTGGACGGTGCTCCCGCCTTCCGCCGCCGGAGGACGGCCGCTTCTCCCGCGCAGGTCTCCGAGCCGGCCCGGCGTCCCGAACGACCGGGTTCCCGGAGGGGCGCCGTCAGTCGCTCCGGCGGACCGCCTCCCGGAACCGCCGACGGTCCCCTCCGGTCACCTCACCGACCGTCTCGCGGGTCGTCGTCTCCGTCGCCGTCTCCACCCCGCGCATCGCCTCACAGAGGTGTCTCGCGCTGACCTCGACGACCACGCCGCGGGGGTCCAGTTCCTCGGCCAGCCCGGTCGCGATCCCCCGCGTCAGCGACTCCTGGGTCGTCAGCCGCCGCGAGCGCCACCGGACGTACCGGGCGAGCTTCGAGAGCCCGACCATCCGCTCGCCCGGCCGGTAGGCCACGTGCGCGACGCCGTGGAAGGGCAGCAGGTGGTGTTCGCAGACGCTGTACAGCGGGATCCCGGTCTTGATCACCGCCTCGTCGGTCTCGGCCTCGAAGGTCCGCATCGCCGGTCGCGCCGCCGGCCGGCGTCCCTCGGTCAGCGTCTCCAGGGCCTCGGGTACCCGCCGCCGCCACGTCTCGGCCAGCCCGGCGGCCTCCGGATCGCGACCGACCGCCTCCAGGAGGAGACGCGCGCCCCGCCGGGCCTTCCGTTCGTCGAACGCCGCCGCGTCGTCCGCCGCCGGACTCGCCGCGCCGTCGTCCTCCGGCCGGCGGTCCGTCCGCGGTTCGTGAGAACCCATCGGGTACCCCTCGGGCGAACACCGCCGAAAAGCTGCCGGCCGCCCGGTCGACTCGCGGTCGTCGCGGAGTCTTTCACAGCGCTAGCGCTGTGAAACAGCGGCCGCCGGAACAGAAACTTCGAGAGAAATGACAGGTCGAGTTTTGCTGACGGGCAAGCGTCGGTCTCCCGAAGGCCATCGCGAATCGCCGGCCGGTCACGCGACCGCGAGTCGCTTGCCCGTCACTCGACCGTCGCGATCGCCTCGATCTCGACGGCCGCGCCCTTCGGAACGTCGCCGACGCCGACGGCGCTGCGGGCCGGCGGCTCCGCGTCGAAGAACTCCGAGTAGGCCTCGTCGAACTCGTCGAACGTGTCGATGTCGTCCAGGAACACGGTGGTCTTCAGCAGGTCGTCGAGCGAGCCGCCCTCCGACGCCAGGATCGCCGCGACGTTCTCCATGCACCGTCGGGTCTGCTCGGCGACGGGGGCGTCGTCGAGCAGTTCGCCGTCGGGGGTCAGCGGGAGTTGCCCGGCCGTGATCAGGAGACTGCCGTCGGTCGTCGCCTGGCTGTACGCCCCGACCGCCGCCGGCGCGTCGTCCGTGTCGATGATGCGCTTCACGGCCGACCGTCCCCCGGGACCGTCAATAAACCCCGGCACCCCCCCGCCCGGCGGCTCGTCCGGACGGATCGTCGACAGGTCGTGGTGTCGTCCGGCGGACCCGCCGGCCACCCCGCCGTGTCGTCTGCTCCGCCCTCGGGCCCCCTACGCGGCCCCGGTCCGACCCGGAGCGCCCCCGCTCGCCGTCGCCGCGAACCTTTTGTGCCGTGTGGGCGAAGGTCACGGTCGTGCCCGACACACCGGACGAACGGGAGCCGGCGCTGGAGGAGGTGTTCTACCCGGCCGACCGGATCCCGTTCGTCGAGTGGTCGGCGTTCACCGGCGGGCGGTCGACCGTCCTGCTGGTCGGGGCCGTGACGCTCCTCTCGTTCCTGACGGGGCTCTCGAACCTGAGCCGGTCGGCCGCGGCCGACGGGCCACTGACCGCGTTCCTGACGGTCCCGCCCGGCGCCGTCCAGTTCGGGGGCGTGCTCGCCGCGTTCGTCCTCGGTATCGTCACCGTCGGCCTCCAGCGGCGCAAGCGGATCGCCCTCCGCGTCGCGCTCGTGCTCCTGCCCGCCGTGGCGACGCTTCCCCTCCTGACCTTCCGGACGACCGACGTCCCGCTCCTCGGGGCCGTCCTCGTCACGTACCCGCTGTTGCTCGACAACCGGGCGCAGTTCGACCAGCGGGTCGACCTCTCGCCGCTGCAGATCGCCTCCCTGTCGGCCGTCGGCGGGGTGGGCCTGTACGGCACCGTCGGGGCCTTCGTCCTGCGCGAGGAGTTCACCGGGAGCATGGAGACGTGGGGCGACGCGGTGTACTTCGTCGTCGTCACCGTCGCCACGGTGGGGTACGGCGACTTCACGCCCGTCTCCGCGGGCGCCCGGTGGTTCGCGCTGTCGGTGATCCTCCTGGGCACCGGCGCGTTCACCGTCGCGGTGGGGGCGCTGGTCGGTCCGGTGATCGAATCGCGGCTCGCGAACGCCTTCGGAGTCATGAAAGCCTCAGACCTCACCCTGCTCGAAGACCACGTGGTCGTCCTCGGCTACGGGGACGTCACGGACGCGCTGCTCTCGGAACTGGACGACGAGACCGACCTGCTGGTCGTGACCGACGACGCCGACGCGGCCGCGGCGCTCGACGACGGGGACCGCGACGTGCTGACCGGCGACCCCACCGACGAGGACGTGCTCGCGGACGCGCGCGTCGACACGGCCCGGGGCGTGGTGGTCGGCAGCGACGACGACGCCCGCGACGTGCTCGCGGTGCTGGCGGCGTCGTCGGTCGACCCCGACGTGCGGATCGTGGCGGCGGCGACCGAACAGCGACACGTCGAGAAGCTCCGGTCGGTCGGCGCCGACGAGGTGATCCACCCCCGCAGCATCGGGGGCCGGCTGCTCGGCCGGTCCGTGCTCGACGGGGCCACCCCCGAGGTCGCGCCCGTCGACCCCGACGGCGGCGCCGCGCCGTCGGCCGACGAGGGGGGCTGAGCCCGGCGCGGGACCGCCTCCGACCCGGGACCGACGCCCGACGACGGTCGTTCCGTCGACCCGCGGCGGGCGGCTCCCGCGACACTACTATACGTACACGCTACCGTACCGCACGGTATGGCAGCCTCCGAGGGCGCCGACGTCGAGCGGGCGGCGGCGAAGCTGTTGCTCCCGCTGGCGGCGCTCTCGGGAGCGGTCGTCCTCGCGGGCTTCTTCTTCAGGGATCTGGTCGCCGAGCTGGTGACCGGCCAGGGGTGGGTGGCCGTCTCGCTGCTGTTTTTCGGCTCCGGCCTCTGCTATCTCGCCCTGCTCCCGTACGACCGGACGACCGACACCGAGGGCGAGTCCCGCCGGGACCCGGCGGCCGGCTACCTCGACACGGTCCGGCGCCGGGGCGTGGGGGCGGTCCTGCGGGGGTTCCTGCGGGCGCAGGACCTCGTGACGACGGCGGTCCCGGTCGCGGTGTTCGCGGGCTTTTTCGGCCTCCAGGCGGCGTTCCCGGCACGGACCTCCGGCGCCGTCGCGGCCGCCTCGGACGCGGTGCTCCGGCTGGGTGGCCCCCTCTTCCTGGCGGCCGTGTTGCTGGCGGTGGTCTACTGCGGGGCGCTCCTGCTGGGCCCCTGGGGGGACATCAAGCTGGGCGAACCGGGGACCGAGCCGGCCTACACATACCCGACGTACTTCACGCTCGTGTTCACGGCGGGCATCGCGGCCGGGCTCGTCTTCTGGGGGCCGGCGGAGGCGCTCTTTCACTTCCGGACGCCGCCGCCGTACTTCGACGCGGCCCCGCGGTCGGCCGCGGCGGCCGGCGACGCCCTGGTGTACACGCTCTTTCACTGGGGGGTCTCCGCGTGGAGTGCCTACGCGGTGGTCGGCGTCCCGGTCGCGTACTTCGTCTACCGGTACGGGGCGCCGCTGCGGGTGTCGACCCTGCTCGCGCCGTTCCTGGGCGTCGACGGGCTCGACTCGGGGTGGAGCCGCCTCGTCGACACGCTCGCCGTGTTCGCCACCGTCGGCGGCATCGCCACCTCCGTCGCGCTGGTCGGCGAGCAGTTCCTCGCCGGCGTCGCGTTCAACTGGGACGTGGCCGCCGGCGGCGCCGCCGGCCCGCTGGCGTTCGTCGCCGGGCTGACGGCGACGTTCGTCGTCTCGGCGGCCACCGGTATCCACCGGGGCATCCGCCGGATCGCCGGGCTCACGGTCGTCCTGTTCGTCCTGTTCGCCGGCCTGCTGGTCGCGCTGGGCCCGCGGGCGGCCGTCCTCGACAGCGGCGTCCGGGCCGCGGGCCGCTACGCCGTCCACTTCCTGCCGCTGTCGGTCCACCTCGGCGGCGAGTGGGTCGCCGACTGGACGGTGTACAACTGGTCGTGGTGGTTCTCGTGGGCGCCGTTCGCCGGGCTGTTCGTCGCCGCGCTCTCCCGGGGCCGCCGGATCCGGACCGTCGTGTTCACCACCGTCGTCGCCACGTCGGCCGCGACGGCCGTCTGGTTCCTGTTGCTCGGCGGGACGGCGCTGTCCCTCCAGCGCGGCGGCGCCGCGGACGTCCTCGGGGCGATCGAACGGCTCGGGGGCGCCGAGGCGGTCGCCGGCTTCCCGCTGCTGTCGGCGCTGGCGCTCTCGGAGCTTCTGGTCTTCCTGTTCCTGGCGCTGATCGTCGGCTTCATCGTCACCTCCGCCGACACCTCGACGCTCGTCGTCGCCATCCTCGCCAGCGAGCGCGGGACGGCGCCGTCGACGGGCAGCATCGCCTTCTGGGGGGTGTTCCAGGGGACCGTCGCCGTCGGGGTGTTGCTCGCGGGCGGCGCCGAGACGCTGCAGGCGCTCGCGGTGCTCACCGGCGGCCCGTTCGCGGTGATCTCGGTGGTCGGCGTCGTCGGCCTGACGTGGTGGTTCCGCCGCGAGGAGCGCGGCCGCGGACACACCGCCGTCCTCGCCCGCGTCGCCGACCGTCTGCCGACCGTGCAGGCCCACCACGACGTCGACCCGCCCGGGGAGGGCGACGGCGACTGAACGGACGGCGGCGCTCCGGGTCCGTGGCCCGCTCCGGAGTCGCCCGGCGCGGCGGACGACCGACGGTCAGCCGCCGGCGACCGAGGTACAGAAGTTCTCGACGATCCGCATGCCGGCGTCGGTGAGCACGCTCTCGGGGTGGAACTGGACGCCGAAGTGGGGCCGCTCCTCGTGGCGGACCCCCATCACGACCCCCCGGTCGTCGTCCGTGCGGGCGGTCTCGACCAGTTCCTCGGGGAGGTCGTCGCGCTCGACGGCCAGCGAGTGGTAGCGGCCCGCCTCGAAGGGCTCCTCGACGCCCGCGTAGAGGCCGGCCCCGTCGTGGCTGACCGCCGACGGCTTCCCGTGGACGACCTCGGGCGCGTGGCCGACGGTCGAGCCGTTGGCGGCACACAGCGCCTGGTGGCCCAGACAGACCCCGAGCGCGGGGTACTCCGTCTCGGCGAACACGTCGACTGACACCCCGGCGTCGGCCGGCGTGCCGGGGCCCGGCGAGACGACGATCCCGTCGGGGTCGAGCCGGCGGATCCCCGCCACGTCGATCGCGTCGTTGCGCCGGACCTCGACCGCGTCGAAGGCCCCGACGTACTGGACCAGGTTGTACGCGAAGGAGTCGTAGTTGTCGACGACGAGGATCATCGCACCCCCTCCACGGGGTCGTCGCCCTCGGCGGTCGAGGGAGCGTCCCCGGGTTCGTCGGCCTCGACCGCCAGCGATCCCTCGTCGAGGGCCTCGTCGACGGCCGTGATCAACGCGCGGGCCTTGTCCAGGGTCTCGTCGTACTCCCGCTCGGGCACCGAGTCGTGGACGATCCCGGCGCCCACCCGGAGCCGGTACTCCCCGGCGTGGCGGACCAGCGTCCGGATCGTGATGTTCAGCGTCGCCCGGTCGTCGAAGCCGAGGAGGGCGATCGACCCCGTGTACGGCCCCCGGCGGGTGGTCTCGACCTCATCGATGATCTCCATCGTCCGTGGCTTGGGCGCGCCGGTGATCGTCCCGCCCGGGAAGACGGCCGCGACGCTGTCCGCGACGCTCGCCCCCGCGCGCCGCCGCCCCTCCACGAGCGAGACCAGGTGCATCACCTCCGAGTAGCGGTCCACCCGGCGGTACTCCGGGACGTCCACGGTCCCGTACTCGCTGACCTTCCCGAGGTCGTTGCGCTCCAGGTCGACGAGCATCGCGTGTTCGGCGCGCTCCTTCTCGTCGCTCGTGAGTTCGGCCGCGAGGTCGTCGTCCTCCTCGGAGGTGTCTCCGCGGGGACGCGTGCCGGCGATGGGCTCGGTCACCAAACGGTCGCCCTCGACGTCCAACAGCAGTTCGGGACTGGCGCTGACCAGGTCGACGCCGGGGAACTCCAGCAGCGCCGAGTACGGCGCCGGGTTCACCCGCCGCAGGGCGTCGAACGCCGCCACGGGGTGGACCGCGGCCGGCGCGACCAGCCG
>CAZMWG010000152.1:0-7210 GCA_964569925.1 uncultured Halobacteriales archaeon | reverse complement strand
TTCTGGGGGAAGTAGTCACTCACAGAATACTTGAACCGGGAGACTGACACGTGGTCCGTGGTCTCCCGCGAGAACAAGGTCATCCTCCTGTTCGGGACGACCGGACTGATACTGGCCTACGGCGGACGTACCGTGACGAACCTGAACGACACCGTCCTGATCGGGATGCTGATCTTCGTCGGCGTCGTGGCACCACAGTTGCTTAACAACTATCTGGACAACAGGGCCCCGGACTGATCTCGGACCGTCGTGTCGGGTTTCGACTGCTCCGGCGATCCGTTCCGGGGAGAGTGAGCGTTCGAGCGACGATTTCCGTCGACTCGCCGGATCGGGAGCGGGTGGTCACGTCCCCGGCGGGGTTCGGACGTGGTGTCCGCAGTCCGGGCACTGACCCTCGCTCAGGAACTCCGACGGGCCGGTCCCGGTCGCCTCGTTGTAGCTGAAACTGTGCCCACAGTTCGGGCAGGTTTCGGAGCGACGGACCATGCCGCACATCTCGGCCGCTTCGATGTTGAATCTTCGCTGCCCCCGGCGGAACCGGCGCCCCCCGGCGACGGCGACCCGCGATCGACTCACGGCGGCGTCGTCTCCTCGACGGCCTCGGCCAGCCGATCTATAAGGGCGGGGTCGTACTCCTCGTCGACGTGGTCGACGTTCCAGAGGCCCGACTCCCGGATCTCCCGGCTCCCGCTGTAGGTCCCGAGCCAGTCGTCCGCCCGCGGGTCGACCGGCTCGGCCTCGAACTCGCCGAGGAGGGCGATGGCGTTGCGCTCGACGAACGCCCGGTCGCTGTCCGCGCTCGGTTCGTCGTCGACGTCGACCCACAGGAACGGCTGTTCGCGGACGTACGTGCTCACCCGCCGTTCGAGCACGTACCCCTCGTCGCGGACGGCGGACCGGTCGCGCTCGACGCTCGACCGGCGGCGGCCCCGGTCGGGGTAGTCCTCGTGGAGGTCGTACCGCTCGACGATCGCCTCGCCGACGCGCTTCCGGTAGACGGAGCCGCGGTGGTTGCCGCCGTGGGGGTGGTCGCTGCTCCCGTCGCCCGTGCCGTAGTGTTGTTTGAGCCTGTCCCGGAGGGAGGTGGCGCTGCCCGCCGAGACCGCGTGCGTCCCGACGCGGGTCACCCGCGGCCGGTCGGTGGAGGCCCGGGTCTCGCCCGGTTCGAGGAAGAGGTAGACGCCGCGGTCGGGCCGGTCCATGTAGCCGGTGCAGTCCTTCAGCTTCCACGGGCCGTCGACCCGTCGTTCAAGATCCGCGAGGAGGTCGTAGAGCCTGTCGAGGTCTCGGCGGCGAGCGCTGTCGGCCATGAGGGGGGCGTCCGCTCGGACGAACGGCCGGCGGGACTTCCCGTCTTCGCCGACGGGGCGCTCAGTCCGTCCCGCCGACCGCGTCCTCCGCCGGAGGTACCGACGGCGGTCCGGTCCCGTCGACGGCGTCCCGGTCGGCCGCCGGCGCCCCGTTCTCCTCCGTCGCCCCGTCCTCGACCGCCGTCTCGGTCGGCGTCGACGCCTCGTCGACGGGTTCGCGCAGCGGCACCTCGATCGTGACGACGGTCCCGACGGGGTCGTTGTCCTCGAAGGTGGCCTCGCCGCCGGCGATCTCGGCGCCCCAGACGATCAGCCACAGGCCCAGCCCCTGGCCGTGTTTCAGTTTCGTCTCGCAACCCCGTTCGATCACCCGCTTCTCGTGGTCGCCGATCCCGGGGCCGTCGTCGGCGACGACGATCCGGACGCGGTCGCCCGCCGGCGCCACCGCCACGTCGATCTCGACGAGGGGTGTGTCGCCGTCGTTGTGCTCGACGGCGTTCTCGACGACGTTGCGGACCACCGGGTCGAGCACCTCGCTGACCCGCAGCCCCGCGGGGATCTCGGGCTCGCGGATCGTGACGCCCGGGTACTCGGCGGCGATCGTCTCGACGTGGTCCTCGATCACACAGTCGAGGGGGACCGTCCGCACGCGGTCGCGCTCGAACAGTTCGATGATCTCGCGGACCTTCTGGCCCATCCGCTCGATCTCGATGGCGTTCTCCCGCACGACCGGGGCGCGGTCGACCTCGTCGTTCTCGACCATGTGGTCGACGTTGCCGACGACGACCTGTGTCTTCGAGCGGATGTTGTGCCGGAAGGCCCGGACGAGCACCTCCAGGCGCTGTTGCTGGCGGAGGTACTCGCTGACGTCGGTGAGCGTGATGATCTTGCTGGTCGTGCGGCCGTAGGGGTCGGTGACGTAGCTGACGGCGCCCTCGAACGAGCGGTCGCGGTCGTCGGCGTGGACGACGGCGCGGTCGGGCTCGACGGTCTGTTCGGGGAGCCGGTCGTAGTCGGGCACCACCTCGACCGCCGGCCGGCCCAGCGCGTCGTCCCCGTCGATCCCGAGCATCTCGGCGGCCTTGTCGTTGACGTCGATGACGAAGTCGTTGCGGTCGACGACGATCACGCCCTGTTCCATGCGCTCGAAGGCGACCTCGCGGGCGGTGCGGCTGGGGGTGGGACTGGAGCCCAGAAGCTGGAACCGCGTGAGCGCCCCCAGGTAGGCCACCCCGGAGACCGCGAACGCCAGCGGCGTCGGGTCGAAGCCGGGCGTCGGGAGCGCGTCGAACAGGAAGAGGGCGTTGCTGAGCGCCGGCGCGGCGATGCCAACGAGCAAGGCGGTGCTCTGCCCGCGGAAGGGGAGGTTGTTGCTGCGGATCAGTTCGAGCAGCGGGATCGCCCCCAGCACCCCCAGCAGGTAGGTGTAGCCGGTGATCACCGCGAACCACGGGCCGGGGGTGCGTTCGAGGTACAGCAGGCTCCCCGAGCGGACCAGCTCCGAGCCGCGGTACAGCAACTCGTTGTACCGGCCGGTGAGCGCGAGGAAGGCCGTCAGCGTGGGGACGACCGCCAGCGCGGCGACGTAGCGGGGCTGGATGTAGCGGTTGCGGCCGGTGTACTCCAGCGCGAACAGCAACCACCCGACGGGGATGGCGACGATGCCGACCCAGCGGACGTCCGCGAGAAAGAGCTTGGTGGCGAAGGTGGTCGCCCGGAACTCGAGGAACAGGGTCGCGGACCACCAGCACTGGCCGGCGAGCATCACCACGAGCGGGAGCGAGCCCGGTTCGGGGTACTCTCGCCAGGCCAGCAGCCCCGCGGACATCCCGATCCCGATGGCGAGCATCAGCGCCGCGTACAGCCCCGTGGGGGCGAGGTCGGCGCCGCCGACGCCCAACTCGGCGGCGCCGGTCGCCAGCATCACCGCGAGCGCCGCGAACACGACGAGGTACTCGTACTCGGCCAGGCGGGCCAGCCCCTCCCGGTCGGCGTAGTCCGTGACCAGCGACGTCACCACCGCCGAGTAGACCAGACCGACGCCCAGCGGGACCGCGAGCCGTCCCGGGAGGTGGCCGTTCGCGACCGCGAAGGCGAGCAACCCGGTCGTCGCCACGTCGACGGCGTGCAGCGTCCACCGCGTGCCGGCGACGCCGACCACCGTCGGCAGCGTGGACACCCCCTGTCGGCGGTCCTCCTCGGCGTCGGGGACGTTCGCGATCTCGGTGTTGGTGAACACTCGCAGGAAGAAGTAGCCGAAGACGACGAGCGCGCCCGGTCCGGCGGGGGCGCCGGCGAAGCCCAGCGGCACGAACACGAGCGTCGACGACCAGGCCAGCGCCACGAGCGTCGTGTTCACCAGGAGGATGTCCTTCGCGCCGTCGCTGGCGAGGCCGAGCCACGAGGCGAACGTCCCGACCACGTCCGAGGCGTAGACGATCCAGGCCACCCCGGGCACCAGCGCGATGGCGAACGAGACCGGGCCGCCCCACACCGACAGCGAGAGCGCCATGCCGTACGAGACCGAGGCGAACACGTAGAGGACGTCCTCGTTGCGCTCGACGAACGCCCGCTCGCGCGGGTTCGCGACGTCGCCGTCCCGCAGGTCGATCAACTGGTCGTTGACGTACACCGAGAACACGAGCAGGCCGACCACCAGCGGCGCCAGGCTCAGCGAGTAGCCCAGCAGCGCCATCACGATGACCACCTCGCCGGCCGCGATCAGGGCGAGGTACAGCGAGGTGTACATGAGCGCGTCGTACCCCGACCGCGCGGCGGCACGGAGCGAGCTCTTAATTCCGGTTGACGTCGCGCTCATGTACGCTTTCGGATACCGTTAATTTGCAAACGCCGATAAATATTCTGGTACCCTGAACGCGTCCGGCGACCGCCCGGCGGTTCCGAACGGCCTTTCGGATCGTATTCGGCGACTATCGAACGTCTCCTGCGGACCGAGATGACGGTAATTTTCCTAACAATTCGATTGTAGTTGGCCATAATTGACTGTTCCCGTCCGGGGGAGCGGCGGGAACCGAGCAATAATATTTAATTAGCGGGCGGTCGACGGACCGACCGGATGGTCCTCGACACGCTCGCGGCGGCCGACCTGGTGTTGGCCGTCGTCGCGGCCCTGATGACGGTCGCGCTGGTGGCCGGCGCGGTCCTGCCGGTGGCGACGAGTACCGCGCTCGCGGCGGGCGGCGTCCCCGCCGGTGGGACGATCGGGTACGCGCTGTTCTCGGGCCGGGTCCCGTAGTCCGCCCCGGTCAGTCCGCCCGCGACCGGACCGCGGACCAGACCGCGACCGCACCCAGCAGGAAGGCGGGGACCAGCGGGATCACCAGGTAGGCGTCCCGCAGCGACAACCCGACCGAGCGAACCAGCCCCTGTGCGGTCGGGAGGTACAGCAGCGCCAGGGGCGCGACGAGGAACGCCACGAGGAGGACCCCGACCAGCGCCCACCCCCGCCACCCGAACTCGTCGTCGACCGGCGGGCGGTCGCTCCCGCGGGGCGGCCCGGTCCCCGGACCGGTCTCGGCCGGAGCCCCCTCGGCGGGGTCGTCCCGGCCGGCGTCTTCGTCCATACACGCACTCCACGGGGGACGGGCAAAACCCCACGGATCGACGGGTCGGCTCGCGGCAGGGAGCTTTAATCGTCGTCCCGGCGTGGCGGGCCGCATGGTCGACTTTCAGTCCCGGGACCGCCGGCGCGGGAGCCTCCTCGGCGACGACGAGGGCGAGGACGACGAGGAGGCGGACGACGAGGCCGCGGACCACGAGAGTGGGGCGACCGAGGGAGCGGACCGCGAGGACGCGCCGGAAGAGGGGGCCTCGCCCTCGTCGGCGACGCTCTCGTCGTCGGCCCCCTCTTCCGGCGTGGCCGTGGTGACGGTGTCAACCGGGTCGGCGGACGACGAGTCGGCCGGGTCGGCGGTCACGGCGGCGCTCGCGGAGGCGGGGTACGAGGTCGCCACGGAGGAGACGCTCGAACCCGACCGGGAGGGGGTCAGGGCGGCCGTCGACGCGCTGGCCGGCCGGGGGGACGTGTCGACGGTGGTCACGGTCGGCGCCACCGGCCTCGGCGCCGACGACGTGACGATCGAGGCCGTCCACCCGCTGTTCGGGACCGCCCTGCCGGGCTTCGGTGAGCTGTTCCGGCGCCGCTACGAGGCGACGGTCGGTACCGGCGTCGTCGCGGTCCGCGCGACGGCCGGCCTGGTCGGGGCGACCCCGGTGTTCTGTCTCCCCGGCGACGAGGACGCCGCCCGGTTGGGCGCCGCGGAGATCGTCGCCCCGGAGGCCGCCGACGTCGCCGCGGCCGCCGGCGACGGGGACTGACGCCGCCGCGCCGTCGACGTCGGTCGCCGACGCGGCGGTGCCGTGCGCCGGGCCGTCGCCGTCGGGGACGTTCCGTACCCGTTTTGTCCGGCGCCGCGTTACGCCGTCGTATGCCGACGGAACTGGCCGAGGACGTCTGGTGGTTCGATCTGGGCGGGGTCAACGTCTACCTCGTCGACGACGGGGGGACGCTGACGCTGATCGACGCCGGCACCCCCTGGCAGGGCGGCCGGATCGTCGACGGGCTCCGCGAACTCGGGTTCGGCGTCGCGGACCTCGACCGGGTGCTGGTGACCCACTACGACCTGGACCACGTCGGCGGGCTGACCGACCTCGGGGGGTTGACCGCGACGATCCACGTCGGCGCCGGCGACGCCCCCTACGTCGCGGGGGACCGATCGCCCCCGGCGTTCGACCGGAAGGGCCTGTTCCAGCGGCTCTCGGGGCTGTTCGTCGACCCGCCGGGCAACCCCGTCGAGTCGGTCGCCGACGGGGATCGGGTGGGGAGCTTCACCGTCTTCGAGACTCCCGGCCACACCCCCGGCCACGTCGCCTACGTCAGCGAGGAGCTGTCGCTGGGGGTGCTCGGCGACCTGGTGAGAGAAGACGGCGGCCGTCTGGCGGCCTCGCCGTGGTTTCTCAGCGCCGACACCGGGGCCGTCCGGGACAGCGTGCGGGACCTGTCCGGGCGGAGTCCCGACTTCGAGGCGGCGGCGATGGGCCACGGCACCCCGTTCTCCCGGGGTGGCAAGGACCGGCTGGACGAACTCGCCGGCCGGCTCTGAGTCTCCGGGGGCTACAACTCCTCGGCGACCGCCTGCGGCGAGAGGAGGGCCGGGTCGACGACGAGGTCCGCCTGACGGGCGGCGAAGTCCGGCAGCGACCCCTCCGCGTAGACGACCACCCGCAGGTCCGGGTTGCAGTCCTTGGCGACGGCGATGGAGGTGGCCTGCTCCAGGTTCGTCAGCAGGTAGACCGCCGCCTCGTGGATCCCGGCCTCCTCCAGTCCCGGCCGGTTGCCCACGGGAGCGACCGACACCTCGTGACCCCGCTCGCGCAGCGCCTCGGCGATCGGCGCGTCGTCGTCCCCGACGAGGGTGATCCGCATCGTCACTCGTACTCGATGGTCGCCGGGGGTTTGTGGGTGACGTCGTACAGCACCCGGGCGACGGAGTCGTTCTCGCCGGTGATGCGCGACTGGATCCGCTGGAGCGTCTCCCAGTTGACCTCCTGGGCGCGGGCTGTCATCCCGTCGCGTGACTCCACCGAGCGGACGGCGACGACCCAGCCGTGGACGCGGTTGTCGCCCTTCACGCCGGTAGCCTTGCCCAGCACCGCCGCCAGCGCCTGCCAGGGGTCGTGGTCGGCGAGTTCCTCCTCGACGACCTGGTTGGCCTCGCGGGCCACCGCCAGCTTCTCCTCGGTCACCTCGCCGACGATCCGCACCGCCAGTCCCGGACCGGGGAACGGCATCCGCTCGGCGACGACCGACTCCAGGTCCAGCGCCCGGGCCACCTCCCGGACCTCGTCCTTGTAGAGGTCCCGCATCGGCTCGACGATGC
>CAZMWG010000151.1:0-7246 GCA_964569925.1 uncultured Halobacteriales archaeon | reverse complement strand
CGAGCCGATCACGGAGGAGCTGCCCATCGAGTACGCGGTCGAGCTCAACCGCCTCATCGAACTGGAGATGGAGGGGAGCCTCGGGTAACATGAGCACGCAGGTACACCCGACGCTGACCGAGGAGCAGGTCCGCGAGATCAGCGCACAGCGCGACGAGCCCGACTGGCTGCTGGAGACGCGTCTGGAGGCGCTTTCGGCGCTCGAGGACCTCGAGATGCCCCAGGTCATCCGGACCCCCGGCCGGGACTGGACGAACCTGGTCGACTTAGACTACGAGACGCTCGTCGACCCGCTCACCCAGTCCGACGAGAAGGAGTACGTCGACGACGACAGCCCGGTCCACGTCCACTCGCTGACGGAGGCGTTGGACGGCCACGAGGACCTGGTCCGCGAGCGGTTCGGCAGCGTCGTCGACCCACAGCGGGACTACCTCACGGCGCTGTCGACGGCCCTGTTCACCTCGGGCACGGTCGTCTACGTTCCCGAGGGCGTCAGGGCCGAGGAGGTGACCATCCGGACGACGATGAACTCCCGGTCGCTGTTCAACTACACGCTGATCGTCGCCGAGGAGTCCTCGTCGGCGACGATCCTGGAGCGGCAGTCCACCGGCGACGCCGTCGAGGGCGGCCGCTACTACTCCGGGGTCGTCGAGGCAGTCGCCGAGCAGAACGCCCACGTCCAGTACGGCTCCCTGCAGGACCTCTCCCAGGAGACGTACAACTTCGCGGTCAAGCGGGGCCACGCGATGCGGGACGCCACGCTGAACTGGATCGAGGGGAACCTCGGCTCCCGGCTGACGAAGTCCAGCGTCGAGACCCGGCTGGTCGAGGACGCCGCGGAGTCGAAGATCGTCGGCGCCTTCTTCGGCCACGACGACCAGCACTTCGACATCGCCTCGCGGGTCTGGCACGAGGGTCAGCACACCACCGCCGACCTCGTCACCCGCGGGGTGCTCGACGACGCCGCCCGCTCGGTGTACGAGGGCGTCCAGGACGTCGGCCGCGAGGCCTGGGACACCAGCTCCTACCAGCGGGAGAACACGCTGATGCTCTCGGACGAGAGCGAGGCCGACGCCTCGCCGAAGCTGATCATCAACAACCACGACACGGAGGCGAGCCACTCCGCGACGGTCGGCCAGGTCGACAAGCAGGACCTGTTCTACATGACCTCGCGGGGCGTCGACCCCGAGAGCGCGCGGAACATGCTCGTCGAGGGCTTCTTCGTCCCCGTGCTCGAGGAGGTCGCGGTCGAGGAACTGCGCGAGGATCTCTCGGAGTCGGTGCGGACCCGGCTGCGCGACTAGCCGTCCGACCGTCGTTCGACTCGCGTTCTCGCCGTCGTCCTCGGGAAGGAAACGCGTAAGTCCAGCCCCCGCCGAACGTGTGGCATGGACGGACAGGATCGCGGCCGGCGGGGGCGGTCCCGGTGAGCCTGCAGCGGCCCATCGGCTCGGACCACCAGCTCGCCCGGCTGTTGCAGATCGGGGTCGTGCTGGAGGAGGTCGTGGAGGCCCGTGCGGAGCGCCACGTGGAGACGACGGAGCTGGATCCCGAGGTCGTCGCCCTGCTCGAGGACGCCGTCGCGGAGTCCGCCGAGCACCGCCGGCGGCTGGAGGAGTTGATCGACGAACTGGACGCCGAGACGGTACCCTTCGAGGAGATAGAGCGACTCGTCGCGGCCCAGTACGAGTCCGACGAGGAGTTCGACGGCGTGCTGTACGACCAACTGTGCAACGAGGAGACCGCCTACAAGTTCTACGACGACCTGATCGAGGCGATCGAGCGGTCGGCCATGGACTTCGGCGTCGACCGTGACCGACTCGTGGGCGTTCTCGAGGCGATCCGCGAGGAGGAGGCCGAGGGCGCCGAGGCGGTCACGGAGCTGATGGAGGAACGCGCATGACGAGACACGGACACCGAGACGGAGACGGTCGCGGACGGACGGGCGTCCCCGCGACCGGAGACGAACCCGGAGGTCGGCGATGAACACCGAGGACAGATACCTGAAGGCGATCTACCTGGTCCAGCAGGAGGCGGACGGCCCGGCGTCGACGGGCGACGTGGCGGACCTGCTGGACGTGAGCCCCGCGAGTGCCAACGAGATGATCGGCAAGCTCGACGAACGCGAGTTGGTCGACCACGAGAAGTACAAGGGCGTCGACCTCACCGAGGAGGGGATCCGGCGGGCCCGCGAGGCGCTGCAGAACTACTGCATCATCGAGCGGTTCCTCCTGGAGGTCCTGGAGGTCGAGGAGTTCCGCGCCGAGGCCAAGCAACTGGAGGGGGTCATCGACGAGACCGTCGCCGAACGGCTGGACACGATCATCGACCGGCCCCCGCAGTGTCCGGACTGCTTTGACCACGACGAGGACGTCTGCGGGCTGATCGAGGCAGGGATCGAGGCCTCCGACTGAGCCTCGACATCTTGAAGTTCGGCCTGCCGTTAGGTGACGACGGAGTCCCGTGGTGTAGTGGCCAATCATGAGGGCCTTTGGAGCCCTTGACGGCGGTTCGAATCCGCCCGGGACTATCCTGCGAGCGTCAGCGAGCAGTGATAGTCACTACGCGGATTCGAGCACAGAGGACGAGGGGATCCGAGTCCTCGCGGTTCGAATCCGCCCGGGACTATCTTCCTCAAGGAGAGAATCCCGCCGTTCAGGGCGGGCGTGAATCCGACGACAGGAGCGCAACCGCCGTCGCGCCCCGACCGGAACCCAAACCGTTAGGAGACGCCGTGACAAACGTGGTATCACGGGTTCCGCCGACTCCCGACGGCTGCCGAGCCCGGGAGTCGGGCCGCATTCCACACATGTCTGCGGTGCGCGGGAAGCCCGGGTGATGGGTTGTCCCCGAGAAGGTGTGAACCGCGCCGGCACAGGAACCGCGAGGTTCGACCGCTCGGGAGAGAGCCGCGTTGAGAAACCGCGCGGCAATGACTCGCCTGCGGATGGGAGCACACGTGACGGTGCCACAGGACGCTCCCGGCCGAGGGGTGAAACCCGCCCCGCCGACGCCAGGAGAGTCGGTCCTGAAACCGAACCGAACCGAACCGGCCGGGTTCCCCACTGTGGAAGGGAAGCCCCACCGTTTACGGCGGGCGAGGACGTCACTCTGCGACGAGCGGGCGTGCACGGCGGATCCGCCGACGACCTCGGGACCTGGGAGGATCCGGCGTGCAGCCCCCGACTCGATTCCACCCGCAACGTTCCGGCGTGAGACGCTGCGAGCGGCGAGCCCCGATGCTCGGACGGCGGTCCGAATACTGTCGTTCGATGCCCCTCAGACGTCTGCGGGGACGGGCAGCTTTGATTGTCACTACGGCTCACACGTCGTCTATAACCTTCCTTCCGGCCCGGGTCGGGCGGGCACAGTGGTCGTCCCCTCGGTCGGACGCGAGCGGTACGTCGGCGCCGCGTCGGCGGTGCTGGCGGCCGCCGTCCCGGCGGTCGTCCTGCTCGTGTGGTGGGGGTGGCTCGGGGAGTGGGCGCCGGTGTCGACGGCGGCGGCGGTCGGCGGATCGTCGCTCGAACCGGCGGCCGTCCGCGCGGTCTCCCACGCGAACGGCCGTCACCTCGCCGGCAACGCGGTCAGCGTCTTCGCCTACGGACTCGTCCTCGCCGCCCTCCAGTCGGGGCGACACGCGGCGGCGAAGTCTGGCCTCCTGTTCGGGGTCAACGTACTGGTGTACACCGCATACCCCTGGGTCGTCGGCGCGAGCGTGCTCTCGTCGGCGCTGTTCGCCAACGCGGCCTGCGTGCTCGGGGACGCCGTGATCGGCGCGTACGGCGACGACGCCCCCGGGCCGAGTCGGGAGGCGCTGGTCCTCTACGCGCTGGTGATACTCCAGCAGACCGGCCAGACCGCCTTCGACCTGGCCGTCGTGGCCGGGTGGGTCTCGGTCGCCGACCCGGGACCGTTCGCCCACCTCGTCGCGGTGCCGGCGGGGTACTCGCGGGACTCGAGCGAGGTGCACCTGCTCGGCGCGCTCGCGGGACTCGCCGCGTTCGCGCTCGAACGCGGGGTGGTCGCCGGCGCGAGGTCCGTGTTCGGAGTGGGGACCGAGACCGGGTAGGGACCGTCGGCGACCCGGCCCACCGGATCCCGGAACCCGGACACACGGGGGCCTCGACGGAGCCACCCCCGGACGGGTTCGTGGGGGCTCCCAGCGGCTGGGAACCCGGTCGCCGTTTTATGTGCGAGAGCGGTCACGATCCACATAGAGCATGTCCCTCGTACTCCCGTCGAGCACCGGAGCCGGTCCGGTGCTGGCCCACGGAGCACAGCAGGCGCTGATCGACACGGTCGTCGGCGTCGTCATCGCGCTGGCGCTGTTCGGGCTCTACTACGTCTACGTGTTGCGCCGGGCGGGCGACGACGACCGGGGCGGGAGCCGGCGGGCGGGTGGGTAGACTCCCGACGAACCGAGGGGCACGCGAGGCCGGACCCGGTCACGGAGCGTCACGGCGTGGAGAGGGGAGGGGAGTCCGGGAGACGAGGCCGGGAGACGGCGGTTACAGGTAGGCGGCGTCCCAGCGGGTCGGCTTGCGGACGTTGCCACAGGAGTCACACTCGATGCGGCCCATCGAGTCCATGGCGTTGGCGAGCGACGAGCAGTTCGAACAGAAGTAGCCAAAGCGGTCGTCGGCCTCCTCGTTCACGTACACGACGAAGAAGGGGGCGACCGATCCGCGCTCGGTGGCGTCGCGGTCGACGAAGACGCGGCCGCCCTCGGCGAGGTCGACACTGTCGCGCTCTGCCTCGCTGGTCTCGACGAACCGGTGTTCGAGGTAGGTGCGACCGGCGATCTCGATCTCGCTCTGACCGACCACCTCGAACTCGCGGTCCTCGTAGAAGCTCATTCCCGCCGGGTTGTCGTCGAGGACACGGCCTTGGAGGCGGATCGCGCCCAGACCCCACAGGCGCTGGCGGGTTGCCTCGAACAGTTCGGAGCCGATCCCCTCGCCGCGGTAGGCGGGGTCGACGTGGAGCCAGAGGATCGTCCCGACGTCGTCGCCGCTGACCTCGCTCTCGGAGAAGGCCACGGCCTGGTCGTCGACGACCGCGACCAACAGGAGTCGGTCCTCGTCGGCCAGCGTCTCCGCGAGGCGGTCCTCGTCGTACCACTCCTCGATGGCGCTGGTGATCGCCTGGGGGCCGAAGGAGTAGGAGGCCTGCAGCGAGCGTCGGGCGATGTCGCGGACGGCCGGCCGGTCCGCGGGCTTCGCTGGTCGGATGTCCATGCGTGCCGATAGGACCGGACCCGGCATAAACGTACAGTTCGGCGCGAAACTGCGGTGAGACGGGGTCCGAGACGAGATCCATCTGACAGGTTCTCCGGACGGGACGGCGAACGGTCCGGAAAACCGCCGTCCGGGTCCGGTCGCGCGGAGTACCGAGAGTGTCGTAACGCTAAAGAGTCGAACGGACCTTTCCATCGGCAAGATGATCAACGCACCGTGCCGTGGGAGGTGGTTCCGTGGGGGTCGAGATTAGGGAGTCGCCCGTCTCGGACGCGGAGTTCGAGGCGATGCGGGAGTTCGTCCACGACTACCTGGCGGCCAGCGTCGAGAGCGAGGAGGAGGGGGGCCGGATGCGCTGGTACCCCTGGCACTCCGCCGAGTACCGGTTCAACCACATCCTCAACGTGGTGGAACTGTCGGCCGAGATCGCCCGCGCCGAGGGGGCCAACGTCGACGTGACGCGGGTGGCCGCGCTCTTCCACGACATCGCCAAGCTCGAGGTCGACCAGGACGCCCACGCCGACGCCGGCGCCCGGATCGCCAGGGAGTACCTGACGACCCACTGTGACTACCCGTCGTCGTTCGTCGACGAGGTGTGTGGGGCCGTGGCCGACCACTCCTACCAGGGCGACCTGACCGACCTGCCGCTGGAGACCCGCTGTCTGATCGAGGCCGACGTGCTCGACAAGGTCGGGGCCAACGGGACGGCACTGATGCTCCTCAGGATGGGGTACGAGGCCCGCTCGCACATGGACGCCACCGAGATGGTCGCGCGGGTCGAGGAGCGCGGCGAGGACGCCCGCGACCGGATCGAGTCCGACACCGCCGAGTCCGTCCTCCACCGGCGCCTCAAGCGCGCCCGCTGGTTCCGCGAGTGGCTCGGGACGGAGGTCGCCGACGTCGACGCCGACGGCGACGTGGACGACGTGCCGAGGGGCGTCGACTGATCGGTCGGCCGCCGGTCAGAACCCCTGGAGCGCCCGCAGGCCGAACAGCAGGCCGAACAGCACGAAGGTCCCCGCCGAGAGCCACGCGACCGCCGGGCCGACGCCTCGTACGCGCCGGCGGGCCGCGACGAGCGACGCGGGGAAGGCGACGATCCAGAGCGCGACTCCGCCGAACAGCCCGGCGATCAGCGCCGGGTGGCCGGTCCGCACGACCACGGTGCCCTTGAGGGCGGCCCCGACCGCGGGGAGTCCCGCGAGCGCGTCCAGGCGGCCGGGCTCCAGCAGGCCGACGCCGGCCGTGAGCCAGAACCCGAGCTGGTAGGGGTTGGTCAGCGCCAGCACGAACGCCCGCCGGAAGCCACGACCGGTCGTCGGGTGTCCGGCCCCGACCTCCGCGTCGTCCCCTCTCTCGGACGTGACGTCGGCGTCGTCCCCGCCGTCCGTCGCGTCGGTCTCGTAGGCCCCGGCGTCGCGGGCGGCGCCGACGGCGAAGTAGAGCATCAGCGCGGCGCCGACCGCGAGCATCCCGCGGCGCAGCGCCGGCAGTTCGTCGACGACCGTGACGGCGCCCACGAGCGCGAGCACGAAGAAACAGGCGTCGGCGGTCATCGCGCCCAGACCGGCACGGAAGCCGGCCGGCCACCCCCGGAGGACGCTCTCCTCGGCGATGACGGCGTTCATCGGACCGGGCGGGGCCGCGAGCGCCAGTCCGAAGGCCACACCGCCGGCTACGGTCGCGAGCAGAGCGGAGGGAAGCATAGAGAGAACCGGGCGACCGGCGTTACAGCATGCCGGCCTTCTGCAGCTTCATCAGGTCCTCGGTGTCGAGGGTCTCGCCGTCCTTGAACTTCTGGTAGATCTCCTCGGCCTCCTCCTTGGCGGCCTCCTTCTCCTCCTCGCGCTGGGAGCGCTCGGCCTGCTCCTCCTGCTTGTCCAGTTCGCGCAGGCGCTTCTGGACACGCACGAAGTCCTCGTGGTGGCGGTCGGCGGCCTCCTGGGCCTCCACGAACTTCTCGTGCATCTCGTCGGCCTCGTCGCGGATCTCGTCGGCCTCGCGGT
>CAZMWG010000150.1:0-7304 GCA_964569925.1 uncultured Halobacteriales archaeon | reverse complement strand
TCCTCGACGAGGCCACCTCCGACGTCGACACGGAGACGGAGATGCTGATCCAGCGGTCGCTCGACCGGCTCACGGAGGACCGGACGACCTTCGCCATCGCCCACCGGCTCTCCACGATCAAGGACGCCGACCGGATCGTCGTCCTGGAGGACGGCCGGATCGTCGAGCGGGGCAGCCACGAGGACCTGCTCGCGGCCGACGGCCTCTACGCCAACCTCTGGGCGGTCCAGGCCGGCGAGATCGACGAACTCCCCGAGGAGTTCGTCCGCCGGGCCACCCGCCGGCGCTCCGTGGTCGACGCGGACGCCGACGACGACTGATCGGCCGGAGTCGCTCCGCCACACCCGGTCGCCGCCGCGCCCGCTCTCACTCCTGCTCGTCGTCCGTCGTCTCCCGCCCGTCGCTGACCGTTCCGCGCTCCCGGGCGATCGCCACGCACCCACCGAGGAGCAGCAGCGAACCGACCAGCGGCGGCTGGGCGACCGAGAAGACCGTCGCGACCGCCTCCCGGACCGTCGCGGCGAGCCCCGGCGGCAGTCCCGACGAGGCCAGCACGCCGACGACGCCCCGGTAGCTCACGAGCGCCGAGATCAGGACGGTGCCGGCCGCGAGCAGCCGTCGCGGCCGCCCCGTCGTCGTGTACAGGAGGATCACGAGCGGGTAGTACAGCAGCGAGTAGTAGAGCGGCTCCAGCGGGAGTACCAGCAAGGTGGCGACGAGCGTCGCCAGCAGTCCGGCCGGCCGCCGCCGGCGGTCGTCGACCCGCCACAGCGAGACGAGGACCGGGGGCGCGACCAGCAGCGCCGCCAGCGGGCCGAACAGCCCCGAGTCCAGGCCCGGGAGCGCCGCCGACAGCGGCCGCCGCAGCGTGACGAAGCCGCTCTCGGGGGGGAGCCCGCCCGCGAACGCCGCGGTCTGGCGCTCGTCGGCCAGCGTCTCGGTGAGGAAGGTCACCGTGTGTTCGGGACCCAGCGCCAGCCCGCCCAGGAGCGCCCCGACCCCGGTCCCGACGGCGGCGACGACCCCGCGGCGCGACCGCAGGGCCAGCAGCCACGCCCCCGCGGCCGCCGGGAACAGCTTCACGATCGCCGCGAGCGCGAACGCGACGCCGCCGGCGGCGTCGCGGTCCGCGACCGCCACGAGGTGTGTGCCGGCGGCGACGGCGAGCGCCAGCCACAGCGTCACCTGTCCCATCACGAACACCGACACCGAGTGGACGGAGACCAGGACGAAGGCCCCGACGAGCAGGTCGTCGAGTCGCGCGAGCGCGGCGCCGGCGGCGTCGAGCCCCCGGCGGACGACCCACAGGAGCGCCGCCGCCGCGGCGAGGTTCGACAGCGTCTGGACGGCCAGCGCGCCGGCGGGGCTCCCGGACAGGAAATGTGGCAGGAAGGCCGGCAGGACCACCGGCGGGTAGACGAACCGGAACTCCGGGTGGGCCGGCGGCGCGGCGAAGTACGGGTCGGCGCCCGCGAGCCACGCCGCGGCGGCGTGGTAGTAGACGTCGGTGGCGACGCCGATCTGTGCCGGCCGGGCCAGGGGCACCGTCAGGAGGTAGCCGACGCTCGCGAGGACGGCGGCCGCGAGCGCGACCCGGACGGCGCGGCGGCTCACGGATCGACGCGTCGTGAGAAGCCGGTCGGCGGCCCGTGCGGGCGAAGACGTGCGGTCGAAGCGGAGGGGCGGGCGGCGCGGGAGGGCGTCACGCCACGACGGTCCGGCAGGGGCTCACCTGAGCCTTTCCCTCTCGGACGGCGTCGAACTCGCTCGAACGCCCGTTCAGGCCGCCGCGAGGAGGTCCTCGGGGGGCTCGCCGGCCAGGTCGTCACGGTCGTGAGGTGCCTCGAACTCCGGGTCGGGACCCATCGGGACGATCCGCTTGGGGCTGACGTCCGGGTGGGTCGTGTAGTAGTGCTCGGTGATGTGGTCCATGTTCACCGTCTCCGCGACGCCGTCCGTCTGGTAGAGGTCACGCAGGTACGGCCAGAGGTTGTCGTACTCGCGGATCAGCTTGTGGTTGCACATGAAGTGTGTGTGGTACACCTCGTCGAACCGCACCAGCGTGGTGAACATGCAGACGTCCGCCTCGGTCAGGCGGTCGCCGGCGAGGTAGCGCTGGTCGGCCAGCACCTCGTCCCAGTGGTCCAGCGCCTCGAACAGTTCGGTCACGGCGTCGTCGTAGGCCGCCTGCGTGTCGGCGAAGCCCGAGCGGTAGACGCCGTTGTTGATCGGCTCGTATATCTCCTCGATGATCCGGTCGACGTCCTCCCGGTACCCCTCGGGGTAGAGGTCGACGTCCCGGGTCGCCAACTCGTCGAACTCCGTGTCCAGCATCCGGAGGATCTCCTTCGACTCGTTGTTGACGATGGTCTCCTCCTGCTTGTCCCACAGCACGGGGACCGTCACGCGGCAGGTCGCGTCGGGGTCGGCCTCCACGTACAGTTCACGGAGGTAGTCCGAGCCGTACAGCGAGTCCTCGGTACACCCCCCCTTCTCGGGGGTGAACTGCCAGCCGCCCTCGTCGCGGAACGGGTCGACGACGTCGACGGAGATCACGTCCTCGAGCCCCTTCAGCGACCGCGCGATCAGCGTCCGGTGGGCCCACGGGCAGGCCAGCGAGACGTAGAGGTGGTACCGGCCGGCCTCCGGCTGGAACCGGGCGTCGGGGTCGTCCCGGATCTCGTTCCGGAAGGTCGTGTCCTGTCGGTCGAACTCGCCGTCGTCGTTCGTCGTCTTGTAGGCGTCCGTCCGCCACTCGCCGTCCACGAGCATGTTCATGGTAACTACCTGTTAGGGCGCGAACCACTAAAGTGGGGCAGTGTCCCTCGTGTCACCGGGCGCGGCGCGCGCACGTGACACCCCCGTGAACGAGGCGTTCCGGCGAGCGCCGGCCTCACGACGCCCGGGCGTCGGTCGTGACCTCCGCCGCGCTCGTCGGGCCACGGTCCGGGCGGTTCGACGGGTTTATCCGCGCGCTGATCGTGCGTTCGCTCAAGAGTACCCATGTCGGAGAAGCCAGCCTCGATGTACCGGGACATCGACAAGCCGTCGTACACCCGACGGGAGTACATCACGGGCATCCCGGGCTCGAAGATCGCACAGCACCAGATGGGCGACCGGAACACGGACCCCGAGGACTACCCGGTCCAGATCAGCCTGGTGGTCGAGGAGACGGTCCAGATCCGCCACGGCTCGCTGGAGTCCTCGCGGCTGTCGGCCAACCGGTACCTGATCAAGGAACTGGGCGAGGGCAACTACAGGATGATCCTCCGGAAGTTCCCCCACCAGGTGCTCCGGGAGAACAAGCAGGCGACCGGCGCCGGCGCCGACCGTGTCTCCGACGGGATGCGCCAGGCGTTCGGGAAGATCGTCGGGACGGCCGCCCGGATCCACGAGGGCGAGCGGCTGTTCACCGCCTACTGTGACGTCGAGCAGGCCGACGCCGTGAAGGAGGCGATGCGGCGGGCCTACAACAAGATCACGCCCCCCTGTCGTGTGAAGGTCGAACGCGGCGAGGAACTGCTGATCGGGTAGTACGGCGTGCTCGTCGCGTTCGTGGACGCGGCGAGGAACTGCTGATCGCGTACGGTGGCACCGCCGACCGCGCCGGTCTTCTCCTCGTTCCGTCCGGTTCCCCGTCCCCGTTCGTTTCCGGTAGCCGAACGGCCGGAACGGCCTTGGCCGGTCGCCGCGTCGGTCGAGCATGGTACTGCGAGCTCTCGCGCTGACGCTCGGACTGCTCGAACTGGTCGCGCCTCGCGCGGTCGTGAACTTCTGGATGGGCCTGGCCAGCGACGACGACGTCGAACTGAAGCCGTGGGTGTACACCGTGGCGCGGGTGGAGGGACTGCTGTTCGTGGCGTGGGCGCTGACGCGGGGGCGCGTCCGGGAGCGGGACGCTCCCGACGGGGGGTGACTATCCGGACCGCGAGCGGCGCCGACCGGGGGTGACGCCGCCGTCCCGCCGGCGAACCTTTGTCCGGGCGGTCCCAGTGGACGGTCGTGATGGATCTGGCCGTCGCCACCCGGGCCGAGACCTTCGAGCAAATGGTCGACCCCCTGGCCGAGCGCGGGATCGCCGTCGGCCACGTGGACACCGCGGAGCGCGCGATCCCGCTCGGCGAGTCGCCGTTCGACGACTACGACGCCGGCTTCGTCTTCCCGCCGCGGCTCATGGAGGGCGGGGTCGCCGACGCCCTACTCGGGGTCCCGTGGGTGAACGACCGCGAGGACGTCCTCCGCTCGCGCAACAAGGCCGACGTCCTGGCACGACTCGGCCGGGCCGGCGTGCCGGTGCCCGAGAGCGTCCTCGTCTCGGACCCCGTCGACGAGGCCGAACTCGTGGCGACCTTCGAGCGGTTCGAGCCGCCGGTGGTGGTCAAGCCGAACTCGACGACCCGCGGCGTCGGCGTGACGGCGGTCCACGACGTCGACTCCTTTCTCGGGGTGTGTGACTACCTCGACCTGGTCCACGACTACCGCGCCACCGGCGACCGCTCGTTCCTGGTCCAGGAGCGTCTCGTCGACGCGCGGGACTACCGGGCGATGGTGGTCGACGGGGAGTACGCCGGCGCGGTGGAACGACGGCTCCCCGACTCGGCGGTCGCGACCGGGGCCTGGAAACACAACGTCCACCGCGGGGCGGAGGCCACCGGCGTCGACCTCGACCCGGCGCTCCGGGACTTTGCCGAGCGGACCGCCGCGGTCCTCGGGGTCGACTTCCTGGGAGTGGACCTGCTGGTGACCGACGACCGGGCGGTGGTCAACGAGACCAACGCCCGCCCGACGATCGACGCCGCGACGAAGTACGAGGACGGGTTCTGGGACCGGCTGGCGGCGCTCGTCCGGGCGACCGCGGGGTGAGCGGGGCGGCGGCGTCGCGGTCTCCGACCGATCGAACCACGCCGGCACCGGCGGACGACGAAGCGGCCGGCGGCGGCGAGCAGGGCGAGGGCCGGAGTCGAGCGGAGAACGGGAGCCGGGAGTGGCAGCCGGTGGACCAGCGACCGGTCGTCGGCCACGGACCGACGTACGCGGGGCTGGTCGCCTGCAGCACCCACGTCGGCTCCCGCTGTGGGGCGACCTTCGAGTCGGTGTCGGTTCGCCCGCTCGCGGTCAGTCCAGACTGATGTCGCTGGCGCTCTCCCGGCGGTCGAAGCCGACCTCCAGGACGCCGTTGTTGTACGTCGCCGCGGCGGAGTGCTCGTCGACCCGCGCCGGCAGGCGCACCCGCTCGCTGTACCGTCGGCCGTCGCCCGACGCCTCGACGGTCAGCGTCCGGCCGTCACACTGGAGATCGATGTCCCCCTTCTCGACCCCCGGGACGTCCGCGACGACCCGCACCTCGTCGTCTGTCTCGTGGACGTCGTAGTGGATCTCGCGGCCGCCCTCCGGGCCGCCGCTCTCGAACCGAACCGACCCCTCGCCCATCACGTCGTTCATCATCCGTTCGAGCTCCCTGAAGAAGTCGTCGAACGGGTCGTCCCGGTCGTCGCGTCTCATACACGCGTACCTGTGGCACGGCCCGAAATAAGCCTTCGGCCCCCGGTCGTACCCGCCGGTCGCGACCCGCCGGCGGCGGGCGACCGGGGGGCGACACGCGGCGAGACTACCGTATCACGGGAGCCACGCCGCTGTCACGCGATCTCGACCGGGGTCCGTACGTCACTAAATACCACTCCGTAGCGGGACGCTACGGACACCGAAAGCACTTTACTCGCAGTCGGAGCAGTCGGAGATATGAGCTCCGAGCCAGTACGTGTCGGCCTCAACGGCTTCGGACGGATCGGTCGCAACGTCTTCCGCGCCTCGCTGGAGAGCGACGCCGTCGAGATCGTCGGCGTCAACGACGTCATGGACGACGCGGAGGTCGAGTATCTCGCCCGCCACGACACCGTCATGGGCACCCTCGAGGGGGCGAGTCTCGACGACGGCACCCTCTCGGTTGAGGGTACCGACTTCGAGGCGGGCGTGTTCCACGAGACCGACCCCGCACAGCTCCCCTGGAACGAACTGGACGTGGACGTGGCCTTCGAGGCGACCGGTCTCTTCCGCAACCACGACGACGCGAGCAAACACCTGACCGCCGGCGCGGACAAGACGGTGATCTCGGCGCCGCCGAAGGGCGAGAAGCCGGTCAAGCAGCTCGTCTACGGCGTCAACCACGAGGAGTACGACGGCGAGGACGTCGTCTCGAACGCCTCCTGTACCACCAACTCGGTGACGCCGGTCGCGAAGGTGCTCCACGAGGAGTTCGGTCTGCGCTCGGGCCAGTTGACGACCGTCCACGCCTACACGGGCTCGCAGAACCTGATGGACGGCCCCAACGGGAAGCCCCGCCGGCGCCGCGCCGCCGCGGAGAACATCATCCCCACGAGCACCGGCGCCGCGCAGGCCGCCACGGAGATCCTGCCGGAACTGGAGGGCCGCCTCGACGGGATGGCGATCCGGGTGCCGGTCCCCGACGGCTCGATCACGGAACTGGTCTGTGACCTGGAGGAGGAGGTCACCGAGGGCGACGTCAACGCCGCGTTCCGCGAGGCCGCCGCCGGCGAACTCGAGGGCGTGCTCGGGGTCACCGACGAGGAACTGGTCTCGACGGACATCCTCGGCGACCCCTACTCGACGCAGGTCGACCTCCCCAACACCAACGTCGTCAACGGGCTGACGAAGGTGCTCACCTGGTACGACAACGAGTACGGCTTCGCCAACCGGATGCTCGACGTCGCCGAGTACGTCACCGACCACTGAGCCGGGACGGCCGGAGACGGACACCCGCTCCCGTCCTCGACCCCGGACCGTACGGTTTTTTCTCCGCGTCGGTCGACCGTCCGACCGACATGAGTTCCTTCCGAACCCTCGACGACCTCGACGACGGCCAGCGCGTGCTCGTCCGCCTCGATCTGAACTCCCCCGTGGAGGACGGCGAGGTGCAGGACAACCGGCGGTTCTCCCGGCACGCCGAGACCGTCGCCGAACTCGCCGACGCCGGCCACCGGGTCGTCCTGATGGCCCACCAGGGCCGGCCCGGCCGGGACACGTTCGTCTCGCTGGAGGGACACGCCGAGATCCTCGCCGAGCACGTCGGCCGGGAGGTGGGCTTCGTCGCGGACACCTTCGGCGGGGACGCCCTCGCGGCGATCCGGGATCTGGCGGCCGGCGAGATCCTCCTGCTGGAGAACACCCGGATGTGTGACGAGGAGTTGCCCGAGGAGGAACCCGCGGTCAAGGCCGACACCGAGTTCGTCCGGACGCTCGCCCCGGAGTTCGACGCCTACGTGAACGACGCCTACTCGGCGGCCCAC
>CAZMWG010000149.1:0-7406 GCA_964569925.1 uncultured Halobacteriales archaeon | reverse complement strand
CGCCCTCCTCGGGGAACCCCGAGCGGTCGTCGACCTCGATGTCGAAGGTGTTCACCCGCGGGTCGGCGTCGACGTCGACCGGCTCGACCTCGTCGTGGCGGACCCGCAGCGTCGTCGGCCCGTCGCCCTCGATCACCCGGGCCGGCACGGAGACGCCGCTGGTGACGTCCTTGTCGATGAGAAACCGGTTGGGAAAGAGGATGTCCGCCTCGAAGTGATCGAAGTCGTCCCGCATCCGGCCGACGTCGCGGGGGGTCTGCCCGAAGATCCTGACCAGCTGCTCCCCCCGGATCGACTCGTAGGGCTCGCCGTCGTCGTCGGACCGCTCCCAGCCCGTGATCCGGTCGTAGCTCCGCAGTTCGTCCTCGGAGACCGTCGTCGCCGGCGCGTAGAAGTACGGCCGGAACTCATGGACCCGGGCGTGGATCGGCTCCTCGTCGGCCGTCCGGCCGAAGACGTGGATCACGGGACGCTCGTCGTCGCCCCGCCCCTCGACGGTGTAGTCGACCTGTGTCACCGCGAAGGAGATCCGTCCCTCGACCTCGGGGTAGGCCCGCTCGTCCGGGTCGACCACCCGCGTCGCCGAGCCGCCGTCGCCGGCCACCGCCGCCGCCTCCGCCGCCGGCCGCCCCGTCTCGGGGTCGTCGTCGCCGGCGAAGTCGGCGAGGGTCGCGTCTTCCATGGATGGACCTCCTTCGGGACGACGGGTAAAAACTCGGACGGTGTGGCCGCCGGCCGGAACGCTTTTGATAAGTGGTAGCATACCACTTGACGACGTCCCCATGTCGAACGACGCCGACCCACGAGAGGCCGACGAGGGAGCGCACTCGGAACCGGACCTGCCCGACGCCGTCGCGTCGACGGGGTCCTACGAGACGGAGGAGGGGACAGTGTTCTACGACGTGGAGAACCCGCTCGCGTGGCTCCAGTCCGAGGAGACCGAGTCGCTGCGCCGGATGGCGTAGGGCGCGAACGCTTTTCTCGGTCGCCACACAATCGCCGCCGTGAGCGACACGGACGACCCGGTGGACGTGCCCGAGCCACCCCGAAGCGACCTCGGGGAGGAGCCCGAGTCCGAGACCGGGTGGCCCGACGAGCCGTCGGAGTTCGACCCGGAGTCGATCGGGCCGTCGGTCCCCGAACCCCCCGAGCCGGGCGTGGCCGACTCGCAGGCCGTCGAGCTGTTCTGGAAGCTCGTCGTCGTGTTCAACGTCGCCCTGTTCGCGCTCGCGCTGGGCGCGATGCAGGTCGGCTTCGGCGTCCGCCCGGAACTGGGGGTCCAGGTGTTCCTCGTCGGGGTGCTCGCGCTGGTCTACGGGCTCTATCGCTACCGTGACTTCCGGACCGACGACGGGTGACCCCCCGTCGCGGACCGACGCCGGTCGAGCGCAACCGTAACGTCCGCCGACACCCGAGAGAGCGTATGCGAACGGTCAGCGACACCGAGGACGGCCGACGGTACGTCCTGCTGAAACAGTCCGGCGACGCGAGCCTCGTGCGGGACCCCGAGACGGGCGAGCGCCGGCACCTCCCCCGGGAGCGCCTGGAGCCGGTCGACGAGCCGCCCCTGTCGACGGCCGCGGCGGCCGTCCCGGAGCCGGTCCGCCGACTGGTGACCGCCGTCCCGGACGAGCGGGCGCTGGGGCTGGTCGTCGAACTGGACGCCCGCGGCCCGCTGTCGGTCCACGCGCTGCTCGAGGACACCACGCTCTGTGAGAGCGATCTCCACGGCCTGCTCGGGGAGCTACGGGCCGCCGGGCTGGTCGAGGGGGCGACCGTCGCCGGCCGCCGGGGGTACGCCGCCACGGAGGACGCCGCCGCGGCGCTCGACCGCCTGCGCTGACCCGGTCCTCCGACCGTCGGCGACGCCGGGGTCGACCCGCTTCCGGCCGAGCGTCCTCGCTCCGGACTCCCCCGACCAGGTCTCGGCCGAGCGTCTCCGCCCCGGACTCCCTCGCGACCGGCTCTCAGCCGAGCGTTCCCGCTTCGAGCGTCCCCTCGACCCGCTCGACGCGCGAGCGGTTCGTGGTCGGGTCCTTCTCGACCCTGACGAGCGAGTCCGCGGCGCCCACGAGCTCCTCGTCGTGGCTGACGACCACCACCTGCTCGACGCCCACCTCGTCGCGCAGGTACCCGATCACGTCGAGCAGCTGCGAGACGTGACCGGTGTCGAGAAACACCGTCGGCTCGTCGAGGATCAGCGGCGGCATCGGCGCCGTCCCCTCGATCCCCTCCGAGAGGAGCCGGTAGATCGCACACCGCAGGCTGAGGTTGAAAAGCGCCCGCTCGCCGCCCGACAGCTGCTCGGGGTCGAGCGTCTCCCCGTCCTTCTGGTACACCGTCAGCTCGTACCCCCCGTCCAGCTCGATGTGGGAGTAGGAGTCGTTCCGGTACACGAGATCGAACGTCTCGTTGAGCATCCGCTCCAAGGTCTCGACGTTGCGCCGCCGCAGCTCGCTCCGGAGGGTCCCGTAGGCCTCCTCCAGTCGCGCCGCCTCGTCGTACAGCGACTCCAGGCGCTCGACGGTCGCCGACACCCCCTCGCGGCGCTCCCGGAGCTCCTCCAGCCGTTCGATCTCGCCGCTCACCCGGCCGATCGCTCCCTGTAGCTCGTCGCGGCGCTCGCGCAGCTCCGCGAGCCGCTCGGCGGCCCGCTCCAGGTACGTCTCCGCCCGGTCGCGCTCCTCGCGCGCCTCCTCGATGCGGTCCTCGTCGACCCGCTCGCGCAGCTCCTCGCGGCGCTCGCGCTTCTCGACCAGCCGGTCGCGGCGCTCGTCGTTCAGCTCCTCCAGCTCCCCGCGGCGCCGCTCGATCCGCTCGATCTCCTCGGCCAGGTCCGCCACCCGTCCCAGGTGCTCCGTGACCGTCTCGAGGCGCTCGATCCGGTCGTCCAGCTCGCTCTTCTCCCCGTTCAGTTCGCCGACCGCCGCCCGGCGCTCGTCGGCCAGCTCCGCCCGCTCCGTGGCCTCCTCGCGGCGCTTCTCGGCCTCGGTCGCCAGCTCCGCGGCCTCCTCGCGCAGCGACTCGATCCCCTCGGTCCGCTCCTCGAAGGCCTCCTCGCGCTCCGAGAGCAACTGCCGGAGGTTCTCCCTGTCGCCGCGCAGTTCGGCGAGCCGGTCGCCGGTCTCGACCAGCTCCTCGGCCCGCTCCAGTCGCTCCGCGAGCTCGTCGCGGCGCTCGCGGGCCGCGGACAGCGCCGACTCCAGCTCCGCGACCCGCTCGCGGTCCTCGGCGAGCGACGCCACGCTCGGCGCGTCGCTCACCGGCTGGCCACACTCCGGACACTTCCCCGCCTCCAGCAGCTCCTCGGCCTCGGCGACCGCCTCGCGGGCGTTGCGCAGGTCCGACTCCGTCTCCGCGATCCGCTCGCGCACCTCGGTCAACTCCTCCGAGACGCTCGCCCGCCGCTCGTCGACCGTCTCGGGGTCGACGCCCGCCTCGGCGAGCTTCGCCTCGAGCGCCTCGATCCGGTCGTCGAGCGTCCCGAGCCGCTCCCGGCGCTCCTCTGCCCGCTCCTGGTCGGCCTCCAGCTCCCGCTCGCGCTCGTCGGCGGTCTCGCGGCGCTTCTCGGCCCGGTCGTCGAGCTCCTCGGCCCGCTCGCGCAGCGACGACGCCTCACTGTCGTACTCGCGGGCGTCGGCGCTGGCCTCCCGGATCTCCTCGCGGACCGACTCCAGCTCCGCCTCGACCGTCTCGATCCGGTCGGCGACGGCCTCCGGGTCGACCGCGTCGGGCTCGACGGCCGACGCCTCGTCCGGCCCGATCCCCGTCGCCGCGACGGCCTCCCCGAGCCGCCTCCGCTCCTCGCGTCGCTGCTCGCGTCGCTCCCGGAGGTCGCTCCCGAGCCGCTCGCGCTCGCTCTCGGTCTCCGCTATCGACTCCCGCAGCTCCTCGACGTCCGCGTCGAGCCCGTCCAGCTCCTCGCGGCGCTCCCGGTACTCCTCCAGGACGCTCTCGGCCTCGTCCCGGGTCGCCTCGGCCTGCTCGACCTGTCCCTCGATCCGTTCGATCTCGTCCTCGGTCCCGTTGCGCTCCGTCTCCAGGCCGTTGAGACGCTCGTGGAGGTCCTGGGCCTCCTTCTCGGCGATCTGTTCGTCGAGCTGGTCCCGCGCCCCCCGCTTGTCGTCCCGGACCCGCCCGATCCCCACGCGGGCGTCGCTCGCCCGCTCCCGGTACTCCTCTAACTTGCCCAACTGGAGCAGGTCGTCGAGCATGTCCCGGCGCTCGTCGGGCGAGGCGTCGATCAGCTTGTTCACCTCCCCCTGGCGGACGTACGCGCAGTTGACGAAGGCGTCGGCGTCCATCCGCAGCAGCTCCGTCACCCGTCGGCGGACGTCACGGGCCCCCTCGAAGGTCCCCTCGGGCGTCTCCAGCACGCACTCGACGGTCGTCCCCGTGCCGTTCCGCAGCCGCACCCGCCGGCGGACGTGGTACTCACCCCCGTCGTGGGCGAACCACACCTCGACTGTCCCCTCCTCTGTGCCGATCGAGACCACCTCGTCGAGGGTCTCCTCGAGCGCCCGAGCCCCGTACAGCGCGAAGAAGACCGCCTCCAGCAGCGAGGACTTCCCGCTGCCGTTGAGCCCGTGGACCACCGTCACCCCGCGGTCGAGCCGCAGGTCCGCGTCGCCGTACGGCTTGAAGTTTTTCAGGGCGATCCGGGTGACCCTCACAGGTACTCACCCATCGTGGACTGGTCCTCGCCGTCCGCGCCGTCGCCGTCGCTCGTCGGACTCCCTTCGCTCGCTGTGTCCCCGTCACTCGGCGGGTCGCTACCATTGCTCGACGGGTCGCCGTCGCTCACCGGATCGCCGTCGCTCGCCACGTCGTCGCTCGGCCCCTCGCTCTCGGCGCCGTCGACGGCTTCCCCGCCGGGCTCGGGGCTCCCGGTCGCCCCGTCGGCCGTTCCGCCGTCGACCGCCGCGGCCTCCTCCGCCGGCGCTCCGGGCTCCTCGCTCTCGTCGACCGCCGCGGCCCCGCCCTCGTCGGCCGGCCGGAACGCGGCCGCTTCCCCGTCCTCGACCATCGACCGGACGGCGTCCTCGACGCGGTCGGCGACGTTCGAGTCGGCGACCTTCGAGGCGCGGATCGTCTCGTCGACGTCGCGGGCGGCGTCGCTCAGCCCCAGCTCGCGGATCCGCTCCTCGACCGCCTCGTCCGGGTCCGCGAAGCTCACCGCCGTCTCCCGGTCGGCCTCGAACTCGCGGTGGTCCGTGACCCGCGCCACCAGCGCCCCCTCCTCCAGCGCGTACTCCTCGATCCCCGCCGGCGGGATCGGCTCCCCCTCCCCCTCGACGTGGACGATCACCACGGCGTCCGCGAGGTCGTGTTCGCCGACTCGCTCCTTCACCCGGGCCGCCCCCTCGCCCGCGGCCAGGTCCACCTCCACGAAGACGAACTCGCGGGTGTCGATCCCCCGGCGGCTGATCCCCACCTCGTCGCCGAACGTCACGATGTTGTACCCCCGCTCGTCGCGCTCGTCGGCGCTGGCCCGCTCGGTCGAACCGGGGTAGGTCACCCAGGTCCCGTCGACCTCCGCGCGGCCGGGCGTGTGGTTGTCGCCCAGCAACAGCGCGTCGAAGTCGACGGACGACTCGGCGAGCACCTCGGCGGCGTCCCAGTCGCCGTAGTCGAACGGCTGGAACAGTCCGTGGGTCACGAGCGCCGCCCTGTCGGCGTCGTGGGGGGCGAAGTCGTAGTCGAGGTCGTCCCGGCGCGAGCGCGGGACGAAGTCCAACCCGTAGAAGGCGACGTCGCCGACGACGGTCGGCTCGTCGTCGAGCCTGGTCGCCACGCCCAGCCGCTCGAACAGGTCGAGCCACTGGGCGTCGCGCTTGGCCTCGTGGTTGCCCACGACGGCGAGAAACGGGATCCCCGCCCCGTCGAGGGTCCGCAGGACCTCCAGCGTCCCGAGGACGTCGGTCAGCGTCGGCCGGCGGTCGTGGAACAGGTCGCCGGCGTGGACCACCGCGTCCACGTCCCCGGCGACGGCGTCGTCGATCACCGTCTCGAACGCCTCGAGGAAGTCCTCGCGGCGCTCGGGGACGTGGTACTGGCGGTAGCCCAGGTGCGTGTCCCCCGTGTGGATCACACGCGTCATCGCTCCTCGCCTACGTCACCTCCCTGTATAGAGGTTCCGCGACCGCGGTGGAAGTGGTCGCCCGCCGCGGCCCGCCGGTAGTCACGGAACGCCGACAGGGCCGCCCGGCCCTCGTCGGCACGGTCCTCTCGCTCCCGCTCGGCGCGCTCGACCGCCGTCGCCAGCGCCTCGACGCCGGTCGTCTCCACGAACGCCGCGGCCCGCTCCAGGTCCTCGGTCGCGGCGACGGCCGCCTCGATCACCGCCCGACGGTCGGTCCGTCCCTCCGCGTCGGTGTCGCGGTCGTACACGGGACCGCAGTCGCGGTCGTACGCGGGATCACCGTCGCGGTCGCGGTCGCGTGCGGAATCACGGTCGCGTGCGGAACCGCGGTCGTGTGCGGAGTCACCGTCCCGCGCGGAACCACGGTCGGAAGCGGAGTCGTGGTCGGACGCGGGGTCGTGGTCCGGTGTGGAACCGTGCCCGCACGCGGAGTCGCGGTCGGGAAACTCCCGTCCGGGCCCGTCGTTGCCGCCCTCGGCGGCGAGCCGTGCCAGCGTCGCCTTGGCGCGCTCGGCGTCGGTCACGGCGGCGGTGGCCCGTCCCGGTTCAAAAGTCGAAGGGTCCCGTTCCCGGTGTCCGCGATACCTCGCCCGCCGTCCACGGCCGGCGGCTACCGCGAGCCCTCTATCGTCAGCGAGTACACCCGCTTGCGGGCGTCGGCGAAGGAGAACCGCGACTCCACCGCGCCCACCTCCTCCAGCCGGGCCAGCGCGTGCCGGACCGTCCGCGCCGGCAGCAGCGTCTCCTCGGCCAGCCCGGTCTGTGTCAGCCGTCCCTCGTGGTCGAGCACCGTCGCCACCAGCTTCGCGCTCGGCGGCAGCTCTCGCACGGCGTCCCAACCCGTCTCCGCCTCGGTCGCTCCGTCCGCGCCGGTCGTCCCGGATGTGCTCATACTCCCCGTTGCCGATATAGGGTGATAATATTTCTGGTTCGGGACATGCTCCAGAGTAATTCACGTCGGGTGTCGAGAGCGACACCGGGTACCCCGGCGACGGCGTCTCACGCGGCTCACACCGGCTCCTTCGGGCGTTCACCCTACCCGAAGCCTCATAACCGCCCATCCACTAACGGGGTGTAATGACCGACACCGTCGACGAGGTCGATCTACCGTACGACGACGACGCGTCACAACAGGACAAGATCGAGTCCCTCCAGGAACGGCTGGAGGTGCTCGAGTCCCAGAACGAGGAGATGCGGGACAAGTTGCTGGACGCCAACGCCGAGAACAACAAGTACCAGCAGAAACTGGAGCGGCTGACCCACG
>CAZMWG010000148.1:0-7408 GCA_964569925.1 uncultured Halobacteriales archaeon | reverse complement strand
GCCGAGCCGACAGCTCCCTCGGACCGGCGGCCGGAGTGAGCGCCGGGTCGACCGCGGCGGGGCTACGACGGGATCGACGGGGGTCGACGCCCGTCCTCGTCGGCGTTGACCTCGTGGTCGATCCGGACCGACACAGCCCCCCGCGGGGTCTCGTAGTCGACGTACAGCGCCAGGATACGACCCCCGGAGGTGGCGTAGACCGTCGCGGTGTAGCCCCGGACGACGGCGGGGTCGTCCGGGTCGTCGGTCAGCGCCCGGGGCGGGTCGCCCGGCGGGACGAACAGTGCCACGTACCGGCGCCGGTCGCCCTCCACGAGGCCGGCGGTCGCCTCGCGGTCCGCGAAGTACGTCCGCAGGGCCGCCCGCAGGAACGGCTCGTCGCCGTCCCGGTCGACGAGGGCGCCGACCCGGTTCCGATCGACCCCGACGGTCCGGTTCCCGCCCCGGGTCCCGGTCCCGTCGCCGGCGATCCGGACCGTTCGTCGGCTCCGCTCGACCCCGCCGTCGGCGCCGCTCACCTCCCGGTCGATCGTCAGGACCGACGGCCGGTCGCCGACGGCCGTCCGGTGGGCGCGGTGGAGCCGGGCCGCGTCGACCGGCCCCTCCCGCGAGACTCCGGGCGGGAGCACGTTCGCCGGGATCCGGTCGGGGGTCCCCGTGGAGGTCGGAGTCGCGCTCGCCGTCGGCCGCGCCTCCTCGACCGGCACCGGGGTCAGCGTCTCGGTGGACGCCCCGCCGTCGCCGCCGGCGAGCCCGCCACAGCCGGCTGTCAGCGCCGTGAGCGCGACCAGCAGGAGGAGTCGGGGCCGCGTCACGATCCGCGGGCCGGCGACGCCGGCGGGACCGGCGCTCCGTCCCCGACGGGCTGGATCGACCGCGCCGGCGAGGCCGTCGGGGCCGCCGTCGCGGCGACGTCCGGCGTGGCGGTGGCGTTCGTGTCGGCGGTCGGGGTCGCCGTCGCGGTCCCGTTCCCCGTCACGTCGGCGCCCGGCGTCGCGGTCGTCGTCGCGTTCGGCCGGCCGGTCCGTTCGACCGCCGACGCCCACGACGGTCGCCGGACGGTCGTCGCGCCGACGCCGCGGACCTCGATCCGGATCGACACCTCGCCACGCCGGGTGCCGTAGTCGACGTCGGCGGCCACGAGCCGCCCCTCGGGCGTGAGATACGCCGTCGCGGTGTACCGGTAGACGACGGCGGGGTCGAACGGGTCGTCGGTCAGCTCCCGGGGCGGGTCGCCCGGGGGGACGAACAGCCGCACGTACCGGCGTCCGTCACGTTCGACGAGGCCGGCGGCCACGTTCCGGTCGGCGAAGTACGTCCGGAGGACCGCCTCTAAGTAGAGGAACCTGTCCTCGGCGGTCCGGTCGAGGACCTCGTACTCGGTGCCGTCCGGCGTCGTCTCCCGCAGGACGCCGCTGCGCGCGTCGAGATACCGGGTCCGGTCGCCCGGGAGCCACGAGCCGCTGTCCCGGACGAGCTTGCGGTCCCCGTCGACGCGGATCTCTCGCCGGGTGGTCTCGACGTCGCCGTCCTCGGTGTCCTCGCGGCGGTCGAAGACGAGGGTGTACGAGCGGCCGTCGAGCGCGGTCCGGTGGGTCAGGTAGAGCCGATCCGGCGACACCGTCCCGTCGGGCGCGATCCCGGCCGGGAACGTCCCGTTCGGGACCGCCGTGGGCCGGTCCGGCGCGTCGTCCACGCCGACCTCCTCGACCGGCACCGGGGTCAGCGTCCCGGCGGGTTCGACCGCGCCGCCGTCGCCGGCGAGCCCGCCACAGCCGGCGGTCAGCGCCGCGAGCGCGACCAGCAGGAGGAGTCGACCTCGCGTCGGGACGGGACCTCGCGTCACGGCGATGTCTCACGTGTCGCCGGTAATAGGCGTGGCGCTCAGCCGCCGACGCCGACGACCTCGAACCGCGCGCCGCCGTCGGGCCCCTCGACCGCGCGGACGTCCCACCCGTGTGCGTCGGCGACCTCGGCGACGATCGCGAGCCCGAGCCCGGTCCCCTCCCGTCGGGTGGTGTACCCCCCGTCGAACACCCGATCGCGCTGTTCGGGGGGGATCCCCGGACCGTCGTCGGCGACGTAGAAACCGCCGTCGACGTCGCCGACGGTGACGGTCACACCCGGCCCGCCGTGCTCGACGGCGTTGTCGAACAGGTTCTCGAACAGCTGGCGCAGCCGGCTGCGGTCCGCCTCGACCGTCCCGTCCGTCGTCACCGAGAGGGTCGCCTCGCCGGTCTCGACGGTCTCCCAGCACTCCGCACCCAACTCCCCGAGGTCGACCGACTCGCGCTCGCCGACCGGCTCGGCCTCCCGTGTCAGCGTGAGCATGTCTTCGATCAGCGCCCCCATCCGGTCGTGGGCCCGGGCCACCGCGTCGAGGTGGCCGTCCTCGTCGTCGTACTCCTCCCGGAGGAGCCGGAGCCGACCGCTGGCGACCTGCAACGGGTTCGAGAGGTCGTGTGAGAGGATCCGCGTGAACCGCTCCAGGCGCTCGTTCTGGCGCTCCAGCTCCCGCTCGCGGCGCTTTCGCTCCGTGATCTCGTCGAAGTAGCAGGACAGCCCGCCGCCGGGGTCGGGGTACACCTCGACGGTGAACCACTCGTCGAGCCCCTCGTGGTACGCCTCCGCCTCGGCGGGCTCTCTGGTCTCCATCGCCCGCCGGTAGGCCTCCTCGAAGCGGGTGTCCCGCGTCTCGGGGAACACCGCCCAGCACTCCCGGCCGAGCAGTTCCGACTCGCCGGTCCCGTAGATCTCCTCGGCGTCGTCGTCGACGGAGGTGAACCGCCACTCGTCGTCGACGGAGACGACGGCGTCGGTCACGCGATCGATCGTCCGCTTGCGGGCCCGCTCGCGGCGCCTGCGCTCCGAGACGTTCCGTCCCACGCCCGCGACGCCGGTCACGGTCCCGTCGGCGTCGGTCAGCGTGACACCGGTGAGCTCGTAGGGGATCCGCTCGCCGTCGGCGGTCACGAGGTCTCCGGTCAGCCGGCGCCGCTCGCCGGTCACCACGTCGGCGAACGCGGCGGCGACCCGCTCGCGGTCGGACTCCGCGAAGAACTCGGCCACCCTCATCCCGTCCAGACGCCGCTCCGCGTAGCCGGTGACCTCGACGAGGCTGTCGTTCCACTGCCGGAGCCGGCCCTCTGCGTCGAAGAGGTAGACCACCTCGCCGACGCTGTCGAGCACGGGTCCGACGAACCGGCGGCCGTCGTCGGTCCCCACGGTCTCGGACCCCCGCCGGATCGCGTCGTCGACCCGCCGCGCGAGCAGCCGGTCGGCGCCCGGTCCCTCGCGCACGCAGTCGGTCGCGCCGGCCGAGAGCGCCCGGTCGACGGCCTCCGCGTCCGCACCGTCCAGCCGGACCACCGTCGACAGGTCCGGCTGCCGGTCGGCGACCCGCTCGGGGAGGGTGGTCCCCGTCGGTCCCTCTTGGAGGCCCTCCGACACGAGACAGCCGTAGGTCGACGTCGAGAGCCGTTCGAGCCCCGCCTCCGGGCCGACCGCCGTCTCGACGGCGCCCGTCCGGTCGGCCCGGGAGACCGCCGCCGCGAGCGCCCCGGCGGCGTCCGACGAGTCGGCCACGACCAGCACGTCCGCTGGCGGCATGTCCGGAGGGACGGGTCGCCGGCGAATAACGGTGCCGTCTCTGGAATCAACGATGATAACGCCGTCGGTCGCCCCGGCGGCCGCCCGCCGACCGGAGCGCCTGCGCGGTCGGGAGCCCCCACCCCCAGGTGACGGCGACGAGCCGACTCCCCAGCGTCACGAGCGCGCAGGCCGCGGCCGCCGCCCCGGGGCCGACGCCGACGACCGTGGCCAGCCAGTAGACGTTGCCCCCCAGCACCGCACAGCTGGCGTAGAAGTCCTCGTGGAGCACGAACGGCGCCCGGTCCATCAGCAGGTCCGCGAGCACACCGCCGCCGACGGCGTTGATCGTCGCCACCGCGACCACGCCGAACCCCGAGACGCCGGCCCCGGTCGCCACGATGGCGCCGGCGGTGGCGAACGCCGCCAGCCCGACGGCGTCGGCGGCGACCGTCACGGGGTGGTCGGCCGGCGACTCGGCGACGGCGCTCAGCCCGACCGCGAGCGCCATCCCCGCCGTCCCGAGCGCGATCTCGGCGGGGCCGGTCAGCGCCAGCGGCACCCGGTTCACGAGCAGGTCCCGCGTGACACCGCCGGCGAAGGCGGTCGCCAGCCCGGCCACGGCGATCCCGAACAGGTCGAACTCCTCGCGGATCCCCTCGCGGGCGCCCACGAGCGCGAACGCGACCAGCCCGACGGCGTTCATCACGACGAACGGATCGACGGCCGACCGGTCCACGTCCGAGCGTCGCTCCCGACGGGTTTGAGCGCTCCGTCTTCGGTCGATCACGCCACGCCGGCACCGCGCGTCCGCGCCGGCCGGCCCCGCCGTCGTGAGACCGGCAGACCGAAGAACGGGCCGCTCCCGGGGTCGAACGTGACAGCTCTCGCCACGTCGTCGGTGGCGGCCTCGTCGGTCGCGCTCCGCTTCGCCGGCGCGGTCGTCGTCGGCGTCCTCGCCACGAAGTCGATGGAACTGGTCATGGCCCGGCGTCCGGAGGGGTGGACCCCGCCGTCGATCGCGTCCGGCGTCCTGACCGGGCGCCCGCCCGGGGACGCGCCCGACCGGCTCGCCTCGGTCGTCCACCACGTCGCCGGGACGCTCACCGGCCCGCTGTTCGTCTGGTTCACCTTCGCCGGCGAGGCCGTGCTCGGCCCCGGCCTCCCGACGGTCGCCGTCGCCGCGGTCGTCCTCTACGGCCTGATGGTTGCCTTCTTCGCCGTCGTCGTGCTCCCGCGGTCGCTGGTCGCGGCCGAGCGCGTCCCGGCGATCCGCCGGGACTGGGCGCTGTCGGCCGCCGCGTACCTCGTCGTCCTGGTGCCGATCGTGGCCGCCCTCTCGCTGACCCTCTGAGACCCGCCGGCCCGATCTCCCGTCGGTACGGTCGGCGCCGTCGGGAACCCGTCGACGCCCGCGGGTATCCGGTCGCCGATCCGGCCGATCCGGTGGCGAAGAGTTAAGCCCTGGCCGGGAAAAGTCGGTGTCGACAATGAGTTCCGACGGCTCGACGGACGACGGCGTCCGGGCGACGGTCGAACTGGCGGGCGACTACGACGAGATCGCGGCGATCCTCGGCGGCCGGGCCGGACCGGCCGCTGACCTCGACCCGGTACTCTCGGACCTGACGACGGTGCTCGAGATCGTCCAGCGCACCGACGGGGCCACCAAGAGCCGCCTCGCCGAGGAACTGCCCAACGACCTCGCCGTCGACTTGGACGCCGACAGCGTGATCCACGCCCTCCGGGTGCTAGAGCTGTACGACCTGATCGAGCTCGACGGCAACACCTGGCAGCCCGGTCCCGCCCTCTCGACCGAGTAGCTCCCGCCCTCGACGACGGCCACGGGGCGACGAAGCGACGGCCACAGGGCGACGAAGCGACGGACCGACAGACCGACAGACCGACCGACCGACAGACCGACCGAACGGCCGGATCGACGATCGCCAGCGACGGGGCGGCCGGACTGCCGACGACGGGATGACCGAACGGTGAACGGCCGACGACGAAACGATCGGACCGCCCGCGACGGCCGGCGTGTGAGACCGACACAACCTTGATACCGACCCGCGCACAACCCGCCTGAGCATGACTTACACCGCGGGCGTCGTCGGCACCGGCGGCATCGCCGGCATGGGCATCCTCGGGATGCACGACGAGGAGGCCATCGGGACCGAGAAGATCCGGGCGAGCCACGCCGGCGGCTACGACGCGACCGAGGGGCTGGAACTCGTCGCCGCCGCGGACGTCGACGCCGGGAAGCTCGACCGCTTCGGCGACGCCTGGGGGATCGACCCCGACCGGCGCTACGACGGCCACGAGGCGATGCTCGCCGCCGAGGACTTAGACGTGGTCTCGGTCTGCACCCCTTCGTACCTCCACGCCGACCACGTGGTGGACGCGGCCCGGTCGGCGGCGGCGCCGGACGTGATCTGGTGTGAGAAGCCGATCGCCTCCGCGGTCGCCGACGCCGAGGCGATGATCGAGGCCTGCGCGGCGACCGACACGGAGTTGCTGGTGAACCACTCGTTCCGGTTCACGGAGAAGCTCCGGCGGCTGGCCGAACTGGTCCGCGAGGAGGACCTGCTCGGGGAGGTTCACTCCGTCTCGACGCAGTTCCGGATGGAGCTGCTGCGCAACTCCACGCACCTGCTCGACACGCTGGTCTACCTGCTCGACGCCCGCGCGGAACGGGTGAGCGGCCACGTCACCGGCGAGAACGAGGCCGTCGAGTCGCTCGACGCCGACCGGGACGTCGACGACGCCGGCGGCGGGGGGTTCGTCCTGCTCGACGACGGCGCCTTCGCCACCGTCGACTGTACGATCCCCCGGGCGGACTCCTCGATGACCCTGCAGTTCGTCGGCAGCGGGGGAAAGCTGTACATGAACAACGACGACGGCGAGTGGCGCTACTGGCGCCTCGAGGACGGCGACCACGTCGAGGAACCGCTGCCCGGCATCGAGGGTTCCTGGACCTGGGACGAGGACTACCGGAACGCATTCGCCAACGCCGCCGAACACGTCCGGGAACTGCTCGACGGGGAGGCCGAGAACGCCTCGCCCGGCGAGGCCGCCCTCCGCTCGCTCGAGATCATCGTCGGCTTCTACGTCTCTCACTACACCGGCGGCCAGGTGTCGATCCCGCTCGACCGGCCGCTGCGGGACGTCGAGATCACCTCCTGGTAGGCGCTGCCGAGCGAGAGACGGCGTCCGTCGGCGTTACTCGTAGACGTGGACGCTACCGGTGGCGTTGTCCTCGACGTAGTCCCAGTCGTAGTCGACGCCCAGACCCGGCCCCTCCGGCACCGAGACGTGGCCCTCGTCGTCGACGGTGTCGAGCATGTCCGAGTAGTCGCCCTCGTACACCGGCGGCTGAGTGTTGGGACAGTCCGGGTGGACCAGCGCCAGTTCGTAGTAGTTGGTGTTGCGCGTCGCGGCGATGCAGTGTCGCTGTGCGGGCCCGGGGGCGTGGTACTCGACGTCGAGTCCGAACCCCTCGGCGATCCGGGAGCGCTTCATCGCGCCGGTGATCCCGCCGTCGTACTCGGGATCGGCGCGCAGGAAGTCGGTCGCCTCGTTGGCGAGGAAGTCCGTGGCGGGTTCGAGGCCGCGGACGTGTTCGGTCTGGAGGATGGAGGTGTCGAGCTTCCGACCGAGCTTCCGGTGGCTGTGCTGGCTGATTCCGCCGTCCCGGTAGGGGTCCTCGTACCAGAAGAAGCCCTCCTCGTCCAGCGCGCGACCGAGCTTCAGCGCGTCCGCGAACGTCCGTAGCTCGCAGGCCGGGTCGTGCATGAGCTCCATCTCCGAACCGACGCGTTCACCG
>CAZMWG010000147.1:7126-7411 GCA_964569925.1 uncultured Halobacteriales archaeon | reverse complement strand
CTGATCGTCGACCGCGAGCGCGAGATCCGCGCGTTCGACCCCGACGACTACTGGGAGATCGACCTCGACCTGGTCAAGGACGGCGCGACCTTCGAGGCGTCGTACTTCTACGACGACGACGGCCGCGAGGCCGAGCGGATCTGGGAGGAGGAGGCCGCCGACGCGGCCTACGCCGACCTCTCGGCCGCCGAGAGCGCGACGGCGACCGCCGTCCGCCGGCGCACCCGCACCGACGAGCCGCCGGCGCCCTTCGACACCACCGCCTTCATCTCCGCGGCCGGGTCG
>CAZMWG010000147.1:0-7116 GCA_964569925.1 uncultured Halobacteriales archaeon | reverse complement strand
TCCGCCGCGGGGTCGCTCGGCTACTCCGCACAGCGCGCGATGAGTCTCGCCGAGGAGCTGTACACCGCCGGCTACGTCACCTACCCGCGGACGGACAACACCGTCTACCCCGACGACCTCGACCCCGAGGAACTGCTCGAGGCGTTCGTCGGCGGCCGGTTCGGCGAGGACGCCGCCGACCTGTTGGAGCAGTCGGAGATCGATCCGACGGAGGGCGACGAGGAGACCACCGACCACCCGCCGATCCACCCGACCGGGGAGATCCCGGCGCCGTCGGAACTCGGCGAGGACGAGCAGGAGGTGTACGAGCTCGTGGTGCGACACTTCTTCGCCACCGTCGCGCCGGCGGCCCGCTGGGAACACCTGCGGGTCGTCGCCGAGGCCACCGGCCACAGCGTGAAGGCCAACGGCCGTCGACTGCTGGAGGAGGGGTACCACGCCGTCTACCCCTACTCGGGCGCCAGCGAGACCGCCGTCCCCGACGTGGCCGAGGGCGAGGAGTTGCGGATCGACGACGTCCGGCTGTCGGCCAAACAGACCCAGCCCCCGCGCCGGTACGGCCAGTCGCGGCTGATCGAGAAGATGGCCTCGATGGGGGTGGGGACGAAGTCGACCCGCCACAACACCGTCGAGAAGCTGTACGAGCGGGGGTACGTGGAGGGCGACCCGCCGCGGCCGACGACCGTCGCCGAGGCGGTCGTGGAGGCCGCCGAGGAGTTCGCCGACCACGTCGTCAGCGAGGAGATGACCGCCCAACTGGAGCGGGACATGACCGCCATCGCGGAGGGCGAGGCCACCCTGGAGGAGGTGACCGAGGCGTCCCGGGAGATGCTCGACCGGGTGTTCGAGGAGTTGCGGGAGTCCCGCGAGGAGATCGGCGACCACCTCCAGGAGTCGCTGAAGGCCGACAAGCGCCTGGGGCCGTGTCCGGACTGTGGCGAGGACCTGTTAGTGCGTCGTGCCGGCGACGGCTCGTACTTCGTCGGCTGTGACGGCTTCCCGGACTGCCGGTACACGCTGCCGCTGCCCTCGACCGGCGAGCCGCTGGTGATCGAGACGGTCTGTGAGGACCACGAGCTGAACCACGTGAAGATGCTGGCCGGCCGCGACACGTTCGTCCACGGCTGTCCCCGCTGTGAGGCCGAGAAGGCCGACGAGTCCGAGGACCGGGTCATCGGCGCCTGCCCGGACTGTGGCGGGGCCGAGGGCGGCGAACTGGCGATCAAGCGGCTCCGGTCGGGCTCGCGGCTGGTCGGCTGTACCCGCTACCCCGACTGCGAGTACTCGCTGCCCCTGCCCCGCAACGGCGACATCGAGGTGCTCGAGAGCCGCTGTGAGGACCACGACCTCCCGGAGTTGCGGGTCGTCGAGGACGACGACGACGAGCCCTGGGAGCTGGGCTGTCCGATCTGCAACTACGAGGAGTACCGGGCGCGCAACGCCGTCGACGAACTGGAGGACCTGGACGGGGTCGGCCCGGCGACCGCCGAGAAGCTGGCGGCCGTCGGCATCGAGCGCCCGGAGGACCTGCGCGAGGTCGAGCCCGACACGGTGGCGGGCGAGGTCCAGGGGGTCAGCGCCGCACAGATCGAGGAGTGGCGCGAGACGGTGGCCGGCTGACCCTCCGAAACCCTCGCCCGGTCGGCCCGCCCCGCTCGGGGGTCGGCGGGCGACGAGCCGGCGCCCGGCCACCCCGTCGGCGACGGGTCCTCGCGGCCGGCGCCCGGCGGACCGGGCCGATCCCGGCCGGATGCCCCATCCGAAGCGGTTTTGGGGACAGGGGCGGAGGGGGTGGGTATGAGCGACTGGTCGGAGTGGGACCACATCGTCAAGATCGACCCCGACAAGAGCCTGGTCGCGGGCGAGACCTTCGAGGACGTCTGTCGGACGGGGACGGACGCCCTCGAGATCGGGGGGACGCTGGACGTCACCAGCGAGAAGATGACGGAGGTGATCGAGGCCTGCGCGAAGTACGACGTCCCGCTGTACCAGGAGCCAAGCGACCCCTCGGTCGTGGTCGAGGACGAGCGCGTCGACGGCTACATGGTGCCGGTCGTGTTGAACGCCGGCGACATCGCCTGGGCGACCGGCTTCCACAAGGAGTGGGTGAAGATCGACGACGTGGACTGGGCGCGCACGACCACCGAGGCCTACGTCATCCTCAACCCCGACTGCAGCGCCGCACGGCTGACCGACGCCGACTGCGACCAGTCGCCGGCCGACGTCGCCGCCTACGCCGAGATCGCCGAACAGATGCTGGGCCAGGAGATCGTCTACGTCGAGTACTCCGGCACGTTCGGCGACCCGGAGGTCGTCGGGGCGGCCGCCGACGCGCTGGAGGAGGCGACCCTGTTCTACGGCGGCGGCATCCACGACTACGACTCCGCCCGGACGATGGCCGCCCGCGCCGACACGGTCGTCGTCGGCGACCTGCTCCACTCCGAGGGGGTCGACGCCGTCCGCGAGACCGTCGAGGGGGCGCGAGACGCCGCCCGCGCGACGCGGTAGTCGACGGCGTCGCCGAGCGCTGCGGGGGGACCCGTCGAAACCGGCCCCGGATCGCCCGCCGGGAGCCGGGAGATCCGGAAGCGGGCGTGGGTGATCGAAACCTACAAACGGCCCATGCCCGTCGAGTCGAACGAGCCGAGGTAGCCTAGCCTGGCCAAGGCGCCTGCTTCGAGAGCAGGTCTCCGAGAGGACTCAGGAGTTCAAATCTCCTCCTCGGCGCTTCTCCGACGACCGCTCCGCCGGCAGCGATCGGTCCGTGACTACGTCCTGCCCACTGCGACGAGCCCCCATCCCGCGTGGCGCGAGAGACGGACAGCGGGGAGAAAGGCGAGCCGCGGCACGTCGACTCGGACGGCGAGGAAACGGAGCGGAAGAGAGACGGCACGAGCCGCGGAGAGAACCGCCGGGCGGCGAGGCGAGCGCCGCTCAGACGGCGAGGAACTGTGCGATGGCGTCCTCGTCGGCGAGGGTGTCGGGGCCGAGTTCGTCGACGATCTCGCCGCGGTCCATCGCGTAACAGCGGTCCGCGAGCGACCGGATGACCCCGAGGTTCTGCTCGACGAACAGGATCGTCGTGCCCAGTTCCTCGTTGATCGCCCGCATGTCGTCGCTGATGCGATCGACGATCGAGGGCTGGATCCCCTCGCTGGGTTCGTCCAGCAGGAGCAGGTCGGGGTTGCCCACGAGCGCCCGCCCGATGGCGAGCATCTGCTGTTGGCCCCCCGACAGCGTCCCGGCGGCCTGGTCGGCCCGCTCCTCGAGGATCGGGAAGAAGTCGTACACCGTCTCGTGGAGGGCGTCGGCGTCGGCGCCGATCGTCTCGCCCATCCGGACGTTCTGCTCGACGGTGAGCTTCGGGAAGACGTCCCGGCCCTGCGGGATGTAGCCCATCCCCGCCCGGGCCCGGTCGTCGGCCGGCGCGTCGGTGACGTCCGTGCCGGCGTAGCCGATCCGCCCCTCGACGGGTTCCAGCAGTCCGATCACGGTCTTCATCAGCGTCGACTTGCCCACGCCGTTTTTGCCCATCACGCCGACGATCTCGCCCTCCTCGACGGCGAGGTCGACGTCCCGGAGGATCGGGGTGCGGTCGTAGGCCGCCGTCACCCCGTCGAGTTCGAGCAGGCTCACTCCGATCCCCCCAGGTAGATCCGCTGGACGGCGGGGTCGCTCTCGATCTCCTCGATCGGCCCCTCGCGGAACACCTCCCCCTGGTGGAGGACGGTCACCTCGTCGGCGATCCGGCCGACGAACTCCGTGTCGTGTTCGATCACGACGAAGGCGATCCCCTCCTCGTCGTTGAGCCGGGTGATCCGGTCGGCGATCGCCTCCCGCTCGGCGACGTCCAGGCCGGCGACCGGTTCGTCGAGCAGGAGCAGGTCGGGATCCATCGCCGCGGCCATCCCGATCTCCAGTTGCTGTTGCTGGCCGTGGGAGAGGGTCTCGGCCGGGCGGTCCTCGTAGCCCGCCAGGCCGGCGGCCTCGATGGCGGCCGCGACCCGCTCGCGGCGCTCGTCGCCGTCGGCGAGCCGCTGGACCGGCAGGCGGGCGTTCTCCCGGACGGTGAGGTCGCCGTACACCGAGGGGACCTGGAACTTCATGCTGATCCCCCGGTCGACCCGCTCGTGGGGCGGGAGGTCGGTGAGTTCGTGGCCGTCGTAGTAGACGTCGCCGGCGGTGGCCTCGTGGGTGCCGGTGATCAGTTTCAGCAGCGTCGACTTGCCGGCGCCGTTGGGACCGATCAGACAGCGCAGTTCGCCGGCCTCGACGGCGAAGTCGACGTCGTCGATCGCCGTGAAACCGCCGAACTCCTTGCGGAGGTCGTCGGTCGCCAGCAGCGTGTCCGTCCGGTCGCCGGTGGCCAGTTCCGCCGCGGTCTGTCTGACGTCGGGGTGGCCGCTCTCGTCGGCGCTCACGAGTCGCTCACCTCCGCGTCGGGGTCGCCGCCGTCGCCCGGCGTCGGAGCGGGCTCCTCGCCCGGGGTTCGTGCCGGCTCCGTCCCCAGCAGCCGCCGCTGGACCCAGAGAACGCCGTCCCGCAGTTGCGGGACGACGCCGCCGGGCAATACGAGGATGAACCCGACCAGCAGGAGCCCCTTGATGACGTCGGCCCACTGGTCGCCCATGGTGTTCGAGAGGTACTGGAGCGCGACGGTGGCGACGATGGGGCCCAGCAGGGTCTTCCGGCCGCCCAGGCCGACCCAGATCACCGGCAGCGAGGCGACGGTCAGCGAGAAGACGTTCGGGTCGATGAACGCCCGCTGGACGTTGAACAGCACGCCGCCCAGGCCGGCCAGCGCCCCACCGACGGTGAACACCACGAGCTTCACGCGCTCGGTCTTGTAGCCGAACATCCGGGTGCGGTCCTCGTCCTCCCGGACCGCGACCATCACGCGGCCGTAGTCGGAGTTGACCAGCACGCGGAGCCCGAGGTACGTGACCACGAGCAGTCCGAGCACCAGGTGGAAGAAGCCGGCCGGGTTCGCCAGCGGGTCGAAGCCGATCGCCGCGCCCTCGACGCCGAGGCGGAAGGGGAGGCTCAGGTTGATACCGTTGAACCCGCCCAGCGCGACCGCGCCGACGGTCCACTCGTCGCCGGCGGTCTGTTGCATGAACGTCTGCAACACCAGCGTCGAGACCAGCGTGATGATCGTCGCGTAGACGTCCCTGACGCCGCCGTAGAAGATGAAGTAGCCGAGCACCGCCGAGAGCACCGCCCCGCCGACGATCCCCGTGAGGACGCCGACGGTCACCCCGAACGTGGAGTTCAGGTTGAGCGCGACGACCATGAACGCGTAGCCGGCGACGCCGTAGAACACCGACTGGCCGAAGCTGAGGATGCCGCCGTACCCCCAGACGATCGCCAGCGACAGCGCCAGGAACGTGTAGCACAGGAACGACGAGAAGGTACCGACGCCGACGAAGGCGCCGGTGACGGCGTCGGGGGCGTACGGGTAGGCCGCCAGGCCGGCGACGACGACGACGAACCCGACCCAGAAGCCCCGCGTGTTGCCGATGGTGTTCGGTCCCTCCAGCCGGTTCCGGAGGGCACCGATCGGACCCGTGGAGCCGGGAGACCCCGAACTCGCGGTGTCGGTGGCCATCTACGACCCCTCCCGGGACCGCTCGCGCAGGTCCTCGACGTAGCCCGACACCCCGCCCGGGAGGAAGCGGAGGATCAGCATGGCGGTCACGAGCAGGGCGATGCGACCGAAGAAGGGCGCCTCGGTGAGGTTGGTGACGACGGCGTTGACCGCGCCCAGCAGGCCGCCGGCCGCGGTCGTCCCGAGCACCACCGAGGAGCCGCCGGCGACGACCGCGACGAACGACTCGATCAGGAACGCGGAGCCGTAGCCCGGCCCCATGCTGAGCACCGGCGCGTACAGCGCGCCGGCCAGTCCGGCGAGCGCCGACCCGATGACGAACGTCGCCGTGTAGGTGCGCTCCGTGTCGACGCCCAGCGCTCGGGCGGTGTCCTCGTCCTGGATGGTCGCGCGTGCACGCATCCCGAACTCCGTGCGGGTGAACACGAGGTAGGTCGCGACCAGCAGGGCGACGGCGACCCCCGAGAGCAGGATCTGGTAGGTGCCAAAGGAGAAGGCACCGCCGCCGTAGCGGATGCTCCCCAGGGGCGTCCCGAGTTGCTCGATGGAGTTGCCGAAGACGATCCGCACGCCCTGGACCATGATCAGGCTCACGCCCCAGGTGGCGACCATCGAGTCGACCAGCCGGTCGTACAGCGGACTGACGATCGGTGCCTCGGGGAGGCCCCGCGCGGCCCGGTCGGGCAGGACGCGGACGAGGCCGGCACGGAGCCGCACCCAGACCCAGTTGGGGACGGCGCCGGAGACGACGACCCGCTCGACGACGAAGCCGAAGACGGCCGCGCCGACCGCACCCAGGACCATCGCCACCGGCAGGGGCACCTGTCCGACGACCGGCAGGCCGCCGACCCCGATCAGCGTCGTCACGTACCCCCCGACGAGGATGAACTCCCCGTGCGCCAGGTTGATGACGCCCATGATCCCGAAGACGACGGCCAACCCCGCTGCCGCGATCACGATGAACGCGAAGCTGTTGAGGAACTGAAACAGGAGGTTGAGCCCGTTGACCATCCTACCCGGCCTCCTCGAAGTAGTCCTGTGGGGTGTACTGGGTCTCCTCGTCCTCGCCGGTGAGGTCACAGCCGACCGTGTTCGAGAGGAACTGCTCCTCGATCACCCGGTCGTCCACCGCCTCGACGTTGTGCTGGTCGTCCGACCGCATCACCCACATGTGGTGGTGGACGTGGTGGGTCTCGGGGTCGAGTTCGATCTCCTCGCCCTCGGGGGCCTCCGGCGCGGGGTAGGTGATTCCCGACTCCAGGGCCTCCTTGACGGCCGCCTGGTCGGTCGTGCCGGCCTGCTCGACCGCCCGCTTGTACATGTAGATCGAGAAGTAGTTGTTCTCGGCCTCCTCGTTGAGGTAGGGAGCGTCCGGGAACATCTCGAAGTAGCGGTCGACGAAGCCGCCGTCGCCGGTGTTGCGCTCGGTGGGGACCTCCTCCATGTAGTTGACCCCGGCGAAGATGTTGTTCATCGCCGGCGGGTCCAGGCGACGGTGCTCGTAGCCC
>CAZMWG010000146.1:0-7433 GCA_964569925.1 uncultured Halobacteriales archaeon | reverse complement strand
GACGCGCGCAGCGAAGCGAGCACGTCTTCGCGTGGTTCAAATCCGGTCCCGCGCATCGAGCGAGTGAGCGAAGCGAACGAGCGAGAGAGCAGGAACGGTTCGAATCCCGGGAGCCGTAGCGGCTGAGCGAAGCGAGGCCGGCCGTCTCCCTCCGGTTCAAATCCGGTCCCGCGCAGTGAGGAGCGCAGCGACGAACGAGCAGGCACGGATTTGAACGAGAGAAGACGCGCGCAGCGAAGCGAGCACGTCTTCGCGTGGTTCAAATCCGGTCCCGCGCAGTGACTGAGTTTTCGAGCGGGAGAGCGAGAGCGGAGTGGACACGACCGGACCTGGCCGAGTCACCACCCCCGGTATCGGTGCCCGCTGACGGGACCGCCCCGCAACTCAAGTAGCGTGCACTAGAATTCGGGACGAGAGACACGATGCCCGTACAGCGGACCGTCGAGTTCGACGACCGCGTGGAGGCCGCCCGCGAGAGCTTCGCGGACACGCGGTGCGGCGAACTCGACCACGACACCGCCCCGAAGATGTTCGTCCTCGACGGACTCCCGTTCCCGCCCGAGGACCGGGACGACCCGCGCCGGCGCGAGGTGTACGACTTCCTCGACGACAGGACCGTCGGTCCGCCGCCGGACACGACGGGGGACCACCGGGCCGACGCGGGCGACCGCTGAGCAGCTCTCACCACCGTCACGCCGACACCGACACCAGAATGGTCGCCATCGAGACCGCGGGACTGCCGGCGCTGGCCGGGGCGGCCAGCCTGTTCACCGCCTGGACGATCGGCGCGGGCTCCCCGGGCGCGACGCCGTTCGCCCCGGCGGTGGGCGCCGGCGCGCTCCCGACGATGCGGGCGGCCTTCGCCGTCGGCGTGCTGGGCCTCCCGGGCGCCGTGTCGCAGGGCGCGAGCGTCTCCGAGACCGCCGGTGGGGACCTGATCCGGGGCGTGACGCCGGGACCGGCCGCCGCGACGGTCGCGCTGACCACGGCGGCGCTGATGATCGCCGCCGGGGTGTTCTCGGGCTACCCGATCGCGACCGCTTTCGCGGTCTCGGGCGCGGTGGTGGGCGTCGGGTTCGCGCTGGGCGGCGAACCGGCCACCGCCGAGTACGTCGAGATCGTCGCGTTCTGGCTGCTCACCCCCGTGTTCGCCGTACCCCCGCATACGCCGTCGCGCGGACGCTCCGGGACGACCGGGTCCCCGAGCGGATCACCGTCCCGGCGCTGGCCGCCGGCGTCGGCGCCGTCGTCGCGAACAGGGGTTCACCCTGCCGGGCGGGGCCGACGAGGCCGCCTCGCCGGCGACCGTCCCCGCCCGCCGGCTCCCGGAGACGCTGCCCGGCACGGGGCTCGCGGTTCCGGCGACCGTCTGGACGGCCCTGGCGACGCTCGCCGCGGCCACGCCCGCGTGGGCCGCGACCCGGCGGGCCGTCCGTGCGGACCGGGTCGCCGCACAGCGCCGGTTCCTGCCGGCGCTTGGCTCGCTGGTCGCCTTCTCGGCCGGCGGCGGCAAGGTGGGGCTGGCCGTCGGCCCGCCGTTCCCGCTCGCGGCGTCGGTCACGGGGGCCGTGCCGACGATCCCGATCCTGGCGTTCGGCGGGCTTGGGCTGCTCGCGGGCTCGTGGATGGCCGCCTCGCGGATGATCAAGGCGCTGTCCCGGGACTACGCCGGCCTGGGGCCGCGCCGGTCGATCGCGGCGTTGGTCCCCTCCTTTCCGGTCGCACGGGCCGGGGTCTTCCTCGGCGTCCCGACGTCGTTCAACGAGACCTTCGTGAGCGCGATCGCCGGGAGCGGGCTGGCCGCCGGCGCCGACACGGTCGGCGCGTCGAAGCCGGGCTACACCGCCCTCGCCTGGATCGCCTCGCTGGTGCTCGGGGGCTGGTCGCGTACGTCGGCTACCGCGGGCTGGCGCTCCTGGCGTGAGCCGGCCGGTGCGGAACCACGTCGGCGCTTCGGCTCCCCGACCGACGCTTCGGATCCCCAGCGGACCCGTGACGGAGGCCGGAGACCGCGAACCCCGCAAGCTATGCCCGACGGGTCCCGAGGGCCGGTGGATGCTACGCGGCGCGATCGTCGACCTCGACGGGACGGTGTACCGCGGCGACTCGTTGCTCCCGGGCGCGGAGGAGGGGATCCGGGCCCTGCGGGCGGCCGGCCTGGACGTGCTCTTCTTCTCGAACAACCCCACCCGCGACGGGGCGGCCTACGTCGAACGCCTGCGCTCGCTGGGCGTCGAGGCCCGCGACGGCGAGGCCTGCTCTGCGGGCGTCGTCACGGCGGAGTACCTCGCCGACGAACACCCCGACGACGCGGTCTACCTCCTGGGGAGCGACGGCGTCGCGGAGATCCTCCGGGACCACGGCCTCGCGCTGGTCGACGAGCCGGCGGCCGCGGACGTGTTGTTGGCCTCCTGGGACCCCGAGTTCGACTACGACGACATGCGCGCGGCGTTGCGGGTGCCGGTCGGAGCGACCTTCCTCGGCACCGACCCGGACCGGACGTTCCCGAGCGAGGACGGCCCCGTTCCGGGGTCGGGCGCGATCATCCGCGCCGTCGCCGGGGTGATCGAGCGCGAACCCGAGCGCGTGCTGGGCAAGCCCTCGGCGGTCGCGGCCGAGGCGGCGCTGTCGCGGCTCGACCTCCCGGCCGAGGAGTGTCTGATCGTCGGCGACCGCCTGAGCACCGACGTCGCCCTGGGCGAGCGGGCCGGGATGACGACCGCGCTCGTCCGGACGGGCGCCGACGCGGAGACCGACCTCGATGACCACCCGGTCTCGCCCGACCACGTCCTCGACTCGCTGGCCGACGCGGGTCGGCTGCTCGAGGACTGAGCACGGAGAGAACGCCCGTCCGCGGCCGACCCACGGGTGTCGACGGTTTCCGCACGGCCGGACCCCGCGAGGGCCGCGGTCTCCCTGTCGATTTAACACGTTCGCCGTCGTAGGTTTCGACGCGCTCGCTCGAGCGCGGTGTTTCCACATGGCACGCATCCTGATCATCGTCGGCGACTTCGGGGAGGACCTCGAGATCATGGTACCGTTCCAGGGGCTGCAGATGGTCGGCCACGAGGTCGACGCCGTCTGCCCGGAGAAGGAGGCCGGCGAGACGGTGAAGACGGCGGTCCACGACTTCCGGGGCGACCAGACCTACATGGAGTCCCGCGGCCACGACTTCCAGTTGACGGCCACGATGGCCGAGACCGACCCGACCGAGTACGACGCGCTGGTGGTGCCGGGCGGCCGGGCGCCGGAGTACCTGCGCACCCACGAGCCGGTGATCGAGGCGGTCCGGCACTTCTTCGAGGCGGAGAAGCCCGTCGCGTCGCTGTGTCACGGCCCGCAGATCCTGGCCGCGGCGGACGTGCTGGAGGGGTACGAGATGACCTCCTATCCGGCGGTCCGCGACGAGGTGGAGGCGGCGGGGTGTACGTGGGTCGACGGGGTCGTCCGGGACGGCAACCTCGTCACCGGGCAGGCCTGGCCCGACCACGACGAGTGGCTCGCGGAGTTTCTGGACCTGCTGGGCACCGAGATCCGCCACGGCGAGGTCGCCGCGGCCGACGACTGACCGCCCCGGCGGCGGAACGGCCCGGCCGGACTCCGGACCGGCGACACGGGCCGACGATTTTTGTCCCGGCACGAGAAGGATCGGACGATGCCTCCGCACGACACCTCCGAGCGCGGCGAACAGGGCTGCCCGAAGTGTGGCCACACGGAGACCGACGTCGGCACCATCTCCACGACCGGCGGCGGCCTCAGCAAGATGTTCGACATCCAGACCAACGAGTTCAGCGTCGTCTCGTGTCTGAACTGTGGCTACTCGGAGCTGTACCGTGACACCGGATCGGCGGGAAGCGACATCGTGGACGTGTTCCTGGGCTGATGGCCGGCGAAGCCGCCGCCCTGTTCGCCCTGGCGGCTCTCGTCTCGGTCGGCGGCGGCCTGTTTCTGTACGCCCTGGTCCGCGGGGAGCGCGAGAACAGGGTCCGGACGGACCGCGAGTCCGCCGAGCGGATGGCCCGCCGGGACACCGACGACGACCGTCGCTGACCGCGGGCGGTCGGGACCACCGCCCGCCCGCTCTCGACCGACCGCCGACCGCCGCTCCCGACCGAGAGGGCGCTACGCCGCCGGGAGCGGGGTCGATCAGCCGGGGACGACCCGCAGGAGCGCGCCGGTCGACCCGGTCACGCCGGACTCGTCGCTCGTACAGACCAGCAACTCCCCGTCGGGTTCGCGGCCGAAGGCGAGCACGTGTCGCCCGAGTGGTCCCTCGACGTCGACCGCCCGGGTCGACCAGCCGCCGTCCCCGTCGGCACCCGCTCCGGGTTCCGTGGCGACGAACAGGCGGCCGTCGGTCCGCCAGTCGGCGAAGAGGTACCGGCCGGCCAGTCCGGGGATCGCCGACCCGTCGTAGACGTGGCCGCCGATCACCGCGATGCCGACGACCCCCTCGCCGTCGTGGGGGTACTCGACGATGGGGTCGATCAGCGTCTCGCCGTCACGCTCGGTCGGACAGTCCTCGGCCCGGAAACAGCCCCGCCCCTCCCGGACGTTCCAGCCGTAGTTGCCCCCGCGCTCGATCAGGTTCACCTCCTCGAAGCGGTTCTGCCCGACGTCAGCCGCGAACAGCCGTCCGTCCGGGCCGAAGGAGAGCCGCCACGGGTTGCGCAGCCCCCAGGCGTAGATCTCGTCGAGCCCCTCGCGCCCGACCAGCGGGTTGTCCTCCGGGACGGCGTAGGCCCCGTCGTCGTCCCCGTCGACGTCGATCCGGAGGACGCTACCCAGCAGGTTCTCGGTCACGTCCTGGCCGTTGCCGCCGGGGACGCCGTCGTACCAGTCCTCGACGTGGCCCGGCCCGCGGTCGTCGGAGCCGCCGCCGTCGCCCACCGGGACGTAGAGGAGGCCGTCGGGGCCGAAGGCCAGGTCGCCGGCGTTGTGGTTGCCCTGGGGCTGTGGGATCTCGAGCAGCGTCCGCTCGGTGTCGGGGTCGACGGTCGCCGCGTCGGGCTCCGCCCGGAACTGAGAGAGGACGAACGTGTGGCTGTAGTCGTCGGGGGTCCCCCCGCGACCGGGCGCGCTGTACCGGACGAACAGCCGGCCGTTCTCGTCGAACGACGGGTGGAGCGCCATCCCGAGCAGTCCCTGCTCGGAGTAGCCGTTCACCGACACCGTCCGGTCGCGCAGGTCGAGGTAGGGCTCGTCGCGGACGCCGTCGCCGTCGGCCAGGTGGACGACGCCGTCCTGATCGACGACGTACCGGCGCCGTCCGCGGGTGACGACGCCGACCGGCGAGGTGAACCCGTCGGCGACCCGCTCGACGGAGAGCGCGGAGAGGGTCTCCTCGTCGGTCCCGGTGGCCGTCGCGGTCGAACCGTCGCTCGCCGTCGAACCGGCGCCGTCCGAGCCGCCGCTCGGGCTCGACACGTCACTCCCCGGGCTGCCCGCACAACCCGCCAGGGCGCCCAACGCGAGGACGCCGCCCCGGAGGAGGTTCCGCCTCGTGGGTCGGGGATCCATGGCCCGGCTAGCGGCCGGAGCGACTTATGTTCCGTCACGGGAGAGTCCGACCCCGGGCGTGGACGCCCCCGCGCCCGGGGTCGGAACGCCCGGTCAAGATGGCGGACGAGAGGCGCGGACGGCGGACGAACGGTGGAGACGGCGGACGGCCGATCGGGACGGCGGACACCCACACGACGGGGCCGTCGAACCGCCGCCGGGAACGGTCCGTGAGTTGTCCGTCCGGAATCTCGAACGATTTTTATCCACGGCCACACGCCGTTCGGACATGGTCGACAAGGACGACCTCCGCGGGCAGTTCGTCGAAGCCTTCGAGAACGCCGACTACCCCATCTCCAGCCCGATGGACCTGGTGCCGGCGCTCCCGAACGGTCCGTCGACGAAGTTCGAGTCCGGCGACTTCTCCATGACGGCCATGGAGCTCAACACCAAGCTCTCCGGCGAGTTCCCCTACGAGAGCGTCGACGACTTCGTCGACGACGTGATGGCCTCCCTGGAGCGCCAGGACCTCATCTGAGCGGCCGCCCGCGGCCGAAGGGACTCGTTTTTACGCGAGCGTCCACAGCCGGGAGCCATGGCTGGACTCGTCGAGACCTACGGCGCCGTGTTGTTGCCCGTGGTGCTGTTCGCCGTCGGGATCGTCGGCTACTTTCTCCTCCGGGCGCTAATCGCCCGGTTCGACCCCTAACAGCGCAGGACCGTGACCGCGATCCCGCCGTCGGGGCGGGCGTGGACGTCGACCCCGACCCGGTCGACGGCGCCGTCGGTCGCGATCGCTCCGCCGCTGCGGTCGACCAGCGACGACGCGACGGCGGCGGCGTCCCCGCCGGCGGTCCCGGACGGCGCGTCGTCGGTGGTGAACCCGACGCCGGACCGACAGCCCGTGTCGAACTCCCGGAGCTGGTCGACGACGTCCTCGGGCTCGATGGTCCGTCCCTCCTCCAGTTCCGCGACGAGACGCCGCTGGTTGTAGAAGGTCGCCATCGCGTCGAGCCCGCCGCCGCGGGTCAGCTCCCCGACCCCGGCCGCGGCGCGGCGCTCGTTCAGCGCGGCGACGTACTCGTCCTCGACGGTCGACAGCGAGAGGTTCCCGAGCCGCTCGGCGTCGCCCGGCGGGTCCGACACCGAGGGCGGTCCGAAGCCCGGGACGTCGACGACGCCGGTGGCGCCCAGCACCAGCAGGGTGCCGAACAGCCCGGCGACCAGAAAGCCCGCGACGTAGCGCAGTTCGAGCACGTCGCGGTAGCTCGTCCCGCCCAGTTCGTCCAGGTCCGTGTAGTCGGGGAGCCGCTTCTCCAGGTGGACGTTGCCACACCGGCTACAGGGCGGGGTGTTCTTCTGGTGCTGGCGGCCACACTCCGGGCACACCCACACCGGATCCGACGGCTCGCCGGACTCCTCGGGCACCGGCTCGTAGCTGTCGTGCCCGCAGTCGAAACACGGCGGATCGTTCTCGGCGTACTGTCGACCACACTCCTCGCACCGCCAGTCCATCGACCGCAACTCGGCGACGCCGGCTCAAAAGGGTGGCCCTCTCGGCCGCGCGGGTCTCAGAGCCGGACCGGCACGCCGTGCTCGTCGAGGTACTCCTTGACCTCGCGGATCGAGTACTCCCCGAAGTGGAAGATGGAGGCCGCGAGCGCCGCGTCGGCCCCGGCGTCGACGAACACCTCGCGGGCGTCCTCCGGGCCGCCACAGCCCGAGGAGGCGATCACCGGCGTCGAGACCGACTCACACACCGCCCGCGTCAGCGGCACGTCGTACCCCTCCTTGGTGCCGTCGGCGTCGATCGAGTTGACGAACAGTTCGCCGGCCCCGCGGTTCTCGACCTCGCGGGCCCACTCGATCACGTCCGTGTCGGTCCCCTCGCGGCCGCCCTTGACCGTACACTCGAACCAGCAGGACTCCCCGTC
>CAZMWG010000145.1:0-7578 GCA_964569925.1 uncultured Halobacteriales archaeon | reverse complement strand
GGTGAAGATCTACACCTCCGGCTCGTTCCTCGACGAGCGGGAGGTGCCCGCGCGGGCCCGCCGGGTGATCGCGGAGACGTTCGCCGACCGCGAGCGGATGGTCGTCGAGTCGCTGCCGGACTTCGTCGACCGCGAGAAGGTCGCCGACTTCGTCGACCGAGGGCTGGAGACCGACGTCGCCGTCGGCTTAGAGACCGCCACCGACCGGGTCCGTCGGGACTGTGTGAACAAGTACTTCGAGTTCGCCGACTTCGAGGGCGCCTGCGCGGAGGCGCGGGCGGCCGGGGCGGGCGTGAAGGCGTACCTCCTGATGAAACCGCCCTTCCTCTCGGAGTCGGAGGCGATCACGGACATGGAGCGGTCGGTCCGACGCTGTGGGGCCGTCGAGGGGTGTCACACCGTCTCGATGAACCCCACCAACGTCCAGCGCTACACCATGGTCGAACAGCTCTACCACGACGGCGGCTACCGGCCGCCGTGGCTCTGGTCGATCGTCGCCGTGCTCGAACGGACCGCGGACGAGGACGTCCTCGTCGTCTCGGACCCGGTCGGCCACGGCTCGGACCGCGGCCCGCACAACTGCGGGGAGTGTGACGACCGCGTCCAGCGGGCGATCAAGGACTTCGATCTGCGGCAGGACCCGACGGTGTTCGAGCAGGTGGCGTGTGACTGCGAGGCCACCTGGCGGGCCGTCGTCGAGCGCGAGCGGAGCTACTCGCTGCCGCTGGCGCGGTAGGCGCCGCGTCCTCCGCCCCGACGTCCGGTATCGTCTTCTGTCGTCCGGAGCTCTCTCGCCGACCGAGATCAGATCTCGTCGTTCGGCTCGTGACCGGCACGCATCCGGGCGACCTCCGTCCGGTAACGCTCGACGGTCTCCGGGTCGTCGACGACGCCGAGGTTCTTCGGAGCGGCCTCGACCGCGGCCGTCGTCGGCCGGTCGTCGTCGAAGCTGGTCAGCGCACGCTCCTTCCGGAGCGTCCGCCGGCCGTCGGGCGTCGCGTAGGTGAGGATCACGACGTTCTGCTCGTCGTCGGAGTAGGTCCGCTCGACGAGCCACACCCGCACGCGGTCCCCGTCCTCTCCGGACCCGTCGACGTCGTCCGGCCCGCGTCCGTCGGTGTCGTCACCGACCATGTCTCGGGGTACCGCGTCCCCCGTGTTGACTCTTCGCCCGTCGCCGCCCGCCCGGACCCGCGGACGCTCAGGCAAACCCCTGCAGCACGCCCCGGCCGTCCGTGTTCCCCAGGTCCGGGAGTGCCGCCCGTTCGGGGTGGGGCATCAGGACGGCGACGTGGTCGCGCTCGCCGAGCACGCCCGCGACGGCGTGTTTCGAGCCGTTGGGGTTGGCAGCCGGGGAGACCTCGCCGTCGGCGTCACAGTACCGGAAGAGGACCCGGTCGTCCTCTTCCAGCGTCGCCAGCCGGTCGTCGTCGACCTCGAACCGGCCCTCCCCGTGGGCGATCGGTAGCTCGACCACGTCGCCCGGCTCGTAGGCCGCCGTCCAGGGCGTGTCGGCGTTCTCGACCCGGAGGTGGACGTGCTCACACTGGAAGCGAGCGCTCTCGTTGGTGGTGAACGCCCCGGGGGTCAGGGAGGCCTCGCAGCCGATCTGTGCGCCGTTGCACACCCCGAGGACCGGCACCCCGTCGGCGGCGGCCTCGCGCACCTCCTCGACGATGGGGTCGCGGGCGGCCATCGCGCCGGCGCGGAGGTAGTCGCCGTAGGAGAACCCCCCCGGGAGGACGACCCCGGAGACGTCAGCCGGGAGGCCGTCGGCGTACCAGACGAGTTCGGCGTCGACGCCCAGCGAGTCGAGCGCCCGGACGGCGTCACGGTCGCAGTTCGACCCGCCGAAACGGACCACCGCGACGGTCATCCGTCGGTCTCCGCCACCGCCACCTCGTAGTCGTGGATCGTGGGGTTGGCGAGCAGGCGCTCGGCCATCTCGTCGGCCCGCTCGCGGGCCGCGTCGGCCGAGGCCGCGTCCAGATCGATCTCGAAGCGGTCGGCCGAGCGCAGGTCCGCCAGGTCGAAGCCCAGTCGCTCCAGGGCCCGCTGGGTGGTCTCGGCCTCCGGGTCGAGCACGCCCCGCTTGAGGCGTACCGTCACCGTCGCGGTGTAAGCGGTCATCGGTCGGGGGACGGTCGCGCCGGGAGAAAACGCTTGCGCTAGGCCAGCGGGCCGAACGGCTGCCAGCCCCGAGGCTGTCCGTCGAGACCCTCGATCCGCACCGCGGGCTCCTCGTCGTCCTCGTCGGCACGGAGCTCGATCCGACCGTCGAACGCCTGGGCGACGCTGCTGACCGTCCGGTCGTCGTGTCCGGCGGGATCGATCGCACAGACACAGAGCCCGTCGGCAGAGCGGACGCGGCCGGTGACCGTGTGTAGGAACCGGAACACCGAGCGGACGTCGTCCGCGTACAGCAGTAGCGGCGCGACGGTGTAGATCCCGGTGCGGACCTGGCGGTAGCCGTCGGCGTACAGCCCCTCGTACAGCGAGGAGAACGACATCCCGATGCCGGTGAGGTCGGCGGGGTCGGTGACCTCGTCGACGTGGTCCGGGCTGTCGCCGGCGCGGCCGCTACAGTCGACCGCCCGGACCCGGCCGGGCGAGGAGCGATCGGTGAACGCCGCCAGGTCGGCCAGGGCCGTCCCGGCGTCCGTGTCGGCCGAGATCAGCAGGAGCCCTTCGGTCGGGTCGCCGGTGACGAGCCGGAGCAACAACTCCCGGACGCCGCCCAGCGAGGGGCCGGAGACCAGAAGCGACGTGCCGGACGCGACCGGGTTCAGCGGCACACCGTCGAACGAGTACGCTCCCTCGGTCCGTGAACTCACCGGTTCTCACCCCCGTCCTCGCCGGCCCCGGTGTCGGCGTCGGTCGCGGGGCCACCGCTCCCGCGGGCCGGGGCCGGCGGCGGGTCGTTCCGGCCCTCGAGCTGGCGGCGGATCTCGAGCTGGACCGACGCCTCCTCGGCGAACAGCCGCAGGTCCCGTCGCTCCGTCGCGGTGTACGACCGAGGCTCGTCGTCGACACAGCACAGCGCCCCGACGGCGTGACCGTCGGGCGTGGTGATTCGCGCGCCGGCGTACGACCGGACGTCCATCGCCTCGAGGCGGTCGTTGGCGGCGAACCGCGGGTCCTCACGGACGTCCTCGATCACCGTCACCTCGTCCCGGAGGATAGTGTGCGTACAGACCGTGTCCTCGCGGTGCATCGTCTCCCAGTCGGCCCCCTCGCAGGCGACGAACCGCTCCTCGTGTTCGTCGACCAGTCCGACGAACGCCACCGCGGCGTCGAAGTGGGTGGCGACCAGCGTGGAGATGCGCTCGAAGGTCTCCTGGACCGGGCTCCCGTCGACGTCGTAGCGGTCGAGCGCCTCCAGCCGCGCCCGCTCGTCGTCGGGAACGGGGTAGGCGACCTGGTAGCCGCCCGCGGCGGTCTCGGTCACGAGGTCCACCAGCCGGTCGCGGGCGGCCGCCGTCGTCCGCGGGAGGTAGTCGACGACCGCCTCGCCGTCCCGGCGGGAGAGGTCCGGCACCGTCGCGGCGAACAGCACCACCGGGCAGTCCGGCGTCCGCGACCGGACCAGTTCGAGCACCGACGCCCAGTCGCCGTCGTCGAACTCCGCCCCCGTCACCACGCAGTCGACGTCCGCCGACAGCACCCCCTCGAAGGCACCGACCGACGCCGCCGGTCGGACGTCGAAGCCGGCCGCCGCCAGTCGGTCGGCCGTCGCCGCTCGTTCGTCGTCGTCGGCGTCGGCACAGACGACGGTACGGTTCTCGGCTGACACGGCGCGACGTTTCCTGCGAACCGTAATAGGCGTGACGGCGGTCGGAACGCGAAACCTTTTGCCGACGCTGCCGGAACGCTGGACCGATGAGCGTCCGACACGTCCGGGAGTGGTGGCCGTGACACGGGACCTGACGGAGATCGTCGTCGTCGGCGAGGACGACACGGGACTGATCGCCGGCGTCACGTCGCTGTTGTTCGAGCGCGGCGTGAACATCGAGGACCTCGACCAGGCGGTCCGGGAGGGGGTGTTCCGGATGACGATGCGCGTGGACACCGCCGAGATGGTGTGCACGGCCGAGAAGCTCCGGGACGATCTCGACGAACTGGGCGAGGAACTCGGGGTCGACGTCCGGGTGCGGTTCCCGGCCGACCGCCAGACCCGCTCGATCGCCGTCCTGGTCACCAAGGAGAGCCACTGTCTGGAGGCGCTGTTCGAGGCGCGAGCCAGCGGCGACCTGGGGGCCGAGATCGACGTGGTGATCGGCAACCACTCGGACCTGGAGCCGCTCGCGGAGCGCCACGAGGTGCCGTTCCACGACATCGGCGACGAGAAGGGGACCCCCGACGAGGGCGAGCTGCTCGACCTGCTGGAGGAGTACGACGTCGACCTGATCGTGCTGGCCCGCTACATGCGGATCCTCTCGCCGGACGTCGTCTTCCGCTACGAACGCCGGATCATCAACGTCCACCCGTCGTTGCTCCCGGCGTTCCCGGGGGCGTCGGCGTACATGCAGGCGATCGAGGAGGGGGTCCGGATCGCCGGCGTCACCGCCCACTACGTGACGACCGACCTCGACCAGGGGCCGATCGTCACCCAGCGGGCGTTCAACGTCCCGCCCGACGCCACCGAGGAAGGGCTCCAGCGGATCGGACAGCCCCTAGAGGCCGAGGCACTGCTGGAGGCGATCGACCTCCACCTCCGGGACGCCGTGCGGGTCCGGCGCGGGCGGACGGAACTGCGCGAGGGGTTCGAGGACGCCCAGTTGGGGGCCCCGTCGGAGCTCGACGGCATGCTTCCCGACGGGCCGGTCGACGGGCTGGGCGACGTCGTCGCGGACGGCGACGCCGAGGCCGACGACTGACAGGACACCGGCCCGAGCGCGGTCGGAGCGGACGACCACTCCGGTCCGGGACGACGGCGAGCGTCGTCGATCGGACGGCGAACAGGCGACACGAACGCCCGGGACGCGGCTGGTCGCGCTCCCGCCGACCGCGCACCGGCGACTCCTCAGAGCACGTCGGGGCTGGCTCGTCTCCGGACTTGAAGCCGAGGGAGGCGATCGGGCGGGGGCCGGGTCACAGCGCCCGGGCGCGGGCGGCCGCCTCGTCGAGGTCGGGGGCCTCGAACACCGCACGGCCGACGTAGGCGTTGGTGCCGGCCGCGTACAGGTCCCGGGCGACCCGGATCACCTCGTCGTCGAGCGGCTCGGGACGCCGGTCACACAGCGACTTCCAGTCGGCGACCCCCTGCTCCCGGGCGCGCTCCTTGGCCCCGGCCACGGCCTCGACCCACTCGGACTGGGTGCGCTTGTGGTACTGGCGCAACACCTCCTTGGAGACCTGCTGGCCGTCCTTCGAGAAGCGGTTCTCGTCGAACGTACCCACGACGTCGGCGACCAGCAGTTCGCCGTCGCGGTAGAGACACTCGATCTTGCCGTCCTCGTGGACGAGGCCGACCGCCTCGGCGCGCTCGACCAGCAGTCGGTCGACCTCGCGTGCGAGCGCTTCGAGGTCCGCCACGTCGGCGGCGCCGGCGATCCGGTCCGCCTCCGCCCGCGAGAGGTAGCGGTCCTGGTCCTCGTACTTGCTGGAGAACTCCACGATCGGCTCCGGCAGGTCGACCGGCTCGTCGGGCCAGGAGGAGAGATCGAGCCCGTGGTCGGCGGGGTCGGTGCGCCGGCGCAGCGACGAGCCCACGGGCACGCGGTCCCGGAAGACCACCTCCAGGGGGACGACGTAGTTGTCGCCGGCGGCCCCGTGGTAGGCCTCGTAGTCGTAGGCCCCGTCGACGAAGGGGAGGTCGGGGACCTGCGCGAGCGTGATCGCCATCGTGCTCGGGGCGGCGCCGGCGCCGAGCGCCTCCCCGAGCGGGAGCGTCTCGTCGGCGACGACGACGCCCTCGTAGTGGGTCCCGATCCCCGCCCGCTCCAGGGACTCGAAGTTGAACGCCCCCATCGTACAGAGCGAGGCCCCCTTGTCGGGGATCGGGTCGGGCATCTTCCCCCAGTCGAACACGGAGTAGTCGTCGGTGAACACGAACGCGCCCCGGCCCGGCGAGTCGGGGGTCGCCGGCTCGTCGACGCGGAAGTTCTTGACGCTGGTCATTGACGGACTCCCGTCCGGCGGCGGTAAGTAGCTTTCAGTTCCCGCGGACCGGGGCGTCGGACCCGAGCGGAGGACAACGCTCTTGCCCCGCCCCGCGCTGGCCCCGGACGAGAATGGTCCCCGCGGGTGTCCCGTCGTCGCCGGTCGTCCGAGTCGCCGTCCGGGTCGTCGCCGCCGATCCCGGGGGGGCGTAGATGGCGGTCGGAGGGATCCTGCCGGACTCGACGGCGGTCCGAGTGGCGGTCGTCGTCGTCACGACCGGGCTGATCTGGCTGGGCAGCGGGTGGCTGGAGTCGTCGGCCGAACGGCTCTCGGCGCACTACGGGCTGCCGGCGGCCGTCCAGGGGTCGGTGGTGGTCGCCGTCGGCTCCAGTTTCCCCGAACTCGCCAGCGTCGTGATCACCGCGCTGGGGGACTCGTTCGGCATGGGTGTCGGAGCCGTCGTCGGCTCGGCCATCTTCAACGTCCTCGTGATCCCCGCGCTGTCGGGTGTCGCGACCGGCGAGCCCCTGGACGTGAACCGGACGATCGTGTACAAGGAGGCCCAGTTCTACATGCTCGCCGTCTCCGCGCTCGTGATCACCTTCGCGCTGGCGGTCATCTACTTCCCCGTCGACGGCGTCGCCCTGTCGGGTGACATCACCCGCCCGCTCGCGGTCATCCCGATCCTGTTGTACGGGCTCTACCTGTTCATCCAGTGGCAGGACGTGGGCGACCACGACGGCGGCGGGGAGGCGGGGGTCGACGTCCTCCGGGAGTGGGGACGGCTGGCCGCGGGGCTGGCCGCGATCCTCGTCGCGGTCGAACTGCTCGTGGGCGCCGTGCAGGGGCTGAACGCGACGTTCGGCATTCCCGAGTTCCTCGCCGGCGTGACCATCATCGCAGCGGCGACGAGCCTCCCGGACGCGCTGGTCAGCGTCCGCGCCGCGCGGTCGGGCGGGGCCGTCACCAGTCTGGGCAACGTGCTGGGCTCGAACACGTTCGACCTGCTGGTGGCGATCCCCGTCGGCGTGCTGATCGCCGGCACCGCACAGGTCTCCTTCGCCGTCGCCGCGCCGATGTTCGGCGTGCTCACGGTCGCCACGGTGCTCCTCTTCACCCTCCTCCGGACGGACCTCTCGTTGACCGACCCCGAGGCCTACGTCCTGCTCTGTGCCTACGCCGTCTTCGTCGCCTGGATGGTCGCCGAGACGGTCGGCGCGGTCGACCTGATCGTCGGCGCCTGAGACGACGCGGGAGTCGTCCTCGTCCGTCGATCCGTCCGGGATCACGGTGTCGATCGGGCGGGTCGGACGGGTCCGCCGAACCGGCCCGGACGGCCGGTCCCGCCACGCTTTTACTCGCCCCGCGCCTCCCGTGGAAGGATGGCAGGCGCACCCGGTACGCCGCCCGCCCCCGCCGGAGAGCCGGAGTTCCCCCGGCCCGAGACCGATCAGTCGTTCGAGAACGCGCTGGCCA
>CAZMWG010000144.1:0-7606 GCA_964569925.1 uncultured Halobacteriales archaeon | reverse complement strand
ACGAGTGTACTCGCTGCTGCCACCATGGGTAGGGGTACGGTTTCAACCTACGGCGGACATTATAAATGCTTTGTGGTAAGGTACGCGGCGTGACAGGCGTCGGTGAACCGTGAACCGGCCCCTCGTCGCCCGTGCCCGTCGTTTTCGGGTTTGTGACTCTATAACACGGAGAGTATGGTACGGAAGTCGACAGTTCGACGACCGACATGAAAAGCGCGTGCCGAACGGCGTCGGACCGCCGTCGGACGTCCCGGTTCCCGGAAGCGAGAACGGCGTCGGGGGGCCGTGCCCTCGGTCGGTTCCGGCTATCGGAAGCGGCTACGGGAGCCTTAAGAGGTGACTACTTCGATCTCGTGGCCGTCGGCGTCCTTCGTGAACGCGTACCGGTCGTCGCAGGAGGCCGGATCCCGGTAGTCCTCGGCTTCGCGGGTCATCAGATCGTCCCACCCCTCGTGGAGGTCGTCGGCCCGGACGGCGACGTGACCCCACGCGTCGCCCATCTCGTAGGAACGGCCGTCGTAGTTGTAGGTGAGTTCGACCGTCATCGCCTCGGCGGCGGCGTCGGGGTCGGCCACGAAGTAGTTCGCGAAGGTGTCGGCCTCCCATCGGCCGGCGGGCTCGTAGCCCAGCTTCCGCGTGTACCAGCCCAGCGCCGCGTCGGCGTCCTCGACGCGGATCATCGTGTGGTCGAGCGACCACCGCGCGCCGTGGTCGCGCTCCACGATCTCGATCTCGTGGCCGTCCGGGTCCTTCACGAAGGCGTAGCCCGGGTTCTCCTCGGGCGGTCGGTAGTCCTCGACGCCGCCCTCGATCAGTTCGTAGTACGCGTCGTGGACGTCCTCGACGCGGACGGCGACGTGCCCCCACGCGTCACCCATCGTGTACGAACGGCCGTCGTGGTTGTAGGTGAGTTCCAGCAGGGCGCCGTCGTCGTGGACATCCTCCGGGCCGAGGAAGACGTTCGTGAAGGTGTCGGCCTCCCAGCGGCCCTTCTCCTCGTAGTCGAAGTGTCCCTGGTACCAGTCCAGCGACTCCTCCAAGTCCTCGACGCGGACCATCGTGTGGTCGGGGGTGAAACCCATGCACGACCGCTCGGGCGCGGTTCCGAAAAGGCTACCGACGGGCGGCGAGCCGCCCGGACTCAGCGGCGGCCGCCGGAGGACGACTCCGCCAGTCCCGGCAGCGTCTCCCGGACGGCCGGCCACTCGAACCACCAGGCCAGCGCCAGACACAGCACCGTCCCCACCGGGAGCGCGACGTAGCCGGCCCGCCGCGAGAACCCGAGCGCCATCGACACCTGCGTCAGACCGGCCAACACGAGCAGCAGTCCCGTCACCCTGTGGTCCTCCCGGCCGAGGGCGACACCGACGACGGCCCCGGTGACCGCGGCGGCGTACAGCACCACCCCGACCGGCCAGGCAAGGATGAACTCGGGGAGCACGCGCGTATACACGAAGAGGTAGTCGTACAGGTTGGCGAAGTGCAGCGGGACGGGGTCGACGAGGCCGAAGGCGAAAACCAGCGTCACCTCGCCCCGGGCGATCACGACCGACCACGGGACGAGGGGGACGACCAGCAGTGCGAGCAGCCGCCGGTTCATCGGGAGGTGAGGATCCGGAGCACGTCCTCGTCGGCCAGCTCGTGGTCGCGCCCGACCTGCTGTTCGTCGTGTTTCGCGCTGGGACCGCTCACGCGGGCGAAGCGAAACCGCTCCTCGAAGTCGCCGCCGAGTTTCTCGCAGGCGTCGCCGACGGTCTCGCCCGCCCGGAGGATCAGCGGCTCCTCCCGGTCGACCCCGCGGCCGGGCTTGTCCATGTAGATCCGGATCAGTCCCAGCTCCGCCCAGATCCGCTCTCTGAGGGCGTCGAGACCGCGCTCCTCCTCGGCGCTTATGAACACCGCCTCCTCCGGGTCGACCCCGTGCCCGCGGAGGTTCTCGTCGACGGTGGACTTGTAGTCGGGCTCGATCAGGTCGGCCTTGTTCACCGCGACGATCGAGGGGAGATACTCCCGGTTGTCCATCACGCCGTCGATCAGCCGGTCGATGTCCAACTGCTCGCCGATCGTCACGTCCGCGTTGACGTAGCCGTTCTCCCGCAGGACCGTCTTCACGGTCTCCTCGTCCATCTCCAGGTCGACGCTGGCGTTGACGCTGATGCCGTCCTTGGCCTTCCGGCGGACCGACACCCGCGGGGGCTCGCTGTCGACGCGCACCTTGTTGGCGTACAGTTCCTCGCTCAGGCGCGCGTACTGCTCGATCTCGAACACCGAGAGGACGAACACGATCAGGTCGGCCGTCCGGACCACCGACAGCACGGCCTGGCCGTCCCCGCGGCCGCTGGCGGCGCCCTCGATCAGCCCGGGGACGTCGAGCATCTGAACGTTCGCCCCCCGGTACTGGAGCATGCCGGGGTTGACGTCGAGCGTCGTGAACTCGTAGGCGCCGGTCTCGCTGTCGGCGTTGGTCAGAGCGTTGAGGAGCGTCGACTTCCCGACGCTGGGGAACCCGACGAGCGCGACCGTGGCGTCGCCGTGTTTCTCGACGGCGTAGCCCGGCCCGCCCGAGCCGCCGGACTGGCGCTTCTCGAGTTCCTCCTTCTTCTCCGCGAGTTTGGACTTCAGCCGGCCGATGTGGGCCTCCGTCGACTTGTTGTAGGGCGTGCTGGCGATCTCGTCTTCGAGCTCGCGGATCTCGTCCTGCAGCCCCATCGGTCGAACGTCCGCCGTCGGCACGCAAAAACGTGTCCGTTGGCGCCGTCCCGGCGCCGGGATCGTCCTCGGGACGGGGCCGACGGGGCTGCCGGGACCCCGACGAGACGGGCCGCCCGCGGGGTACCGGGAGCCCCCGGCGGTGTCGACGGGACAGCGCACGACCGGCGAACCCGCCGCCGGGGCCTCGCCCGGGTGATACCCCCCAGTAAGACGGCGGTGATCTCAACCGGACGGGGTCGGTGACTCGTCCCCGTATGCGACAGTGTCCCCCAGGAGGGGGAACGACCGACGACGGAGGGAGCGATGAGTAGTCACGGCGACCGGTCGCCCGCGGCGGAACTCGGGCTGCTGGACGCGACGATGATCGGGATGGGGGCGATGATCGGCGCCGGCATCTTCGTGCTGACGGGACTGGCCGCGGAGATCGCCGGCCCCGCGGCGATCCTGGTGTTCGCGCTCAACGGGGCCGTCACGGCGTTCACCGGACTGTCCTACGCGGAACTGGCCTCGGCGATCCCCAAAAGCGGCGGCGGCTACGCCTTCGTCAGGGAGGTGTTCGGCGACCTGGCCTCCTTCCTGATGGGGTGGGCGTTGTGGTTCGCCTACATGATCGCCGGCGCGCTGTACGCGCTGGGCTTCGCGCCGAACTTCCTCGAACTGTTGCACGTCTACGGGATCGTCCCGCCGCCCGACCAGGTCGGCGCGGTCGTCGTCCCCGGCCTGGGGGTCGGCGTCCCGGCGAGCGTCGGACTGGCCTTCGTGGCGGTGTTGGGGCTGGTGGCGCTGAACGCCGTCTCGACGGCCGCAAGCGGCAGCGTGGAGACGGTGTTCACGATCGTGAAGGTGTCCATCCTGGCCGTGTTCGTCGCCTTCGGAGTCACCTCGCCGATGTTCTCGAGCGCGGAGTTCCAGCCCCTGTTCCCCGAGAGCGGCGGCGCGTTCAGCGTCCTGCCCGCGATGGGGCTGACGTTCATCGCCTTCGAGGGGTACGACCTGATCACCACGGTCACCGAGGAGGTGGAGAACCCCCGGGAGAACATCCCCAAGGCGATCTTCCTGAGTCTCGCCGCGACGGTGGTGGTCTACCTGGCGGTGGTCACGGTCGCGGTCGGCACGCTGGGCGCGAGCGGACTGGCCGAGGCCGGCGAGGCCGGCATCGCGCAGGCGGCCACCGAGTTCATGCCGGAGAACCTGCCGGTGATCCGGAACGGCGGCGCCGTCATCGTGTTCGGTGCGGTGTTCTCGACGCTGACGGCGCTGAACGCGGTCGTGATCGCCTCCTCGCGGGTCTCGTTCTCGATGGGGCGGGAGGGGCAACTGCTGCCCTCCTTCGGTCGGATCCACCACCGCTTCGGGACCCCGTTCGTGGCGATCGTCGCCAGCGCCGTCGTGATGTTGGCCTCGGTCGTGTTGCCCACCCGGAGCGCCGGCAACATGTCCAGTCTCTTTTTCCTGCTGTCGTTCGTGGTCGTCAACGGCGCCGTCATCAGGCTGCGCCGCGAGCGACCGGACATGAGCCGCCCGTACGAGATACCGTACTACCCGATCCCGCCGATCATGGGGATCGTCCTCAACCTGCTGTTGACGGGCGTGCTCGTGGTCCACCTGCTGGGGGTCGACCGGCTCGCCCTGGGACTGAGCGCCAGTTGGCTCGTGCTGGGCGTGCTCGCCTACCTGGGGCTGAAGGTCGTCGGGAGCGACGGCGGTTCGGAGACCGGAACGGGGAGCGAAGCCAACGCCGAGGACACGGGGGTCGCCGCGGGGGCGACCCGGGAGGACGACTGATACATGCCACTGGACGTCATCATCGCTGGCGGCGGACGCGTCGGCTTCCAGGCAGCGGAACTGCTCGCCGACCGGGGCGAGGACGTGACGATCGTCGAGCGCGACCCGGCGATCTGTGAGCGGATCACGGACGCCTGGGTGGCGACGGTGGTCGAGGGCGACGCCACCTATCCCGGGATACTGGAGCAGGCCGGGGTCGGGAGCGCGGACGTGATCGCCGCGCTCACCGGCGAGACCGGAATGAACCTCGCGGTGTGTATGGCCGCGCGGGAGTTGGCACCGGGGATCAGGACGGTCGCCCGGATCGAGGAGGGCGGCGGCGAGGCCTACACCCGGTTCGTCGACGGCGTCGTCTTTCCGGAGCGGGCGGGCGCCCGCGTCGCGGTCGACGAGATCGTCGGCGAGGGGGTCAGTCGGCTGGGCGACGCCGACGACGACCTGGAGATCCTCCGGATCGTCGTCGCGGAGGACGCCCCCGCCGCGGGCCGGACGCTGTCCTCGGTGCGGTTTCCCCAGGGGGCGCTCGTGGTCTCGGACGAGGACGGCCGGCGGGTCGCCCGGCCCGACACGGTCCTGACGCCGGGCCGACAGTTCGTCGTCGCCGTCGAGGCCGGCGTCGCCGACGAGGTGTTGAACCTCCTGCGCGGGTGATCGACGGACGGCGACCGGCCCCGCGTGGCCGATCGAGCGGCGTCTCCGGCCGGTGAGCGAGGCCGGTATCGACACACTAATACGAAAGGCGACGGACAGTTTACACGATGACAGGTGCGGACCGGTTCCGCGACAGTACGGAGATCCTGCTCCCGGCCGGGACGCTCGAGGGCGTCCGGGAGGAGTTGGAACGGCGGTTCACCGTCACCGTCCGTCGCGAGGACGCGCGGATCCGCATTATCGGATCGCCGGTGGAGATCAAGCAGGCCTCCGACTTCCTGGCGATGAACGGCATCAGCTTAGCGTAGGCGGTCGGCTCGGACGCCCGGTCCGCGCGTCGGGGCCGGCGAAAAGCAACCCTTAAACTCCGCGCGGCGGTTCGTCGACGTATGGCTGGAACGATCGAGGTGCTCGTCCCCGGCGGCCAGGCCGATCCCGGTCCGCCGCTGGGGCCCGAGCTGGGTCCGACGCCCGTCGACGTGCAGGCGGTCGTGAGCGAGATCAACGACGAGACCGCCGCCTTCGACGGGACCGAGGTCCCCGTCACGATCGAGTACGAGGACGACGGCTCCTTCGAGATCGAGGTCGGCGTACCGCCGACGGCGGAACTGATCAAGGACGAGGCCGGCTTCGAGACCGGCTCCGGCGAGCCCCACGAGGAGTTCGTCGCCGACCTCTCCGTCGACCAGGTGCGACAGATCGCCGAACAGAAGCGACCCGACCTGCTCTCCTACGACCTGAAGAACGCCGCGAAGGAGGTCGTCGGCACCTGCGTCTCGCTGGGCGTCACCGTCGAGGGCGAGAACCCCCGCGAGTTCAAGGAGCGCGTCGACGCCGGCGAGTACGACGACGTGCTCTCGGAGGAAGCCGCGGCGTAGTTCTCCGGACGTGTCACGACCGGCGCGTCCGTCCGCGGCCTCGGCCGCGCCCCGCGCCGGAAGGTCGAAGTGTCGTCGCCGACACTGACTGTCGTGTTCGACGCCGCTCTCGACGAGCCCGACCGTGTCCGGGCGCTGACGGCGCCCCTCGAGGGCCCCGTCGTGCTCGACACGGACGCCTACAACGAGGTCGACGACCAGTTCGCCATCGCGGACCTCGTCCGTTCGGACCGCGAGGTGGCCGCCCTCCACGCCGCCCCGTTCGACAACCGGCGCGCCGACGACCCGGCGACGGGGATGGAGCGCAGTCACGCCGAGATCGGGCGCGTGCTCGACCGTCTCGGCGTCGACCGGCCGACCCTCCGTGGCGGGAGCCGGTATCTGGAGGGGCCCGACGACGCCGTCGACAGCCCGGCGGTAGGTAGCCTGATAGACCGCGCGCACGCGAGGGACGGGTTCCTCCCGGTCGTCGCGATCGGCGCGGCCACGAACGTCGCGTCGGCGATCGTCCGCGATCCGTCGATCCTCCGGGAGGTCGTCGTGGTCTGGCTGGGGGGAACCCGCTACGGCTGGCACACCGCCTCGGAGTTCAACCTCTCGGGCGATCCGGTCGCCGCCCGGATCCTCTACGACTCGGGCGTCCCGCTGATCAACGTCCCGACGGTCGACGTCGCCGAGCACCTGACGACGAGCGTGCCCGAACTGCGAGAGCTGTTCGGGATCGACGGCGAACGGCGGGCGGAGGCGGCGGACGCGAGCGACTCGACGGACGAGGGCGGGGCGACGGAGTCGATCGGTGACTTTCTGGTCGGCCGGGTAGCCGACTACGAGTACGCCGACGAGCGGGCGTGGTCGAAGACGATCTGGGACCTGGCGGCGACCGCCGTGTTCACCGAACCCGACGCGGTCGAGTCGGCACTGGTCCCCTCGCCGGTGCTGACGAGCGACGAGACCTGGAGCCGGGACCCGCGGCGCCACGCCGTGCGGGTCCTCCGGCGGGTCGACCGGGACGCGATCCTCCGTGGACTCGCCGAGCGTCTCGACGACGGGTGACCGGCCGCCCGGGAGCCCGACCGCGCCGGGTCCCGAGGACCGGCGCGAGCGGCCGAGCGGGCCGGAGACGGGCCGACCGGCGGGGTTCGACGGATTTAAACGCGCGAGGGGCGACGGACACGACGAGGCAGGCGTCGGCCTGTTTCGCTCACCCGTAGGAGCCACCAGGCGGACTACGGAGGTGAACGATGGCAGATCAGGACATAGAGAACGCCGTATCCCGCGCACTCGACGAGGCACCCGGGCGGAACTTCCGCGAGACGGTCGACCTCGCCGTGAACCTGCGCGATCTGGACCTGAACGATCCCTCGAACCGTATCGACGAGAGCGTCGTGCTCCCGGCCGGCACCGGCCAGGAGACACAGATCGTCGTCTTCGCGGAGGGCGAGACCGCCCTGCGCGCACAGGACGTCGCCGACGAGGTGCTCGACTCCGAGGCCCTCGCGGACCTGGGCGACGACGACGACGCGGCGAAGGACCTCGCCGACGACATCGACTTCTTCATCGCGGAGGAGTCGCTGATGCAG
>CAZMWG010000143.1:0-7617 GCA_964569925.1 uncultured Halobacteriales archaeon | reverse complement strand
CTGGATCTGCATCGGGGCGACGTCGATCTCGTCGATCTCGACGTCGAAGTCGTTGCCCACGTTGACGCCCTGGAGCCACTGCATCAGCGTCGAGTCGGAGATGGAGAACCAGAACTCGTCCTCCTCGGGGCGCAGCAGGACGGGGTCGTTCAGGATGCCGCCGTCCTCGTTACAGAGGATGACGTACTTGCCGTCCATGGCGTCCATCGTCGAGACGTCGCGGGTGACCACGTAGTTGGTGAGCGCCTCGGCGTCCGGACCCTTCACGCGGATCTGGCGCTCGACGGCGACGTCCCAGAGGGTGACGCTGTTGGTCAGCGCCTCGTACTCGGCCATGGCGCCCCCGTCCTCGGGTTCGACGAGGCCGCGAGGGTGGTAGAGACGGTTGTAGACGGTACAGCGCCAGGCTCCCTCCTCGTTGAACGACTTGTGGAAGAAGGGGGACTTCCGGACGCGGGTCGAGACCAGCATCTCGATGTTGGGGTCGCCGGTCTGGCGCAGGTTCCGTGGAACCATCCGGTCGGACTGATCGATACTCGGGTGATTGGGGTGATCCTCGTCGCTGCTCATGCCTGTATAACGTCCCTGCAGTCGCTCATAAAAGATACCCTTCAGATAATCCCCCGTTTATGCGGGGCCACGTCGTTCGACCGCCGACCCCCCGGCGTGCGCCCCGGACGGCGCGCGGGCGGGTCGTCGGAGCTTCGAGTCTTTCGGCCGTCGGCGGAGACGGTCCTGCCCGTCTTCCGACGGGTGTCGTGTGGGTGGGTGCAGCCGACGGGGTCGGTCTCCGTGCTCGACCGGTTCCGCGGCCCGCCCGGCGGAACCGAGGTCCCGGCGCCGTGACGATAGAGAGAGCGATCGTCCCATCGATAAACTACTCGCGACCACCGGCACTCGAATCGGACTTTTTCGCGACACCTGCGACCTTTTCGACGCATCGACTACCAGTTTCCGATCCCCAGACCCTACTGCGCCAAATCGATCTCTGTCTTTTCGTATCCAGCTACCGATACGGCCCGGTCCGGATCCAGGGGGCGCTCGGAACGGTGACGTTCGTCGGCGGACCGGGACCGAAGCGCGGTAGCACGGACCGGAACGGCGTTAGGTGAACCGCTTAGGTGGCTCCAGACACAACACGTAGTATGGACCTGAATCCCTCCCCGTCGCCGGGTCCGGACGCCGCCCGGGCCTTCCGGACCGGGCTCTGGGCCGCCGGCGTCCTGGGGTTGGTCGCGATCGGGGGTGCGTACTGGTTCGGGGCGATCGGCCCGCTGTTCGCGGGCTACGCGCTGATCTGTCTGTTCCCGGTGTACCTGGTGCTGGCCGCCACGGCGCTGTCGGTCTGGCTCGGCTACGACAAGGACGCCACGGCGCTCCGGCCGGTGTACCGGCGCCGGTAGCTCAGTCGCGGTCGCGGTCGGCGTCGGCGAGGGTCGCGGCCACGAGGTTCCGCATCCCGCGCCGGAGCCGACCGCTCATCGCCGTCGAGGACAGTCCCATCTCCTCCGCGACCTCGTCCAGGGACATGTCGCGTGGCTCGCCGAAGTAACCCTCCTCGTAGGCGGTCTTCAGCGCCGCGGTCTGGGCGTCGGTCAGACCGTACGAGGAGTCGGTGCCCGCGTCGTCGTCCCCGTACAGTTCGACGATCTCGAGGCTCATCCCGTGGTCGGTCGCGTAGTTCCAGATCGTGTTGAGCGCCTCCCGGTCGGGCAGGAGGAGCCGCGCCGTCCAGCCGCTGCCCTCCGTCTCCGTGTCGACCAGGAACCCGTTCACCTCGGTCACGACGGTGCTGATCAGCACCGTCTCCTTGGTGTGTGCGATGTAGTAGATGCCGGTCCCGTCCGTCCAGTCGACGAGGTCGTACCCCTGAACGGTGGGGTCCTCGTCGAAGGTCGCCTCGAGTTCCGCCCGGTCCGCGTACTCGACGAGGAAGGGGAAGTTGGTCGCGCCCGGAGCGGTCGTCCCCTGGGTGATCACCCTGATGGCGATCCCGTCGAGCGCCCGGAGCGTCGGCACCAGGGCGAGTCGGTCGTGTTCGATGTGGATCTTCGCTGTGACGGACATGTGAGGCGGTGGCCCGGCGGTCGGGTTCGAGGGGGACGCGGCCGGGGTCTGTTCGGTTCGGTGGAGAGCTACCTCCCGAACATATAAGAGTGTTTGCTATAGCACACCGTCGGTCGTCGTCGGCGGTCGGTCCGGGAGCCTGATACCCGGCGACGACGAACCGCCGGTCGATGCCCACGGACGCCGGCACGGAGTGTAAGGTCGACAGGGTCTCGCGGCGGCGGGACCTGTCGGGGATCGACGAACGGCTGTGCGAGCGGCGGTCCGACGGGGCGAGCCTGCGGGACCTGGAGCGCGTGTTCAACGTGGCCGTGCTCCGCGCGGCGACGCGTGCCGCCGGCATGGAGACCCTCGACGGCGAGGTCGAGAACTTCTACCGGCTGCTCACCGACGAGACGGTAACCCCGGGCGAGCGGGTCGACGCCGAGTCGCGGCTCCGTCGAGCGGGGGTCGACCCCGACGCGGTCGTCGGGGACTTCGTGAGCTACGGGACGGTGCGGACACACCTCAACGACTGTCTCGGCGTCGAGACCGCCCGCGAGAGGACGGGGACGGTCGCGGACGCCCGGAGCACCGTCTACAAGCTCGTCTCGCGCACGGAGTCGGTCGCCCGGCGGACGGTCGAGCGACTCGCCGATCGGGGGTCGCTCGCCATCGGGCCGCCGTCGGTGACGGTGAGCGTCCGGGTGGCCTGTTCCGACTGCAACGACGAGTTCGCCTTCTCGGAGCTGCTCGACGAGCGGCGCTGTTCCTGTCGGGAGGACTGAGGGCGGCGGCCGGCTCAGTCGTCCGCGAACGACGACGTCCGGACGGTCTCGAAGCCGGCGTCGATCTCGGCGGCTTCCTCGGGGAGCACGGCCGCGACGACGTAGTCGGCGTGCTCGGCGAGCAGCGCCAGCAGTCTCTCGATCCGGTCGGCGTCGAACATCTCGACGGCGTCGACGACGAGGAAGGGCACCTCGCTCCCGACGTCGTGGACGAGATAGCCCGAGAGGGCGACGACGAGACCGATCACCTCCCGCTCGCTCTTCGAGAGCGTGTCGACGGTGTCCTCGTACATCCCCGCCTCGCCCTCGCGAACGACGTGGAGCTCGAACTCGGTGTCGGCGTCCGGGCCGTCGCCCCGCGAGCGCCGCTCGATCCACACCCGTTCGACGGCGTCGTAGTCGAGCGCCTCGAGCACCCGCGCCGTGACGTCGTTGAACGTGGCGACCAGGTCACGCTCGATCTCGTCGATCCGGCCCCGCTGCTCGCACAGTCGTGTCGCCACCTCCTCGCGGCGGGCCTCGACCTCGTCGCGGCGCTCAAGCTCGGACTCGACGCTGTCGATCTTCTCCTCCAGGCTCTCCAGATCCGTGGCGACCTGTCCTCGCTCGTACTCGAGTTCGCTGATCGCCTCGTAGCAGTCACGCAGCTCCGCCTCGTGCTCCGTGTCCGTCGAGACCGTCCCGAGCTCCTCGAGCTCCGCCTCGACGGTCCGCAGACGGTCGCGGTCGTCGGCGAGCGTCTCCCGGCGTCGGTCGAGCTCCTCGGCGACCGCCTCGCGGCGGTCGCTCAGCCGTTCGATCTCCGCCCGCCGCTCCTCGATCCGTTCCCGGCGCCCGGTCAGCGTCTCGATCCGCTCGGAGACCTCGTTCCGCCGGTCGCGCTTCTCTCGGACCACCTCCCGGAGGGCGTCCAGCTGCTCCTCGATCTCCGTGCGCTCGACGCCGCTCCCGCAGGTCCAGCAGGTGACCGTCCGGGACGACGGGTCAAGCTGTGCGACGACGTCGTCGTCCCGCAACGCCGCCGGCACCTCGCCCTCTAACAGCTCCGCGTTCGTCTCGACGATCGTTCCCAGCCGGTTGATCGCGTCCGTGAGCGTACGCTTCTCCTCGTGGAGCCGCTCCAGCTCGTCGGTCAACTCCGACAGGGTCGCGTCGGTCGTCTCGGCGCGCAGTTCCCCGAGCCGGTCGGTGACCTCCCGGAGCTCCGTCTCCAGCGAGCCGAGCGCCTCCGCGCCGGTCTCGACCCGCCGTCGCAGGTCGTCCCGTTCGGCGCGTAGCTCCTCCCGTCGCCCGTCGCCGTCGCCGCCGTCTCCCTCCTCCTCCAGCCGCGCGACGGTCTCCCGTCGCTCCCGGAGCCGTGACTCGACCGTCGACAGGCGCTCCTGGCGGTCGTCGCGGCGCCGGACCAGCGCCGGGAGCCGGTCCTCCATGGCGTCGAGTTCCGCGAGCCGGTCGTCGACGCTCTCGCGCTCGGCGCGTAGCCGGCGGATCTCCGCCCGGATCGCGTCCGTGTCCACCGGCCGCAACAACAGGTCGTGGAGGTCCCCGTCGGCCAGGACCGCCCGCCGGATCGGGTTCGTCTCCGTGAGCGCGACGAACAGCTCACACAGGTCCCCCGCCTCGGAGTAGACGTCGGCGCCCCGGACGGCCGTCGTGTCACCCCGACGCTCCAGCGCGAGCTCGTACCCCTCGTCCGGGAGGCCCATCCGGACCGAACCCCGGTCGGCGTCGCTCCTGATCGGCGGCACCGGCCCGCCCAGAACCCCCGCCAGCGCCCGCAGCAGCGACGACTTGTTCGAGGCGTTGCGCCCGGTCAGAAGCGTCACCCCCGGGTGGAGCGTCAGCTCCGCGTCCGTGATCCCCCCGACGTTCTCGGCCGTCACCACGATCGACCCCTCAGCGTCGTGCTCGTGTACCAGGTCGTTGCCCGTCATGCTCGTTTCCCGGGGCGTTCGCCCCGCCGTCGTCGCGCCGGCCACCCCCGTCCGGTCGGTCCGCACCGTCCCGTGACGGGAGGCTGGACCGGCGTCCGGTACGAGTCCGTGGAGGGCGCGCGGCGCTGCACGCCGCTACGTCCGCCCGGCCAATAAAAATACGTTCCGTATTACTGCCCGTCTTATATAAGGGGTCGCCCTGTGGCCGGATCCGGGAACCGACGGCCGCCGGCGTGGCTATCGCGTTTCCCGGGTAACCCGTCGGGGATCATAACCACACCGGTGTCGGACCGTCGAGGGGCTCCGGGCCCGGTAGTGTGACCCGTGGTGGCACGGATCTATCCGACCGCCGTCACGGAATATGAGGATCGATAACGGATGATTCAGCGCACTTGAAGGCGTGTAATTATCCGCGCTGGTGGTCATACAGCTCCGGCACCTGGATACGAACGCGATGAGTGAGAGAGAAGATCGGTCCGCTCGGAACGACGATACAGACGTGAAGTTCTACACCCCTGCGGTCGCCCGCTCGCCCGCCCTCGATCGCGTCGAAGCGGTCGTCGAGCGCCTGTTCGACACGCACGGCGTCGTCCTCATCCCGGACACGTACGAAGGCTGAGTCTCGAAGACATACGACAGGTGAACTGCGGTCGGAGCGAACACCCCGATCTGCCGTCGACACTTCCGTCGGCGACACCACATCCGCGACACCTCACACCACACGCCCGTCGGCACCGCCGATCACGCTTCTCCGGTTCGGTCCGCGGTCGTGAACCCGAGGTCCGTCGTCCCGGAGTCGCCCGGTGTCAGCGACGCTCGACCTCGGGCGAGAGAGTCACCCGGTGTCAGCGACGCTCCACCCCGACGCGGCCGCCCTCGATCGAGAGCGAGACGTCGGCGTCGGCGAGCCACTCGACCGCGCGACCCTCGCCGTGGAGGAGGAGTTCCGCCAGGTCGGCGGGCTCGTCGACGTCGGTCGCCAGCCGGCGGGAGTCGACCTCGGCGACGTCGAGGCCCGCCTCGCGGGCGATGCGACGGTGGTCGCGGATCGAGGCGCCGTGGTAGTCGACCTCGAAGTCGGGGTGGCGCGCGACGAAGGCGTTCGTTCCCCCGCCGAGACCGGGCGCGAGGACGACGTCGGCGTCGGGCGCGAACAGGTCCGCGACGGTCGTCGGCCCGATCAGCGGCAGGTCGGCCATCACGACCGCCGTCTCCCCGTCGAGTCGGTCGTTCACGGCGGCGTCCAGCGACCGGTCGTCGACGACGACCGTCGCGTCGACCGCGTCGAGCGCGGCCGTCGCGAGGACGGTCGGTTCGCGATCGGCCCGGCGGAGCGCGTCGAGCACGTCCCGGAGCATGGCGAGGGCGAAGGCGGACCGCTCGTCGGCGTCGAGAACGGGCGCGAGACGGGTCTTGGGCTCGACGGCGTCGAACGGAACCAGGAGATCCATCGCCTCAGAGCTTGCTGTAGTCGTCCTGCTGGGAGCGCCAGTAGTAGACCCCGCCCGCGACGACGCCCAACACCAGCACGCCCGCGGCGGCCAGCAGGATCGTCCGGGTGGTCTGTCGGGACTGCTGTGCGCTCTCGGCGGTGTCTCCGGCCCGCCCGGCCAGGTCCTCCGCGTTGCCGAAGTTCTCGGCCTCGTAGGCCGATATCGCGTTGCGCAGCAGTTCCTCGGCGTCCGGGTTACCCCCGGCGGCGTCGATGGCGGTCCGGGCGTCCCCGATGGCCGTCCGCGCCGCCTGGCTCTCCTGGGTAAAGTGAGCCGCGGAGTCGTTGACGAACTCCTCGGTGTTGTTGCCCGCGACCCGCGACAGCGCAGTCACGGTGTAGGACGGCTGCGGCTCGTAGCTGTAGTTGTCGACCTCCGGAACCGCACCGGTGAGCCGGACCCGGACCTCGTCGCCGTTGTTCTCCAGGTTCAGCGTCCGTTCGAAGGTCCGTGTGGTGAACGTCTCGGGCTGGGAGACCGGCGTGCCCGCCCGCAGCACGGTGACGGTCCACTGGACGTCCCGCAGTTCGGTCGTCCCCTGCAGGTCGTACTCGTTGGGGATCCCCTGTCCCGTGAACGGGTCCTCGACGGTGTACTCGACCGTCACCTCGGAGCCGACCTCGGTCTCGGAGGGGACGCCCGACGAGGAGACGGCGAAGGCCGCCGCCGTGCCCGCCGCGAGCACGAGCGCCAGCACGGCCGCCGCCAGGAGAGCGGATCTAGAACAGCGGATCGAGTTCATCTTCGTCGTCTTCGACCAACTCTTCCAAGTTCTCTTCGCTTTCGTCGCGGATGTCGTCGATGTTGTCCTGGGCCTCGATGGCCACCTGCTGGAGCTCCTTTATCCGCGGGACGTTGTGGATCCCCGACAGCAACACCGCAGCGGCGACCTTCGGGGCGTTCGTGGGGTAGTCCCCGCCCCGGACCTCCATGCTGCCGGTCTGCTCCTCCAGCCACTTGCGCCCGCGCTCGATCCCCTTCCGGTTGAGGTGGTTCGAGGGACCGGCCATCACCAACAGCGCTCGCTCGGTGCCGTCGATCTCGCAGGGCAGGGTGAGCCGCCCCAGCGCCGCCTTCCGCACCAGCGACGTGATCCGGTTGGTGGTGTTGGCGCTGTCCATCTCCTCGCCGCTGTCGCCCTTGAACCGCGAGAGCAGTCCGCCTCCGCCCGAGGCCGACTCCACCTCCTCGGAGGCGTAGCCGACCGTCGACACGCCGCCGCCCGACAGCGTGTTGATGATCTCCGAGGAGTCGACCACCGACTCGGCGACGTTGTCGCCGGCGCCCACCTCGCCGGCGCCGAACAGCACGCCGAACCGGCGGACGATCTCCTCGTTGATGTGGTCGTAGCCGCCC
>CAZMWG010000142.1:0-7677 GCA_964569925.1 uncultured Halobacteriales archaeon | reverse complement strand
AGGGTGACCCGGACGCTGCGGTCGAGCGCGTGGTGGCGCTGGCCGACGAGGCCCGGTCCTGACGCGACGGGGCCCGAAGCGAGTCGCGTTCGGGACGCGGCCGGCGGTGATTATCTGTCCTGATAACTCGGACGAAATTCTTTTCAGTCGCCGTGAGAGAGGTGACGATATCATGTCGACCGCACGGCCAGGCACCCAGGAGTCCTGGAGGACGCTCGCCCGACACGACTGGGACGGCGAACTCGACCTGCTCTCTCGGCTCTCGGACACGCTGCGGGGACTCGACGGCGTCGACGACCGCCTCGTGTTGCACGACGAGGTGGACGTCGAGCCGATCGTCGACGCCGTCGCGCCCGACGCCCGCGGGCGGCAGGCCTCGGAGGTCCGGTTCACCCACGGCACCTACGAGATCCGGATCGACGACGACGGCCGTATCGCCGCCCGTCGGGAGTAACGGCCACACGAGCCGGCTCCCGAGCCGCCCGCCTACTCCGACTCGGGGTCGGGGGTGTCCACCGCGTCTCCCTTCTCGTCGGCCTCCGTCTCGTCGTCGCTCCCGGCGCTCTCGAAGAGCCCCCCGAACACGCCGTTCTCGTCCTCGTCGCCGGCACCCGCGCCCGTCCGGTCCCCGTCGTCGGTCTCTGGGTCGGCCGCGTCGCCGGGACCGTCGCGGCCGCGTCCGTCGGCCTCCTCTCTCGACGATCCGCCGGCGGCCCCGGTCGCTCCCTCGTCACCCGGGTTGGTGCCCGTCGCGGCGTCGCCGTCGTCGCGGGTCGGGTCGATCCGGCCGCCGGCCTCGGCGTCCGTCGGCGCCGCGGTCCGACCCCGGACCAGCAGGTCGCCGTCGAGTTCCGGTCCGGTCGGCGGGGAGAAGACGTAGCTCTTCGCCCCGTCGAAGACGACGAACACGTCCGAGGACCGGTCCTGTAGGACGCGGCCGTCGGTGTCGACGGCCACGTCGACGAGTCCCTCCAGGCTCTCGACCTTGACGACGCTGTCGGGGTCGATCTCCCGGAGGTTCGCGACGGTGACCCAGTCGTCGAACTCCTGACGGGCCCCTCGGAAGGCGAGCAGGTCACGCTCCCGTTCGGTCGTCCGGAACACCCCCCGGGACCGGCCGACGAACAACGCCCCGGCGCCCAGCAGACCCAGTCCGGCGGCGACCGGGCCGCCGACGGCCCGGACCGGCCCCGGCGGGTCGGGGACGGTGACCGTCCGTTCCTGCTCCCCGGAGTCGGTGATCGGCCCGGGGTCTTCCACCCGGTAGACGCTGCCGCCGACGGCGACGGGCAGTCGGTAGCTGCGCCGCTCGTCGACCGACCGGCCGTTGCGGGTCCCCTCGAGGTCGAGACGCACCTCGAGGATCGACTCCGTCTCTCCCGGGGTGCCGCCGATCTGTCGGTCGATCCGGTCGAGGCGGGACCGCACCGCCGTCGTGTTCAGCGAGAACGGGACCCGCACCACCTCGCCGGGCCGGGCCGAGCGCGTCCGGGGCTCGCCCAGTTCCGACTCGACGCGCCAGTAGCGGACCGTCTCGCCCTCCCGCTGTTCGGTCGACTGCAGGACCAACACGACCGTCGCCGTCGCCGTGAGGTCGCCGCCGTCGCTGGCCTCGTACCGGTAGGCGAAGGTGCCGTTCAGCGTCGGCGTCAGGGCCCTGAAGTAGGTCGTCCGTTCGCGAAGCACCTGCCCCGCGCTGTACACCTCGGTGTCCTCGATCACCGTCGCCCGGTGGGTGAACTCGCCGGACGACTCCCAGGTGGCGACCGGTTCGGTCCGTGTCGTCGTGTTCTCGGTCAGGTGCGCCGAGTACGCGACCGCGCCGCCGACGGCCGCGAGCACGAGACAGACGCCCACCAACACCCCGAACCGGTCCTCGACGAGCGCCCGCCACCTGATCCGTCTCGCCCGCTCCATCGTCTACACCTTTCGTAGCTCCGACAAATATCTTTGCTAAGCGTTCCGCCGGGTCGACAGTTCCGCCGCCGGGGGCTCCCGCGGCGCGGGGAGCGGCCGGGCCGATCAGAGGTATCTGCTCCGCAGGCGGTCGAGCCGCGAGACCGTCTCTCGGGAGCGCCGCCGGAGTCGGCCCCCGCCTGAGAGCCGCGTCCCCAGGAGGTAGAACGGCACCGCCAGCAGGAGGTCGATGACGATCACGGGCAGCCAGGAGTGGCGCTCGTGCAGCGCCTCCAGAGTCGACTCGGGCAACAGCGCCAGGTACCGGTGTTCGGTGACCGACCGGCGGTAGTAGCCCGTCTCCGCCGGCGCGGACAGCGTCAGCGTCGCCTCCGCCCGCGAGCGCGACCCGATCGAGAGGCGGTCGGGTTCGACCCCGACGGCGTCGCTGCCCGGTTCCAGAAACACCACCACCGGCACCAGTCCGTCGTTCCTGACGGGGTAGGTCAGCGAGTCCGACGTCCCCTGCTGGATCACCCGGGGCCCGTCGTCCTCGAACTCCGCGCTGATCACCTCGAAGGTCTGTGTGCCCGCCGGCAGCGCCATCGCGGCCGTCGCGGACCCGACGACGGCCACCACCGTCGCCACGACGATCATCCGGGTGCTGAGCCCCGGCGACTCCCGGTCGCGCTCGCGCTCGCGCTCCGTCCCGCCGTCGTCGCCGAACAGCAGGTCGAAGCCGTACAGCAGGACCGAGAGCCCGGCGACGAGGTACCCGATCCCCTCCGGCCCGAGGAGGGCCTGGCTGCCGGTCAGGGTCGCCAGTCGCTCGCGGACCGTCCGCAGGCCGTCCTGTAACCCGATCACCGCCGTCCCGAGGTGTGGGATCTCCAGCAGGCTCCCGCCGGGTCGCCAGGCGACGGCGACGATCTGTTCCTCGCGGACCGGCGGTTCGTTGCCGTCCTGATCGGTGAACGGGTTGGCGTCGCCCCGCGTGACGTACCCCTGGTCGGTCTCGTCGACGACGCGGTGGGTGGTGAGTCCGCCGCCGTTGAGACGTTCGGCGCGGAACGTCACCACGTCGCCGGTCTCCACCGGTCCGGCCAGCGCCGCCGGTATCGGGACGAACCCGTCGCCGGGGGACAGCGTCGGCGCCATGCTGCCGGTCTCCACGTAGCCCAGCAACACCGGTTGGCCGAGCACGTTGCCGGCCACCAGCGCCAGCGCCGCCAGCACCACGAGGATCTGACCCGCCAGGGCGACGTTCCGGCGCAGCGACATCGTCGTCGGACAGGTGCGATCGCCGACAGATAGCCGTTTCGTTCGTCGCCGGCGTCGTCGGGACGGTCCCCGCGGTCGCGACCCGCCGAGCGGGACGGGCTCCACGGGACCGGGGCGACACGACGCGGCGTCGGACCGTTCAAAGGGATCTTTCCGGGGACCCGCCGGGTTCAACGGGCCGTTGAGCGCGAGGGGGGGCGGCGGTCGGACCGTTCAACGGTGTCAATACGAAGTGCGTCTCGGGAAGAGGTGACACGTGTACGGGACCGCCACCGGAGACCGCTCGCTCCTCGGCCGACGACACGGGCGGGAGGCGTTCGGGCGTCTCGATTCCGCCGGCGGGCCTCGAAACGTCCGAACCGGAGCCATGCCACTCACGATCACAGACTTCTTCGAGGAGACCGACGGGTTCTCGCTCGAGGACGCCCCGCCGGAGGTACAGGACCGGATCGATCGAGCGTTACGTGACCTCACGGACGATCTGGAGGGCCCACAGGCGGGCCCGGTCCGCGCCGACCCCGACACGGTCGTCGTGAACCAGGACGGGTCCGGGGAGTTCGAGACGATCCAAGCGGCGGTCGACGCCGAGGGGACCGAGCCCGGCGACACGATCCTGATAGAGGCCGGCCGCTACGAACCCGACGAGCCGATCAGGGTGACCGATCCCGGCGAACTCAGACTCGTCGGGGTCGGCAGCGGGAGCGACCCCTCGTCGAACACGGTCGTCGAGCAGACGATCGACGTCACCGTGAACGACGACGCGGGCAACGGCGTCTCGCTGCGGGACCTCCGGATCGAGAACACGAGCATCTTCGGTGAGACCGACGGGGCCGACCTGGACGCCGTCTTCTCCGCCTCGGGACCGGAACTGCGTGACGTCGCGGTCCAGAACGTGAGCTTCGTCGACAACGAGGGCGACGGGCTCGGGGTCGACGACACGGAGCGCCTCGCGGTCCGGAACTGTCTGCTCCGGGACAACGGCGCCGGCGGGATCGACGGCGGCCGGCTGGTGGACGCGACGGTCTCGAACTGCCGGATCGTCGGGAACGCCGCCGAGGGGATCGACGTCGGCGCCGTCGACTCGTTCACGATCCGTGGGTGTACCGTCGCCGAGAACGGGGTCGACGAGGCCGGAATCGAGGTCAGGGGCGACGCCGCCGACCTCACCATCGCCGGATCGACCCTGGAGGGCAACGGCGAGGACGGGGTCAGCGGTGAGGGGGTCAGGGACGCGACGCTCGTCGACACCCGGATCGTCGACAACGGCGGGAACGGGATCGGGATCGAGGGCGACGTCGACGGGTTCGAGCTCGCGGACACCACGGTCGCGGACAACGGGGACGACGGGGTGTCCTTCGGCGGCGGGGCCGAGGAGCTCCGTGTCCGGAACACCACGATCGCGGACAACTTCGGCGACGGACTGTCGATCCCCGACGGCGAGGTCGAGAACGGGCTCCTGGAGGGATGTTCGATCCGGGGTAACTTCCGTAGAGGGGTCGAGTTCGCGTCCATAGAGGGGCTGACGATCCGGGACTGCACGATCGAGAACAACATCTACGGGGTGAGCGATCCGTCTCTCGACGTGTTGGGGAGTTCCGAGGCCGAAACGGCGGACGACCCGCCGCTCGAGGACCCGGCCGGGATGCGGGCGGCGGTCCGTGATCTGACCGTCGAGCGGTCCCGGATCGCCGACAACGGCGCTACCCTCGGCGACGAGGACGGGGCCAGCGTCGGCGACGGGATCAGGCTCGTCGGCAACGACATCGCGTCCGTGACCGTCCGTGAGTCCGTGGTCGCCGGGAACGGCGGGTCGGGCGTCGCGGCGAGCGGGTCCCTCGACGGCGCCGACGACGTGACCGTGCGCGACACCACCCTCCGCGACAACGGCCGCGACGGACTCGCCTTCGGGGGCGTCTCGACGCGCGTCGGGGTCGATCGGGTCCTCGCCGTCGGGAACGGCGGGTCGGGGATCCGGTTCGGGTCCGCAGAGGTGACGGACGTCGTCGTCGAGCGGTCGAACCTCGTGGACAACGGCGAACTCGGCGTCGATCGTACGTCCTCGTCCTCCGGGCCCGAGGGGTCGGTCGTGGTCCGGAACTGCTTCTTCGACGGGAACGAGGGGGGCGCCGTCCCGGAGAGCGGCGTCGAACTCACGGGCGAGTCCTCCTCGCGGGTGTCCGACGCGGGTGCGTCACTGTAGGTCCGGCGCTCGCCCCGATCCGAGTCCGTCTTCGGCCGGATACGGCTCGGGACGGGTTCTCGAGCGGCACCGACCTCAGGTGCGGTCCGTCGCGGCGCCGTTCGCAGAAAGAGCGGCCACCCGGCGAGCGTGGAACGCGCCGGAGAGGCTCAGAGCAGGTCGCTCAGCTCGTCGCGGTTCCCGCCGGTCGCCGCGTGGACCGTCAGCGTGCCGCCGGCGGCGCCGGTGTCGTCGCCGGTCTCCATCGTGACGTCGACGTCCACCGAGTCGGGTTGGACGAGTTTCGGGAGCGAGTCGACACTGTCGTAGTCCGCGACGCGCAGGGACGTTCCGGCCTCGATGTCAATAGCGCTGGTGCCGGCGGCGGTCAGTTCCAGTCGCTCCAGGTCGAACCCGCTGGCCTCGATCGCGACCCGCATGTCGCCCAGACCGGCGACGTTACCGATCTTGAACACCTCCGCGAAGTCGAAAGCGGTGTTCGGGTTCAGTCCCTCCGCGTCGCCGTCGAAGACCCCGGTCCCGCTGTCGGCGTTGAAGTTCAGTTCCAACTGCCCGTCGTCGGTCCCGCTGGCGTAGGTGTCGTTCATCGCCTGGACCTCCAGGAACCCGCTGGCGTCGGCGGCCACGTTCACGTTCACCGTCCGTTCGGCGGACGCACTGGTGAACGCGCCGGTGCCGACGGCGGCGGCCGATCCGGCGGCGAGCGATCCGAGTCCGATCAGGTAGTTGCGTCGTCGCATAGTGTGTCTCCGTTTCCCTTCCGCTGTCGTGACCCATCGGCGACGACAGGTCCCGCGCGGTGTGGGTGACTGTTGCATATTACTCTGTATACATTGTATTGACACGTTTGTATCGAGGCAAGAGAGTCGAGAGACCGCTCAAGACCGCGTTGAACAGCGTCTCACCGGCAGCGAGTCGGGGGTGTCGACGGACACGCCCGGTCGGTCTACGCCCGGAGTTCGAGCGTCGATTGGAGGCCTCGGACCGGGAACCGGCAGGAACTCAGGTTCTCCACGGCCGCCGGTGCCCCCGAGGGTGGGCCGGTTCGTTCCTCGGAACGGTGTGGCCGTGCTCGTCCGGTCGGTCGACACGGTCGACCAACTACTGCCCCACCCGAGAGTCGTTCAAAGCGGTTTTGAACCGGTTTCGACCGGCAAAACCGGTCCCGAAAGACGGTGTTGAAGATCCTCGAAGCGTCGTTTCCGTGCCACCCCACGACTCACAACACTCTGTTGACCTGTTTCAACGGCTTCGGACCGGTCGTTCAATCGTGTCAATACAATCACCCTGTGGTGGCATGGGTGGAGTAAGCGCGCCACGGAGCGCGCGACACCAACCAACCATGCGCCGACGCAAGTACCTGATCGGACTCGGATCGCTCGCCGCCGGTTCGGCGGCCGCAGTGGGCACGGGCGCGTTCACGAGCGTCCAAGCGGAGCGCGACATCACTATCGATACCGCTGCCGACGCCAGTGCATACGTCGGTATCGAACCCCACAACGGGCCCAACGGACAGTACGCATCGACGGATGAAGGTACTGTTTCGCTGGACTTCACCTCGACTGACGAGGCCGATGAGACTGGTCTGAACGACGAGGCAAAGATCAACATCGAGAACGTCCTCACTATCACCAACAACGGCACACAGCCCGTTTACGTGACCGTCAAGGTCGAGGACAGCGAGGGGAACACGGGTCGAGATGTCGTCGGTCTTTCAGAGTTCGGCATCAGCGGTGACGATGACGTCGACTTCGCGCGGACGGCCGGTAGTTACGACGGCGATAAGCTCCCTGTTGGTGAACCCGTCGGCATGGGTTTCTTCTTCAATTTCGCTGGACCGGACAGTAACTTCGGCGAAGTAGTCAACGACATCGAGACGCTGACGATCGTCGCCGCGGCGAGCAAGGACGAGCTGGAGCGATTCAAGCCGTAGTTCCTCGGATAAATCAGTTACCGCCCACGCTGGCATCCCGGCGGTTCGACTCCGCTGGTGGGCTTCGAGGTGACAACGGTGAGACGACGCGACTTCGTGGCGGCGCTGGGCGCCGCCGCTGCCGGCGGGTCCGCGGTTCTCGGCAGCGGCGCGTTCACCAGCGTGAGCGCGGACCGAACGGTGAACGTGCAGGTCGCCGACGACACGAACGCCTTCCTCGGACTCGTTCCAGGGGACACCGAACTGGTTGAGCAGAACGACGACGGCACGCTCCAGGTCAACCTGGACGGGACCGGAACCCCAGCGTCGGGTGTCAACCTCGACGCCGTCACGCGGATCGGGAGCACGGAGAACCCCGAGGAGGAGC
>CAZMWG010000141.1:0-7766 GCA_964569925.1 uncultured Halobacteriales archaeon | reverse complement strand
ATCCACTCGCGGGGCTGGTTGCGGGCGTTGTCGGTCCCCTCGAGCCGGTCGAGAAAGCCCTGGAGGTACCCCTGGAACGCCGAGAGCCGCAGGAAGCGGTGCTCGCGCTCGCGGTACTCCGCGGGGTTGCCGGTGAGCGTCGAGACCGGGTCCTCGATCTCGCCGGGCTCGAGGTGGCGCTGACACCCCTCGTCACACTCGTCGCCCCGAGCCTTCTCCCCGCAGTACGGGCAGGTCCCCTCGACGAACCGGTCGGGGAGCCACTGGTCTGCCTCCGGGTCGTACCCCACCTGGATCTCCTTCTCGTGGACGTAGTCGCGGTCGATCCAGGTCGTGACGAACTCGCGGGTGAGTTCCGTGTTGGTCTCGTCGTGGGTGTGGCCGTAGTTGTCGAACTCGACGCCGAACTCCGGGAACGTCTCCGCGTACTGCTCGTGTTTCTCGTAGCCGTACTGCTCGGGGGAGACGCCCTCCTCCTCGGCGGTGACGGCCACCGGCGTCCCGTGCATGTCCGTCCCGGAGACGAACGCGACCTCCTGGCCGAGACGACGCAACGCGCGGGTGTACGCGTCCCCGATCACGTACGTCCGGAGGTGGCCGACGTGCAGGTCCCCGGTGGCGTAGGGGAGCCCGCAGGTCACCACCGCCGGCCGGTCGACGGGGAACTCCTCGTGGCTCATACCGCCCGATACCGCGCTACAGGTGTAAAAACCGCCGGTTTCGCCCGTGGCCCCACCGGCCGATCCCGGCCCCGAGCGCGGGACGACGCCGGGGCACCACGGCCCGACGCCCCGCGGGCCTCACAGCAGGGTCTCGCGGCGGTGGTAGGTGGCGTCGTCGTAGGTCAACACCGCGTCGAACAGCGTCGACAGCGCCGTCACCGTGCGGTCGTCGCCGGTCCCGATGTGTGCGTGTACCCGGACGCCGGCCGACCGGACGTGTCCCGACGTCGCGTGCAGGAAGCGGAAGGCGGTCGCCCTGTCGACCGCCGCGGTGAGCCCGTCGATCGACCCCAGACAGACCGCGGGGTCCCGACGGGGATCGACGTCGTCGAGCCAGCCGTCGACCGCCAGCCCGATCGACGGGAGGTCGTCGGACCGGAACGCCCTCGCCACGACGCCGGGCGGGCCGTCGACGGCCACCCCGGCCCGCACCTCCCCGTCGTCGTCGCCGTCCGTCCCGCTCCCCTCGCGGGCGTCGTCCACGGACGCGTCGTCGAGGAGGAACACGTGCAGGTCCTTGACGTCCCTGTGGACGTCGAGGACCTCGGCGAGGGACCGACGGTGCGCGAGGACCAGCCCCGGCCCCCCGTCGAGCAGGTGGCGGCACGGCTCCCGACGAGGCGTCGCGCCGTCCTCGACGACGAGCACCGACTCGAAGGTCCCGGAGGAGGGATCGTCGCCGTCGAGCGGGACGCGTGTCACGTGCAGACGTGAACGGATATGAAATTAAATCTTGTCGTTCCCCCGTCACACGGGTCGATCGCCGGCGAGCGAGCCGCGTCCGTCCGGGGAACGGGCCGCCCCGCCGGGACGAGGACCCGGCCCCGGTCGAGCGAGGCCGCGACCGTCCGGTCGCCACGGTCACCACACCGCGGCGATCCCGCCGACGACGCCCACCGTCACCAACAGACGACCGACGCTGCCGACGAACGTCGCGGCGGCGAACTTGAGGTAGTCCTCCTCGAGGACGCTGAACGCGTAGATCGAGAGGGTGTCGGGCACGCCCGGGATCGACAGCATCGCGGCGAGACCGACGTAGCCGAAGTCACGGGCGACCTTGACGGTGCGGCGCTCGGACCACTCGACGACGTCGAACCGCGAGCGCCTGAGAAAGCGCAACACCGGACCGGACTCCTTCGCCTCCTGGCCGATGTGGAAGGCGAAGAGGCTCCCGGCCATCTTCCCCACGCCGCTGACGAGCATGATCACGGCGAGCGTCCACTCGTAGGACAACCCCAGCCTGAGGGTGCCGGCCGGCGCGAGCACGATCTCGCTGGGCAACGGGAGGACGAAGGCGATCAGAAAGGAGTAGACCGCGATGACGAACAGACCGACCGGGCCGGTGGCGGTACAGACGGCCTGTTCGAGGACCGAACCGCCGGCGGTCGAGCAGTCGCCGACGATCGCGAACACGGAGACGGGGAGCACGGTCGTCGCTTTCGTGTGGGGGGTCCTAAACGTTGATATTTCCGATAGGCAGCCCTCGGTAGAAAGCTCAGTACCAGTCCAGGTCCGCGACGAACGAGCGCAGCATCGACCTGGTCACGTGGGGCATACAGACCACCCGTAGCTCCCCCGCCGCGGTCCGCGAGACCCGCCACCCGCGGTCGCGCAGTTCGTCGGTCGTCGACGCCGGGAGGTCCGCGGCCACGAGCGGCAACTCCGGCCCGATCACGTCGTGGCCCCGCTCGCGGAGCCGGGCGGCGAGCCACCCGGCGTTGTCGCTGGCCCGGCGGTGTTGCTCGCGGTAGCCCTCGGGCCACAGCTCCGCCGTCGCGGCGGCCGCGCCGGCCACCCCGGCGCCCGACCGCGTCCCCGTCAGCGTCGCCTGGCTCGCCGACTCCAGGTACGGCGTGTCGATCGCCAACTCGTCGAGCAGGTCCGCGGACCGCGCCAGCAGTCCGCCGGCCGGTACCGCCGCCCGGCCGGCCTTGTGGGGATCGATCGTCAGGGTGTCGACGGCCGCGTCCGCGAAGTTCCAGTCGTGGTCGGTGAACGGGAGGTGAAAGCCGCCCCACGCCGCGTCGACGTGACACAGCGCCCCGGCGTCGGCCGCCAGGTCCGCGAGCGCCTCCACCGGGTCCACGAAGCCGTACTCCGTCGAACCGGCGACGGCGACCACACAGACGGTGTCCTCGTCGATCAGCGCGGCCGTCGCGTCGGGGTCCGCCCGCCGGTCGACCGCCGGCGCCGTCCGCAACTCCACGTCCAGCAGTTCGGCGGCCTTGTTCACCGAGAAGTGGACGTGTTCCGGCGCGACCACGTTCGGGTCCCCGGTCTCCGCCCTGTTCCGGGCGATCCGGACCGCCTGGACGTTGGCCTCCGTCCCGCCGCTCGTGACGTAGCCGGCGGCCTCCGGGTGACCCGCCATCTCGCCCAGCCGTCCGACGACCTCCCGCTCCAGTCCGGCGACCGTCTCGTAGGTGCCGGGGTCCCCGGGGTTGGTCGCCAGGAACCGCTCGGCCGCCCGCCGGGCCGCCGGGTGTGGCTCCGTACACATAGAGGAGAGGACCCGCTCGAACGACTGGGGTTCGGCCCGCTGCATCCGTCCGTCCTCGTGTCGGAACGGGTTTAGCCGTTCCGGGTCGGGCACCGCCCGGGAGCCCGCGACCCGGAGCCGCGACTCCCGGTCACCACTTCGACGGGGCGAGCTTCTTCGTCGCCTTGGCGCGCAGCCCCGCCGGCCCGACCGACGTCTCGAAGACCGTCTGACGCTCGGTGTCGAGCGCCCCGCCGAACGACCCCACCCGCAGCGTCCGGTAGGTGGCGTGGCCCTGATCGTTCGAGTAACAGTAGACGCTCCCGTGGAGCAGCCCCGAGACGTCCGGATCGTCCCGGACCGCACCGGCCCGGCGCTCGAAGAGGACGTACGCGAGCCCGTTCCACCCGACGACGGCCTCCCGCAGACCCATGAGAAAGCCGAGCGTCCGCGCCCGGTCCAGCCCGAACCGCTCGGCCCGCGCGAGGTCCGACAGGTCGTCGATCACGACCACCGCCTCCTCGCCCGCGTCGGCGACCGACTCGGCCACCGCGTCCAGCACCCCGTCGATCCCCTCCCCGGCGGTCCCGTCGTCGACGTCGTCGCCCCCGGCGTCCGCGACGCCGTCGCCCCCCGCGTCCGTCGTCCCCGTCCCGACGGGCGCCTCCTCGCGGCGGTTCTCGAACAGCGCCTCGGGGACCGGTGCGGCGGCCAGGAACCGCTGTGAGAAGTCCGCGACGGTGAGCCGGTCGGTCAGCGCCGCGAACTGTCGGTCGTCGAGCACCGCGTCCAGGTCGGCGTAGACGTGCTCGCGGTCCTCGGTGAGCGCGACGTAGTGGACCCGCTCGGGGATCGCCGCCCGCCGGTCCGGCCCGATCCGGCGGTGGTACATCTCCGGGTCGTGTTTCGCGAGCATCAGCGACGCCAGCGCGGTGTAGACGAACGCCTTGCCGCCGGCGTCGGGCGCGCCGGCCAGCAACACGGCGCTCCCGCTCGGGACGCCCCTGACGTGGGCGTCCAGCCCCGGGATCCCGAAGGGCAGGTAGCGCACGGACGCGCCGATCGCCTTCGCCTCCGACGCCGAGAGGTCGCTCATACCCGCCGGTCGGCCGGCGCGGTCAAAACGGTGCCGGCGATCTACGCCTCCACGATGTCGTCCTCGTCGTCGCCGGGGATCGACAGTTCCCCGGTCAGCGCCGTCACCGCCCGGCCGCCGACGCGCACGTCGTGACCGTCGGTGCGGACCCGCACCCGACCCGGCCGGTCGAGGACGTGACCCTGCTCGACCACGATCTCCCCTTCGGGGACCGTCCCCTGCCGGCGGAGGTACGCCCCGCAGGCCCCCGCGGCGGTGCCGGTCACGGGGTCCTCCGGGATCCCCGACAGCGGCGCGAACGCCCGCGCGTGCAGCGTCGCGTCCGCGTCGATCGTGTCGAAGGTGAACGGGTACACCCCCTCGGCCCCGACCGTCTCGCACAGGTCCGCCACGGCCGCGAGGTCCGGGTCCGCGTCCCGCAGGTGCTCGAAGTAGTTGACCGGCACCAGCAGGACCCGGAAGCCGGTCGAGGCCGGTGCCGCCGGCAGGTCCGCGCCGACGTCGCGCAGCGCGGCGGGGTCGATCCCCAGCGCCGCGCCGACCTCGTCGTAGTCGACCGCCACGCGGTCGATCTCGGCGTCCTCCTGTTCCATCCACACCGTCCCGTCGGGCTCGGTCTCGATCCCCAGCACGCCGACCGCCGTCTCGACGGTGTGCTCGCCGGGGTCGATCGTCCCGCGCTCGGCCAGCGCGGCGTGGGCGGCGACCGTGGCGTGGCCACAGAGCCGCACCTCCCGCTCGGGCGTGAAGTAGCGCAGCCGGCGGTCGGCCTCGCCCGAGGGGAGGACGAAGGCGGTCTCGCTGGCGCCCAACTCCGCCGCGACCGCGCCCATCCGGTCGGCCGAGAGCCCGCCCGCGGCCGGCACCACGCCCGCGGGGTTGCCCGACAGCGGCTCCGTCGTGAACGCGTCCACGAGCAGCGTCTCCCGAACGTCGGTGGTCGTCATACCGGTTCGATCCGGCGACGACCGTGTTAACGGTTCCCGTCGACGGCCGACGGCCCGCGGTCCTCGCCGGGTCGACCGACGCCGCTCGGGAGCGAAAAGGCTCTTACCCGGGGGGACGAGCGGCCGTCGTGGCGCTGCTCGACATCTTCGCGAGCGCCGTCCTGCCGGTCGTCGCCGTGGCCGCCGTCGGGTTCGTCCTCGGGCGGGTGGCCGAGGTCGACACGGGCGGGCTCAACACCGTCGCCGTCTACGTCCTCACCCCGGCGCTGGTGTTCGACAGCGTCGCCACCACGAGCCTGCCCGCCGGCGCCCTCGCGACCATCGCCGTCGGGGTCGTCGCGTTCACGCTCGCGATGACGGCGCTCGCGGAGGGCGTCGGTCGCCTGTTGGGGGACCGCGAGCCGCTGCTGTCGGCGTTCGTGCTCGCCTGTGTCTTCTCGAACTCCGGCAACTACGGCATCCCCCTCTCGGAGTTCGCCTTCGGGACCGCCGGCCGCTCGACCGCCGCGGTCTTTCTCACCGTCCAGTCCGTCCTGATGTACACGCTCGGCATCTACGTCGCCGCCCGGTCGTCGGGCCGGGCGGGACTCTCCGGGGTCCGCCGGGTGCTCGCCGTGCCGCTGGTCTACGCCGTCGTCGCCGCGCTCCTCGCCCGCCGGTTCGACCTCGTCCCGCCGGCGGAGAGCACCGCCATGGAGACCGTCGGCATGGTCGGCGACGCCGCCATCCCGGTGGTCCTGTTGATCCTCGGGATCGAACTGGCCGACACCGACTACGGCGCCGCGCTCGGCAACGTCGCCCGCCCGGTGGCCGTGAAGACGGCGCTCGCGCCGCTGGTCGGCGCCGGCGTCGCGCTCGCGCTCGCCGCCGGCCCACCCCTCCCGGGGTTCGGCGAGCCCGCCGTCGCCCGGACGTTCGTGCTGGAGACCGCGACGCCGACGGCGGTGACGCCGCTGATCCTGCTCGTCGAGTTCGGCGACGAGACGACGATCGGCGGCGTCTCGGCCGCCGAGTACGTCGGCACCGCCGTCCTCGTCTCGACGCTCGTCAGCGTCCCCGTCCTGACGGTGTTGATCTCGCTGCTGCGGGACGGGCTGGTGCTGTGACGGGCCCCCGGACGGCGGTAAGCCCGCCGAACCGGCGGGGCGATCAGTCGGCGACGGCGCCGTCCGAACCCTGGACGGCGTCGGGGTTCTGGATCCAGAGGTCGCCGAACAGTTCGTCCTGGCGGAGCCGGACGCGGCCGCGGTGGGAGAGAAAGAGCAGTCCGAGGAACGTCTGCACCCGCGAGCCGCCGGCCTCGGCGACCTCGCGGTACAGCACCTCCGTCCGGCCGGCGTCGTAGTGCTCGCGGACGGCGCCGTAGACGTCCTCGACGATCTCGTCGATGTCCTCGGCGTGGGCGGTGCCGGTGACGTCGGCCTCGGTGGGCTCGTCGTCCATCCGGAGGTCGTCGCCGCTGCGGTAGTCCAGTTCCTGGGTGCCGCGGGCGTAGCCGGCCGGCGAGCCGCTGGTGTCGTAGCTGCGTGACTCCTTCCACCAGGACTCGCGCTCGGCCTCCCGGAGGCCCCGGACGAGTTCGTCGAGCGTCCGCGGGGTGCCGCGGGCGCGCTTGCGGTCCAGCCGGCGGTCCATCTCGGCCTCCAGGGAGGTGATCGGGTCGGGGCCCTCGATCGGCGCCTCCGGCGGCGACCACGGCTCGTCGGGCTCGGCCGGCTCCCCGGGCTCGTCGTCGCTCATCATCGCGTCGCCCTTCATCCGGATCAGGACCGAGGCGTAGAACAGCGCCCGCCCCGAGGTCCGGAGGTCCGACTCGTCGACGCGGTCGAGGAACTTGTCGGTCACCCGCACCACGTCGATGTCCCACGGGTCGATCTCGCCGTCGTCGGCCAGGTCGACGAGCACCTCCACCGGCTCCACCGGCTCGTCGTCGGCCCCCGCGTCGGTCGCCGAACCGACACCGGGCGTCGAGTCGTCGTCGCCGGCCTCGTCGTCCGTCCCCGCGTCAACTGCCCCGTCATCGTCGGTCGCCGACTCGTCGTCGGGGTCGCCGCCCAGCAGCGACTCGGCGTCCCCGGGCGGCTCGCGGTCCTCGTGGCCGGCGATGTCCAGCGGGATGTCGTCGGGGTCGTCGCCGGCCCCGTCGGCCCCGCCGGTGCCGTCGTCGGTCCCGTCCGTCCCGGACTCGTCCCCGGCGTCTCCCTCCGGACGGTCAGTCATCGGCGGGCACCTCCTCGCCGTCGGGGTCGCCCGAGAGGTCGATCCCGGTGACGGCGGAGACGTTGTCCTCCTGCATCGTGACGCCGATGGCCCGCTCGGAGCGTTCGAGCATCGCCGAGCGGTGCGACACGACGACGAACTGCGCGTCGCCGGCCAGGTCGTCGACCAGTTCGCCCACCAAGTCGGCGTTGACGGCGTCGAGGAAGGCGTCGACCTCGTCCAGCGCGTAGAACGGGGCGGGGTTGTGCCGCTGGATGGCGAAGATGAACGCCAGCGCGGTCAGCGACTTCTCGCCGCCGCTC
>CAZMWG010000140.1:0-7769 GCA_964569925.1 uncultured Halobacteriales archaeon | reverse complement strand
CCTCCTGGTAGAAGTTGTCGATGGCCTCAAGACGCAGGCGGGCGAACCGCTGGGCGGACTGGCCACCCTTCCGCTGCTTGCCGGGGACCAGAGAGGAGGCGGATTTGACAGGGTCGACGCGCTTGCCTTTCAGCCAGCCGACGTTGGCCTCCCGCCGGTCGAGGACGATCAGGCCGAACAGCCCCTTGTCGGCCAGCATCTCCGACAGCGGCTCGGTGAGAAACTCCGAGTCACAGTGGTAGCGAAACGACTGGATCGGGTCCGGTGGGCTCTCGAGCACCCGGGTGATCATCTCCGTGCGGCCCCCGCCGGAGTCGATGGCCCCCGAGAACAGCACCATCCCGTTCTCCGGCGGCGTGTTGTCGTAGTAGCGCAGCCGGTCCTTGATGGAGGTGAGCGCGTCCTGGACGTTCGTCCGGGTGTCCTTGGACTTGATGTTGCTGGCCTCGGAGTGTTCCTGGGTGACGTGGGCGACGACGGCGCTGATCTGCTTGTCCTCCGGGACGTAGATGGAGACGAGTTGCGTGCCCGACCCCCGGTAGTCGGAGAGTTCCTCGATCACCCGCCGGAACTCGTACTTTTGTTTGTCGGTCTGCTCGTGCTGGGGCTCGCTCATTACACCACGGTAGGCTGAGGCCGCCTAAGAAACTGTTGACCGTGTGTGACCCCCGCTCGAACCCCGAGACGACCCGTGCGGGTCCGTGGGTCCGCGCGGCGTCGTCGTCCGTCGGCCCTCGTCGACCGGGCGAGCGACCGGTCGTGTTCGGTTGGGCGGATAGTAACATCAGAGCCGGTCAGACGGACTCGGAAGCCCCGGCCGGCTGCACTCCCGACCTCGGTCGTCGCTGCTACAGTAAACACTACCAAGCGACCCGGCGCGGAGTTTATTGTCGCCGGCGGTGAAGGTGTCACGAACGATGGGGTACGTGTGCACCGTGGCCGGGGGGAAAGGTGGGGCCGGGAAGACGACGGTCGTCGTCAACGCGGGGGTGGCGCTTCAGACCAGGGGGCACGACGTGGTCGCGGTCGACGCGGACCTGGGGATGGCCAACCTTGGGCCGGCGCTCGGTCTCGACCCCGAGCGGACCGTCCACGACGTGCTGGCCGGGGAGACGACGGTCAGCGAGGTGTTGATCGACGGGCCGGGCGGACTGTCGGTGGTCCCCGGCGAGGCGTCGCTGTCGGCGTTCGCGGACGCCGACCCGGCGCGGCTCCGGCGGGTGATCGAGACGCTGCGGGGCGCCTACGACGTCGTCCTGGTCGACACGGGGGCCGGACTCAGCCACGAGGTCGCCGTCCCGCTGGGGCTGGCCGACGGCGTCGCCTTGGTCGCGACCCCCGACGAGGTCGCCGTCGCCGACGCCGTCAAGACCGCCGCGCTGGCCGACCGCGTCGGCGGCCCCGTCGCCGGCGGCGTGCTCGGCCGCGTCGCCCGATCGAGCGACGTCGACGCGGCCGACGGCCGACTCGACCCGCTGCTCGGGGTGATCCCCGAGGACGGCCGGGTCGTCGACGGCCCGCTCGTCGTCGACACCGGGGACGGGGAGCGGGCGGGCGGTCCCGCCGCGGCGGCGTTCCGGGCGCTGGCGGAGAACCTGGAGCGACTCGTCGAGGGCGCCGACCCGGCCGACCTCTCCCCGACGGTCGACGAGCGGTGGTTCGGACCGGTCGACGGCGGCGCGGACGAGCCCGACGGGGGGACGAAGCCGGAGGGGGCCGAGGAGTCCGACGGCGGCCGGTCGGGCGTGTTCGGGCTGTTCGACTGACTACATCGACTCCGGCGCGGCGACCCCGAGCACGTCCAGGGCGTTGGCGACGGCGTGGCGGGCGCCGGCGACCAGCGCCAGGCGAGCGCGCCGCCGCTCGCCCTCGGCGTCGAGCACCGGACACTCCCGGTAGAAGGCGTTGAACCGCTCGGCAAGGTCCCGCGTGTAGGTCGCCACGACGTGGGGGCGCCGGTCCGCGGCGGCGTCCTCGACCGTCGCCGGGAACGCGGCGAGGGTCCGCAGCAGGTCCCGCTCGGCCGCGTGGTCGAGCGTCCCGGCGTCGACCGCGAGGTCCCCGTCCGCGTCGTCGGGACCGCCGGCGTCCAAGTCGACCCCGGCCTCGTCGAGGATCCCACAGCAGCGGGCGTGGACGTACTGGACGTAGGGGGCCGACTGGGCCTCGAAGTCCAGTGCCCGCTCCCACTCGAAGGTGATCGCCTTGGAGGGTTGCTTGGCCACGATGTCGTAGCGGACGGCGCCGATGCCCACCTGGCGGGCGATCCGCTCGACGTCCCCGGCGTCGAGGTCGTCGTCCCTGATCCGGTCGTCCAGGCGGTTCTCGACCTCCTCGCGGGCGCGGTCGATCGCCTCGTCCAGCAGGTCGTCCAGGTCGATCCCGGTGCCGGCGCGGGTACTCATCTTCCCCTCCGGCAGGTTGACGTAGGAGTACAGCACCTGGTCCAGCCGTTCGGTGTCGTGGTCCAGCAGGTCCAGCGTCGTCCGGACCTGGTCGGCCTGGAGGCGGTGGTCCTCGCCCAGCACGGTCACCGCCCGGTCGTAGTTGGCGAGCTTCCACTCGTGGTGGGCCAGGTCCCGCGTGGCGTACAGCGAGGTGCCGTCGGAACGCAGGAAGACCAGGTTCTTGTCGATCTCCGGCAGGTCCAACTGCCAGGCGTCGTCCTCGTAGACGGCCACGTCCAGGTCCTTCAGCCGGGCGACCACGTCGTCGGTGGCGCCGTCCCGCATGAAGCGGGTCTCGCGGACGAACTCGTCGAACTCCGCGGGCAACCGGGCCAGACACTCCCGCATGCCGCCGAGCACCCGGTCGACCACCTCGCCGACCCGCTCGTAGGCGTCCTCGTCGCCCGCCTCCAGCCCCTGGAGGATCGACGCGATCTCCGCCTCGGCGGCCTCGACCTCGTCGGGGTCGCCCTCCTCCAGCAGGTCGTTGCCCGCCCGGTAGTACCGCACCAGGTCGTAGTCGGCGCGGTCGCGCTCGGGGTCGGGGAGGTCGTCCTCGTCGATCGCGTCGTGGGCCCACGCGAAGACGGCCATCTGGCGGCCGGCGTCGTTGACGTAGTAGTGGCGGTCGACGTCGTGGCCGGCGTACTCGAGCAGGCGGGCCAGCGCGTCCCCGACGACGGGGTTTCGCGCCCGACCGACGTGGACGGGCCCGGTCGGGTTCGCGGAGGTGTGCTCGACGACGATCCGCTCGCCGTCCCGGTCGAGCCGGCCGAACCCGGGGGCGCGGGCGGCCCGCAGCGTGTCGGCGAAGTACCGCTCGCCCGGCAGGAAGTTGACGTAGGGCCCGCTGGCCTCGACGGCGCCGACGTAGTCCAGGTCGTCGGGATCGATCTCGTCGGCGACGTCGCCGGCCACCGCGGGCGGCGGGGCGCCGGCGGCCTCGGCCAGCCGGAACGCGGCGCTGGAGGCCAGCACCGCGTCGACGTCGCCCGGCGGCCGCTCGATCCCGAGGTCGTCGGCGGGAAGATCGAGCGCCGACAGCGCCCCGCGGAGGACGGTCTCGACCTCCGTGCGGGTCTCTCTGAGCATACTCGCGGTTCCGCGGCCGGCGACAAATGGGTGTCGGGTTCGGCCGGTTCGCGGGGCGGCGTCGCGGGCGGCGGTCCGGTCGCGGAGAAGGGGAGTCGTGCGGTCGAGAGGACGCCGAGACGCGGCTAGGGGGAGAGGATCAGGCGATCAAGAAAACGACGCCCACGCCCGCGGGCGCCCTACGTCAGGAGGCGCGGCAGGAAGATCATCGCGACCAGGGCCCCGAGCGTGAAGACGGTCATCGCGCCGGCGAGGGTGACGACGACCCGGCGCTTGTCCGGCACGGGGAGCCTGGAGACGACGGACTCGGTACACACCCGGAAGATGTGGCCGCCGTCCAGCGGGAAGGCGGGGATACAGTTGAACTGGCCGATGATGAGGTTGATCCAGCCGGTCCAGAACAGGACGTTGGCCAGCAGGAAGACGCCCTCGCCCAGCGGCGCCAGCGGCCCGGCGACGGTGTAGAAGTTCGTGGCGACGCCGGTGAAGCCGGCGAAGTTGTAGCCGAAGCCGGTCGCCGCGCCGGCGAAGGGCAGGACCAGCAGCGTGAACAGCCGGCCGGCGAAGCCCGGCACCGCGACGCCGGTCTCGCCGTCGGCGGAGCCGCCCAGAAGCTCCAGGAAGGCGCCCGCGGGGTAGGCGTCGATGCCGAAGTCGTCGACGGCGACGCCGCCGATGCCCGGCTGGACGAGCACGCCGACGATCGCCTCGCCGGCGTCGTTCGCGCCGAGTTCCACGTCGAAGCTCCGGCGCTCGCCGTCGAGGTACCCCGTCACGGTGGCGGTGTCGCCCGGCGAGCGTCCGTCGAGCGCGGGGCCCAGTTCCTCCGCGGCGGTGACCCGCTGGCCGTCGACCCCGGTGATCACGAACGTCGCGCCCGCGGGGGCGCCCTCGTCGGCCAGCGGACCGCCCTCGCCGATCGTGGTGTAGGCGCCGACCTGGACCGTGGCGCTGCCGCCGCCGGCCAGCCCCAGCGTCGCGACGGTGTAGTTGCGGACCTCCGCGCGGAACGCCGCGGCGGTGTCGACGGCGGTGCCGTTGACGCTGACGATCGTGTCGTCGATCCCGACCGGCGCGCCCGCCGGCGCGGACCGCACGACGACGGAGCGTTCGACCGAGATCGGATCGCCCGCGGCCCGCTCGACGGTCACCGTCTGCGCGTCGGTCGCCGCGAGCGTCGCCCGGAGGTCGGCGGCGCTCTCGACGGGGCGGCCGTCGACGGCGGTGACCACGTCCCCGCCGTCCAGGCCGGCCTCGTCGGCGGGCAGTCCGGGGGCGACGCCGCCGACGGCGACGCCGTCGATCACCGCGACCGAGCCGATCACCGGCCCGAACAGCAGGGCGATCGCCAGCAGGGCGACGGCGAAGTTGTTGGTGACGCCCGCGGCGTACATCCGGATCTGGTCGCCGCGGCTCGCCGACAGCACCTCCTCCTCGTCTGGTTCGGCGAAGGCGCCGATCGGCAGCGCCGTCAGCAGGACCAGCCCCAGCGACTTCAGTTCGATATCGGCGACCCGACAGAACAGGCCGTGGCCGACCTCGTGGACGACCAGCCCGATCCCCAGGCCGGTGACGATCTCCGGGGCGACCGACAGCGGGAGGAACTCGTTGACCCCGGGGATGGCGAGGACGTTGCGGGGCTGGTTGAGTTCGGTCGGCTGCGGGTCGACGACCGCCTGGAAGCCCGCGATGGCCACCAGGACCAGCGAGCCGACCATCACCACCAGCGCGATCCCGACCCCGAGGTTGCCCCAGGCCCGCCAGAACCGTTTCGGGGCGGCGAGCCGTTCGATCAGTTGCCGGCCCCGTCCCGTGCGGATCGTCAGCAGCGGCCCGGAGACCCGGACGTAGTCGGGCAACACCCCCACCGTTCGGAGACCGAGCACCGCCAGCGTGTAGGCGACCAGGCCCACGAGGACCCACGTGAGCGCGCTTACCATTCGTCCGGTACGTGGCGCCTGCGGGTGATATGCGTTCCGTCCCTCGTGTCGACGGCACGGGAGACCCGACCGCCGCGGGCGTAGGCCTTTGTGCCGGCCCCGCGTGGGACCGGCCATGTCCGGAGAGACCGACGCCCGTTCCGCCTTGGGACGCCTGCGTGCCCGCCCGCTGGCGGTGCGGGGCGTCGTCGCGCTCGTCGTCGCCGTCGCCGCGAACGTCGCGCTGGTCCTGCTGGCGAACGCGGCCGGGATCGATCCGGAGTTCCGGGCGCTGACGGTCCCCCCGGTCGCCTTCCTCACGGTGGTCGGGGTCGTCGGGGCGACGCTGGTCTACGGCCTGCTCGCCCGCCGCGTCGCCGACCCCGACCGGACCTTCCGTCGGGTCGCCGTCGCCGTCCTGGCGGTCTCTCTCGTGCCCGACCTCGCGCTGCCGTTCGTCGACCCGGCGGCCAGCGTCGCCGGCGCAGCGGTGCTGATCCTGATGCACGTCGTCGCCGCGGCGGTCTGTGTCGGTGTTCTCGTCCGCGGCCGGCCGCGACTCTCGTGACCGTCCCCGAGAGACGGTCCCGCGAGCGCCGACCGCGGAGGTTTTGAGCCGCGACCGCGGACCGGTGGGTATGAGCACGCGCGGACTGGACTTCCGGCTGGCGACGCGGGGGTCGGCGCTGGCCCGCCGACAGGCGGGCGAGGTCGGCTCGGCGCTGGAGGACCGGCGCCACGGCGTCGAACTGGTGGAGGTGGAGACGACCGGGGACCAGCTGCGCGACGAGCTGATACACCGGCTCGGGAAGACCGGCGCCTTCGTCCGCAGCCTCGACGAGCGCGTCCTGGAGGGCGACGTCGACGCCGCCGTCCACTCCATGAAGGACGTCCCGACCGAGAGCCCGTCGTCGCTGGTGATCGCGGCCGTCCCCGAGCGCGGCCCGCCCGGCGACGTGCTGGTGACCCCCGACGGGCGCTCGCTGGAGGAGCTCCCGGAGGGGGCCGTCGTCGGGACCTCCAGCCTCCGCCGGCGGGCACAGCTGCTGGCCGAACGCGCCGACCTGACCGTCGAGCCCCTGCGGGGCAACGTCGACACGAGGATCGAGAAGCTGCTGGCTCCCCACCGCCAGCGCGAGTACCAGCGCCGCGAGGCGGCCGAGGACGACGACGACGAGAGCGGCGCCGACGAGGGCGTGGACGAAGGTGACGACGAGGAGGAGGACACCTTCGAGCGGTCGCTCCAGGGGTGGTTCGAGGACCTGTCGGAGATCGAGCGCCGCTCGCTGGAACGGGAGGTCGAGACGGAGTACGACGCCGTCGTGCTGGCGGAGGCGGGCCTGGAGCGGTCGGGGCTGCTCCACCACGTCGACCACCGGCGGCTGCCGACCGACCGGTTCGTGCCGGCGCCGGGCCAGGGGGCGATCGCGGTCAGCGCGACGGACGGACCGGCCGCCGAACGGCTCAACGACGTGCTCGACCACCCCCGCTCGCGCGTGGAGACGACCGTCGAGCGGACGATCCTCGCGGAGCTGGGCGGTGGCTGTGTGGCGCCGCTGGGCGTGTACGCCGTCCTCCAGGGGTCGGTCGTCCACGTCCGGGTCCGGGTGCTCTCCCGGGACGGCGACGAGGAGGTGGCCGGCAGCCGGGACCTGCCCGTCGAGCGCCACCCCGAGGCCGCCCGCGAGTTCGCCGCGGAGCTGGCCGACCGAGGCGCGGCCGACCTGATCGAGCGGGCCAAACGCGAGGCCGGCGCCGACCTCGACTCGTCGGCGGACGGGATGACCGACGAGGGGGGCGAGCCGTGACGGGGCGGGTGTACCTCGTCGGCTCGGGGCCGGGCGATCCGGAACTGCTGACGGTGAAGGCCCGCCGGCTGCTCGACACCGCGGACGTCGTGTTGCACGACAAGCTCCCGGGGCCGGAGATCATCGAGACAGTTCCCGAGGAGCGCCGCGAGGACGTCGGCAAGCGCGCCGGCGGCGAGCGCACCGCCCAGTCGACGACCAACGAGCGGCTGGTCGAACTGGCCCGCGAGGGGAAGACCGTCGTGCGCCTGAAGGGCGGCGACCCGACGGTGTTCGGTCGCGGCGGCGAGGAGATGCGCGCCCTGGCGGAGGCGGGCGTCCCGTTCACCGTCGTCCCGGGGGTGACCTCGCCGATCGCCGGCCCCGAGTACGCGGGGTTCCCGGTGACCCACCGCGACCACGCCTCGTCGGTCTCGTTCGTCACGGGCCACGAGGACCCCGACAAGCCCGAGTCAGCGGTCGACTGGGAGGCGCTCGCGGCGACCGGCGGCACCATCGTCGTG
>CAZMWG010000139.1:0-7770 GCA_964569925.1 uncultured Halobacteriales archaeon | reverse complement strand
GTTGGGCATCGTCGCCGACAGGGCGACGATCCGGGGGCCACAGAGCCGGCGCAGGCGCGCGACGGTCACCTCGAGGACCGCCCCGCGGCGGTCCGAGTCCAGCAGGTGGACCTCGTCGATCACACAGCAGTCGACGTCCCGGACGAAGCCGTAGCGGCTGGAGTCGTGTTTCCGCGTCGCGGAGTCGGCCTTCTCCGGGGTCATCACGAGGATGTCGGCCCGCTCGGCGCGCCGGGGCGAGAGGTCCCGCTCGCCGGTGACGACGTACACCGAGTAGCCCAGTTCCTCGAAGCGTTCCCACTCGCGTTCCTTCTCGTTGGTCAGCGCGCGCAGCGGGGCGAGAAAGAGCGCGGTCCCCCCGGCCTCGAGGGTGCGACAGATCGCCACCTCCGCCAGGGCGGTCTTGCCGCTGGCGGTCGGGGCGCTGACGACGACGTTCTCCTCGCGGGAGAGCAGCGCCGGCAGCGCCTCCGTCTGCATCCGGTTGAACCGCTCGAAGGGGAAGGCGTCGGCGAACTCCGGCAGGGCCTCCGCGACGGCCACGCGGGGCTCGCCGTCGGTTCCGGCGGACACGTCCCGACCGGAGAGCCGGGACGTGTTAGGCGTTTCCATCAGCCCACGGACGCCCCCTCGGGACGCGGCCGTCCTCGCGGGGCGCGAAACGCCTCCCGCCCGGGGAGAGAGAACGGACCGACGCTCAGGCCGAGACGTCGAGCGTCTCGCCGAGGTCGCCCCGCTCGTCGAGCTGTTTGAGGATGTCGCTGCCGCCGACGAACTCGCCGTCGACGAACGTCTGTGGGATCGTCTCGCGGCCGCTGTGCTCGGCCAGCGCCGTCCGGTACTCCTCCAGAGACTCCAGCACGTCGACCGTCTCGAACTCCTCGCGGTGTCGCCCGAGCAGCGTCAGCGCCCGGTCCGAGTAGCCACACTGGGGCATCAGCGGCGTCCCCTTCATGAACAGCACCACCTCGTTGTCCTCGATGGCCGCCGCCACGCGCTCCGTGACCTCCTCCTGTGGGAGACCCTCCTCGGGGTCGAACGTCATGGACATCGGTTGGCCCGCCGGCCTCAAACCCCTTCCGGCGCGCGCGGCCCGCTCGGGCGGGTTCGACACCCCCGTCGACCCGCCCGGCGCCGGTCACTCCCGTTCGCGGGGGGCGTAGGTCTCCAGTTCGATCGCGTGGATGTCGGTCGTCAGGTGGTCCTCCAGGGCGTCGTGGACGCGCTGGTGGCGAGCGACCAGCGTCTCGCCGGCGAACGCCGAGGAGACGACCGTCACCGCGAGGTGGTCGTCGTCGTGGTCGCCCCGCGTCCGCTCGACGGTCACCTCGGCGTCCGGGATCGCCGCCGCCAGCGTCGTCTCCACGTCGGTCGGGTTCATGTCCACCCGAAGGGGCGGCCGGGGGAAACGCCTGTCGACCGTCCGGCGTCGCCGTCTTCCCGGTGGCGCCGCCGTCACCGGAGCGGTCCGCGGCGCTCCGTGGGGGGCGAGAGAGTCACGCGGCGCCCCACGGGGCTGGAGACCGGCGAGCCGACGCGAGCCGCGGTGATCTCGCCGTCGAGGGCGAGAGAGAGGAGCCACGAAAAGCCTATAACACCGCTCGGGAAACTCCTGGCCGAATCGATGTCCTCGGACCCGACGACCGATGACCGGATCACGGCCGGGATCCTCTCCGACTCGGCGTACGAGCGGCTCCGCGTCGAGCGGTACAGCGTCGTCGGCGGGTCGCTGGAGCGGAAGCTCGCTGTACTGAGCGGGCTGCTCGGGCTGCTGGCGCTGACGCTGCCGCTGTACGCGCTGTACCCGCCGAGCGTCGAGGGGTTCCTGCCGACGGCGGACCCGCTCGTGGCCTCGCCCAAGCCGCTGTTGATGGGACTCGTGGGCCTGTGTGGCGTGCTCGGGAGCGCGGCGCTGCTGGTCGGGGCCGGCCTCTACCGGCTCCGGTACGCGCCGCTCAGCGAGTCACAGGCCCACAGCGTGCTGAACGTCGAGGAGTTCGCCGGCGCGCTCGGGATCGGCACCGCCGGTCTGGCCGTCCTCGTGACCGACCTGCTGTTCGCGCTCGGGCTGGGCGGGGGCGACGTCGTCGAACTGTACGCCCGGGCGACCGGCGGCGGCAACCCCTACGTCCCCTCCGGGGTGGGCGTTCCCGTCGCCGTCCTCGCCCTGGTGGCGCTGAGCGGCGGGCTGGCGATCCTGCTGGCCCGGGCGTACCTTGTCGTCCGGCTCTGAACGGGCGACGCCGGGCGGAGGCCGCCGGCGGGCGACCGACCGCGACCCTTTACAACCGGGGCCGGCCAACCGTGGAGCATGTCGACGCTCACGCTGGGGCCCGCCGGCACCTACTCCCACCGCGCCGCGCGGGCGGTCGCCGACGGCGAGATCGCCTTCACGGAGTCGGTCGGCGCCATCGTCGAGGCGGTCGCCGACGGCGAACACGACCGCGGGGTCGTGCCGGTGGAGAACAGCATCGAGGGGTCGGTGACGGAGTCGCTGGACGCCTTCGTCGACCACGAGGTGGCGGTGGTCCGGGAGATCGTCACGCCGATCCGCCACGCGCTGCTGGCACAGGGGGAGACGTTCGACACGGTCGCCAGCCACCCGCAGGCGCTGGCCCAGTGTCGGTCGTACCTGGAGACCGAACACCCGGCGGCGGAGCAGGAGGCGGTCGCATCGACGGCCCGCGGCGTCGAGCGCGCCCGCGAGGACCCCTCGATCGCCGCGATCGCACACCCGGACAACGCCGGCGACGACCTGCGCGTGCTCGCGGAGGACATACAGGACCGGACCTCCAACGCCACCCGGTTCGTGGTGGTGGCGCCCGCGGCGGCGGCCTCGGAGGCCGGCTCGAAGACCTCCTTCGTCGTCTACCCGAACGTCGACTACCCCGGCCTGCTGTTGGAGCTCCTGCAGCCGTTCGCGGACCGCGACATCAACCTCACCCGCGTCGAGTCCCGTCCCAGCGGGGAGCGGCTGGGCGACTACGTCTTCCACATCGACGTCGCCGCGGGGCTGTACGAGGAGCGCACCCAGGCCGCGCTGGCCGACATCGAGGCCATCGCCGAGGACGGCTGGGTCCGTCGCCTCGGGTCGTACGACTCCGAGACCGTGGTTTGAACCCGGCGGCCGTCGTAGCCGCTCGCGTGAGCGACACGCCCTTCGACGACATCGAGCGACTGTTCGAGCAGTTCAGCGAGTTCAGCGACCCGGGGGGCGGGACCGCCGCCGTCCCGGTCGACGTGCTCGATCGGGGTGACCGGTTCGTCCTCCGCGCGGACCTGCCGGGGTACGAGAGCCTCTCCGTGACCGTCAGCGACGGCCGGACGGTCGGGATCGAGGCCGAACGGAGCGAGGACGGCGACGACGACGAGGACGGCGACCGGTACGTCCGCCGGGAGCGTCCGCGGGGGACGGCGAGCCGGGACGTGCCCCTCCCCGAGCCCGTCCGCGAGACGGAGGCCACCGCGAGCTACGACGACGGCGTGCTGACGGTCGAACTCCCCAAGGAGGACGCCGACGGCGACGGGACCGAGATCCCCGTGGAGTGACGGCGATCGTCGTCCGTCGGGACGCCCTCGGATCGGTGAGCACGACGGTCGTCGAGCCACCGAAAGACCCGAGACGTGACCCGCCGTAGCCGCGACCATGCCACTCGACACCGGAGCGCCGGCGCCGACGGTCGGGGCACGGGACCAGGACGGACGGCGGGTGCGGATCGACGGGCGCGACCCGACGGTCGTCTACTTCTACCCGCGGGACGGGACGCCGGGCTGTACGACGGAGGCCTGTCAGTTCGAGACCGAGTACGACGCCTACGAGGAGGCCGGGATCGACGTCTACGGCGTCTCGACGGACGACGTCGACTCCCACGCCGAGTTCGCCGCCGAACAGGGCCTCTCCTTTGACCTGTTGGCCGACCCCGACGGGGAACTCGTCGAGGCGTTCGGCGTCGAGACCCGGCGGGGCGCGGCCGTCCGGACGACTTTCGTGCTGGCCGACGGGAAGGTAGTGGCCGTCTACGAGGGGGTCCGGCCGGACGGCCACGCCCGGGAGGTGTTGCGCGACCTGGCCGAGGCCGGGCTGGCGGCGATCGACTGACCGATCACGCCGGATCCGTCGCCGTCCGGGACCGCCGGCGGGCCCATCGGGACCGGGTCCCACGGAACGACAGCGCTTTTGATTTCGGGGCGACTGAGCCGTCACATGGACTACCAGCCTCAGGAGATCGAGGGGAAGTGGCGCGACCGCTGGGAGTCGGCGGGGCGCTACGAGGCCGACCCCGGGGGGGACCCCGAGGACGCGACGTTCGTGACGGTGCCCTACCCCTACCCCAGCGGCGGGATGCACATCGGGCACTGTCGCACCTACTCGGTGCCCGACGCCTACGCCCGGTACCGGCGGCTCCGTGGAGACAACGTCCTGTTCCCGATCGCCTGGCACGTCACCGGGACGCCGATCGTCGGCGCGGTCGAGCGGCTCAAGGAGGGCGACGAGGAGCAACTGTCGGTGCTGCGTGACACCTACGGCGTCCCCGAGTCCGAACTCGAGGGACTGGAGACGCCGATGGGCTTCGCCCGCTACTTCGCCGAGAACCACTACGAGGCGGGGATGCGCCGTCTGGGGCTGTCGATCGACTGGCGCCGGGAGTTCACCACCAACGACGACCGCTACTCGAAGTTCGTCTCCTGGCAGTACCGGACGCTGCGCGAGCGGGGGCTGCTGGAGCGGGGACTGCACCCGGTGAAGTACTGCACCAACGAGGACCAGCCGGTCACCACCCACGACCTGCTGGAGGGCGAGGAGGCGGAGTTCCAGGAGTACACTCTGGTGCGTTTCGGCGGCGAGGTCGACGGCCACGAGGTGATCGCGCCGATGGCGACACTGCGCCCGGAGACGGTCCGGGGGGTGACGAACGCCTACGTCGACCCCGACGCGAAGTACGTCCGCGCGACCGTCGACGGGGAGTCGTGGCTGATCTCCCGGGACGCCGTCGAGAAGTTCCGCCTGCAGGAGCGGGCGGTGACCGTCGAGGACACGTTCCCGGGCAGCGAGGTCGTCGGGACGACGGTCCGGAACCCCGTGACCGGCGACGAGGTGCCGATCCTGCCGGCGACGTTCGTCGACGCCGACAACGCCACCGGCGTCGTGATGTCCGTCCCGGCACACTCGCCCGACGACTACGTCGCCCTGCGGGAGATCCAGGCGGATCCCGAGCGCGTCGAGCGGTACGGGATCGACCCGGCGACGGTCGAGGCGATCGAGCCGGTGGCGATCCTGGAGATCGAGGGGTACGGCGAGGTGCCGGCCCGGGACGCCGTCCAGGCGGCCGGGATCGAGAGCAGCGACGACCCCGCCCTGGAGGAGGTCACCGCCGACCTCTACCAGGACGAGTTCCACTCCGGACGGCTGCTCGAGAGCTACGGCGAGTTCGCGGGCGCGGTCGTCGAGGCGGTGCGGGACCGCTACCGCGACCACCACGCGGGCGACGCCTTCGACACGATGTACGAGTTCTCGGAGGCGGTGGTCTGTCGCTGTGGCGGCGACGTCGAGGTGGCCGAACAGGACACCTGGTTCCTGCGGTACAACGACGACGACTGGCGCGAGCGGGCGCTGCGGGCCGTCGAGCGTCTGGAGGCGATCCCCGAGAACACCCGCGGGCAGTACGAACACACCGTCGGCTGGCTGGAGGAGTGGCCCTGCATCCGCAACTTCGGGCTGGGAACCCGGCTCCCGTGGGACGGGGAGTTCGTCATCGAGCCGCTGAGCGACTCGACGATCTACATGTCCTACTACACGATCGCCCACCGGATCGACGACGTCCCCGTCGAGGACCTCGACGACGACTTCTTCGACACGCTGTTCTACGGGCCCGACGGCGAGGAGGCCCCGGAGGGGATCGAGGTCGACGTCGCCGACCCCGACGAGCGGGCGACCGAACTGCGCGAGGAGTGGGACTTCTGGTACCCGGTCGACGTGCGCTGCTCGGCCAACGACCTGATCCAGAACCACCTCACCTTCTTCCTCTACCACCACGCGGCGCTGTTCGGCGAGGCCCGCTGGCCGGAGGGGATCACCGTCATGGGGATGGGGCTGCTGGAGGGCCGGAAGATGTCCTCCTCGAAGGGCCACGTGGTCCTGCCCGGCGAGGCCGTCGAGCGCTACGGCGCCGACACCGTCCGCTTCTTCCTCCTGAACTCCTCGGAACCCTGGCAGGACTTCGACTGGCGCACCGACCGGGTCGCGGACGTCCGTGACTCCTTAGAGCGGTTCTGGCGGCGCGCGACCGACACCGTCGAGACCGAGGTGCCGGCGGACGTCGACGAGGAGTTGCGCCACGTCGACCGGTGGCTGCTGTCGAAGCTCCAGGCGACGATCCGGACCGCGACGGAGGCCATGGAGCGTTACGAGACCCGGACGGCCAGCCAGGCGGCGTTCTACGGCTTCGAGGAGCACCTGACCTGGTACCGCCGCCGGACGGACCTGGACCGGCCGGGCGCGCGCTGGACCCTGCGGCGGGTGTTGCGGGCTCGCCTGCGCCTGCTGGCGCCGTTCGTCCCGTTCCTGGCGAACGAACTCCACGAGGCCCTGACCGGCGAACCAGCGGAGGACGCCGCGTGGCCGACCCCCGACCCGGACCTGGAGTCGGCCGTCGTCGAGGGCCGCGAGGAACTGGTCGAGCGGGTGGTCGACGACGTCCGGGACATCGTCGACGTCACCGACACCGACCCCGAGGTCGTGCGGCTCTACGTCGCCGCCGACTGGAAGCGGGCGGTGCTCGACGTTGTCCGGGAGACCGGCACCGACGTCGGCGAGGTGATGGGGCGGGTGATGAGCGAGGAGCGGTTCCGCGGGCGGGGCGACGCGGTGAACGACCTCGTCCAGGACCTGATCGAGGTCGTCCGCGAGCGCGAGGACGACGAACTGGCGGCGCTTGTCGGACTGGACGAGCGCGAGACCTACGAGGCGGCCGCCGGCTTCCTCGCCGAGGAGTTCGGCGCCGACGTCGAGGTGTACGCCGAGGACGGCGACCCCCACGACCCCGCCGGGAGAGCCGGACAGGCGATCCCGTTCCGGCCGGCGGTCCACCTGGAGTAGCCCGCGCCCGGGCAGTCGCAGTCCGGCGGTCCCGCCGCCGGCGACCTTTTGTTTCGACGACACCTACGCTCGGCCATGTCGAGCACGAGCGACGGAGCCACGGACGACCTGAAGCCGCCGCTCCGGACGGTGACCGACGTCGTCCGCGGGCGGCCGGACGCCGAGATGAACACGATCGGCTGGCTGCTGCTCGCCGGGATGGCCGTCCTCTTCCTCCCGCTCGCGCCGTTCGTGCTCGCGGTGTGGCTGCTGTCGAAGCTGCCACGGCGGCGCCGCTGACCGGCCGTTTACGCGTCTGCACGTCGGCCCGCCGGCTCGCCGACCCCTCGACACGCCGGCGACGGTCCGCGGACGAGCGGGTGGCGACCGCGACGCCCGCCGACCGAGCCGCCGGCTACAGCTCCGTGTCGACGAGCCGGAAGCCGGTGCCGTCGCCGGCGGCGTCGGCGCGCTCGTAGGCGACGTGGGCGGCGGCGACGTCCTGGATCGCGAGGCCAGTCGAGTCGAAGACGGTGACCCCGTCGTCCGGTTCGCGGCCGGCGGCCGCGCCCGTCACGACCGCCCCCAGTTCGGCGTGGAGATCGGTCGCCGAGAGCAGCCCCCGCGACCAGGGGACGTTGATCTCGCCGGAGTGGGTACACTGCTCGCGGTCGTCGACGACGAGTTTCGCAGCC
>CAZMWG010000138.1:0-7800 GCA_964569925.1 uncultured Halobacteriales archaeon | reverse complement strand
GACGGTGAACACCTGGTAGAGGTCACGCGACCAGACGAAGTTGTAGCCGTACCCCTTGGCCTCGTCGGCGGTGACCGCCTCCCCCCAGGGGACGGACGGGGAAGCGATCGACGCGCCGGGGTAGGTCTTGTCCGAGACCGCCACCAGGCTCATCAGGGCGGTCCGGTACTGGGCGGCCAGGGCCTCGTCGTCGGCCACCGAGTCGGGGAGAGGCTTGTCCGCGAGGAAGTCCCGCCAGCCGTCGGCGTACTCGGTGCGGACGGTCTCGAAGCCCCGTTCGAGCGCGCCGTCGGCCTCGCCCAGCGCCGCCGCGGTGTCGGCGGCACGGGCGAACCCCAGCGCCACCTCGGAGTCGACGCGGTCGCCGGTTCCCAGCCGGCCCACCAGGACCACGCTCTCGTCGTCGGCGGTCTCGCGCGGGTCGGGCAACTCGCCCTCGGAGAACAGCCCCCGCAGGCGGTCGCTGCCGGCGACCCCGACGGTCGCCCAGTCGAACCGGTCGGCGGCGGCCATCGCGAGCGCCACGGAGTAGCCCTCCCCGTTCTCGTCGACCAGCAGCGGGTCGTCGGTCTCGCCGGTGTAGGCCGTCGGGTCGCGGGCGGCCAGGTGGTAGGCGCCCTCGCTGCCCAGGCGCAGGCCGCGGTCGGACCGCCCCGAGTTCGCCGGCGCGGTGTCCGCGACGGCGAACACCTGGTAGTCGCCGTCGGCGGCCTCGAAGCTCACGTCCGCGACCAGCGCGTCGTGTTCGGGGTCCGTGGCGTACTCCACGACCAGCCGCCACTCGTGACCTCGGCCGTCGCCGTTCTCCTCGAAGACGTGCCGGAAGGACAGCGACTCGTCGGCGACCGGTTCGACGCGGCGCTCGACGGTGTCGTCGTCGGTGCGTGACTCGTTGTGGGTGCGGACGGTGTACTCGTCGTCGTCGCGGGCGTCGACGAGGAAGTCAAGCGTCCGCAGGTTCATCAGGTCGACCCGGGGGAACCGAGCCTCGGTGAGCGCCCCCTCGGTGAGCGTGAACCACACCCGCGAGGGGTCCTCGGCGCCGTGGTCGGCGGCGGTGCCCAGGCCGTACTTCTCGCCGGTGGTCCAGCGGGGGCGCTCGGGCGGCCCCCGGATGTCGGTCCCGCGGGCCGGCAGCGCGTCCGCGTCGGCCAGGATCGCCGTCGCCCGCAGGCGCAGTGCGTGGGACCACCCCAGCGGCGTCGCGCTGTCGAGTTCGCCGTCGTCGAAGGCCTGTTCGGCCAGAAAGCCCGACTCGGCGGTCAGCGGCCCGTCGTCGCCGAGCAGTCCGTACAGGTCGGCGGCCCGGCCGAGGTAGGCCTCGCCGTTCATGTCACGCTCCTCGAGCGCGGTGCCGATCCGCGCGGCGCCGACCGCGCCCATGGCGGTGGCGACGGACCACACCTTCTCCTCGTCCTGGTCCGCACGGCGCCACGCGTCGCCCTCGTAGCGGACGAGTCCGGCGACCGGGCCCCCGCGTGGGTTGCGGAACAGGCCGTCCAGGGTCTCGCTGACGTGTTCGGCCAGCCGCTCGATCCGGTCGTCGGCCACGGTCACCTCGTCGACCCGTCCGTACTCGCGGACGGCCCCGACCAGCGACAGCGTCGCGACGTCGAGCCCGTAGTCGGGTTCGCCGTCCACGAGCCGGTTGGGGTAGCGTCCGCGCTCGCCGTCCCAGACCGCCTCGACGGCCTCGTACACCCGGTCGGCGGCCGCCGTCGCCCGCTCGCGCAGCGGGTGGCGCACCGGCGCACGGGCCACCGCGGCCAGCGCCTGCAGGAAGGTCGCCGCCGTGTGGGTGAACTGTCCGGTGGCGTCCTCCCAGAGGTTCTGACAGGGCGCCGGGTAGCCGTTGTCGTCGAGCCCGTCGATCAGCGTGTCGACCGCGGCGACCACCGTCTCGCGGATCTCCGTGGCGAGGTCGTCGGGCAGTTCCCCGTGGCGCTCGCGCAGCAGCGTCGCCAGGAAGGCGGTCACCGTCGCCGTCTGGTCGGCCTGGTACTCCAGGGAGTCCTCGTTGCGCTCGACGTTGGCGTTCGCCCACCCCGGCGCCAGCGAGCCGTCGGTCGCCCACACCCGGTGGGGCCAGGTGCCGTCGGGCGACTGCGTCCGGCAGTGGAAGCGCGCGCTGCGTTCCAGCGTCCGGTCGACGTCGACGCCGAGCCGATCGCCGGCCCGCAGGAGGTGGGTCGCCACCTCGGCGTCGTCCCGGAACCAGACGTAGCCGTACCCCCCGGAGTTGGCGAAGTGGGGGTCGAACTCCGGGCCGGCGATCCGGGCGCCCTCGGGGGACTCCAGGAGGTCCGCCACCCGGAGGTCCGTCCGGACCAGCGACCGGCGCGGGGTCGACTCCGGCACGTCAACCGGCGTCCGATCGCGGGCCGCCGCCCTGATCGCGTCGGCGCCCGCGTGGTCCAGCGCGTACCGGCGCAGGTCCGCGAGCGCGGTCCCCCGGTCCGTGTCGCGGTGGTCCGAGAGCTGTGTCACGAGCGTCGCCCGGTCGCCCCGGCCCTCGCGCTCCAGGGGCGCCGTCACGACGAAGTCCCCGCTGAGCCGGGTCGCGTCGTAGGGCTGGCCGCCCTCGCCCCGGGGGAACTCCACCGGGTTCCCGTCGAGTATCTCGTCGAACCGTTCCGGGCGCTGGCCGTAGACCCCGTTCAGCCCGGTCGAGGCGGCGACGTAGTCGTGCTCCCGCCGGTGGTACACCTCCAGGGCCTTCGACCCGTCGGGCCCGCCGTCGTCGTGGATCAACGCGCCCACCCCGCCCTCCTGGCCCTCCGGCGCCAGGGTCAGGAAGGCGACCAGACGGGCGTCGCCGGGCACCTGACCCCGCAGTTCCACGTGGGTGACGTGGGCCTCGCCCAGCGTCAGGTCGTACTGGTGGACGGTGAAGTTCCCGGCGTCGTACTCGGTCTCCACCAGTCGCGTGTCGCGGTAGTAGTGCTGGCGGATCGTCTCCAGGTCCGCGAACCAGTCGGTTCCCGCCGCCGTCCGGATGCCGAGTTGCGAGCGGTCGATGCCGTACAGCCCCGACAGCGGCGAGGAGTAGTCCCGCAGCGAGCCGTCCCGGTCGACGTGGACCAGGCGGTCGCGGTAGCCCGAGAAGGCGCCCGCGGTGGTCCTGTTCTCCTCGGGGAACCGCTCGGACCGAGCCCGCTTGTACTCGTTGAGCGCCGTGGTCAGCCGCATACCTCCTCCAGTACGTAGCCGACCATAAATCTCGATACTTCGAACGCCGCGTGACCCCCCCGGATCTCCACGTCCGGTCGACGATACGGCCGAAAGATCGACGAACAGTCCCCTCCCGTCGCCGTTCTCAACGATCGATCCTTATTCTTCGGGTCGAGGGAACCGTCCCGAGCGCCCGTCTCCGGGGCTCTGAGGCTGGACGCGCTGGCGCGACGACCACCCGGTCGCCGGGCCGACCGGCTACGCCGCCTCGACGACGACGACGTCTCCCACCCGGAGTCCCCCGTCGGTCCGGACCCGTTCCCCGGTGACCAGGTCGCGGTCGCCGGCGTTCACGTCGACGGAGACGGTCGCCGGTTCGGCGGCGAAGTTCAGGACCACGGCGACGGTCTCCCCGCCGGGCGCGGTCCGCTCGTAGGCGACCACCCGGTCGGGGTCGACCCCCGCCACCTCGCGGTCGAGTTCGCGCAGGCCGGCGTCGGCCGCGAGCGCGTCGTGTTCCCGGATGTCGGCCAGATGGCGGACGTGCTCGCGCAGCCGTTCGTCGGCCTCGTCCCAGGAGAGGTCGTCGCGTTTCGTCCGCTCGCCGAACTCCTGGCCGGCGTAGACCATCGGCGCCCCGGGGAGGGTGAACGTCGCCCCCAGCGCGGCCCGGGCGGCGGCGGTCCCGTGGTCCTCGACGTAGCGGCTCTCGTCGTGGTTCTCGGCGTACAGCATGAAGCCGGCGTGGTCGGGGAACCCGGCCCGCCCGCGCTCCCCGACGGCCTCGATCAGGTACGACGCGGGGGTCGTCCCGCCCCCGACCCGCCGCAGGGCGTCGTAGACGGTCGGATCGAAGTGGACGTCGAACAGCGCGCCGTGGAAGTCCGCCACGTAGGGGATGGTCTCGTCCAGCAGGAGAAACTCCTCGTCCTCGGCCTTCGTCCGGTCGCGGATCTCCCGCCAGAACCCCTCGGGCACCGCCCACGCCATGTCACACCGGAAGCCGTCGACGAGCGGCGCCCACTCGTCCACGGCGTCCAGCAGGTGTCGCCGGACCGGCAGGTGATCGAAGTTCAGGTTCGCGATGTACGGCCAGTCGAAGTACGTCTCGGGCTCGTCGGGACCGCGCCACTCGTACCACTCCCGGTAGTCGCTGTCGGGGTCCGACACCGCCGCGCGGAAGTACGGGTGGTCTCGTGCGGTGTGGTTACAGACCAGGTCGAACAGTACCCGCATACCCCGGTCGTGGGCGGCCTCGATCAGCCGCTCGTAGCCCTCTCGAGTGCCCAGGTCCGCCGCGATCGAGAAGAAGTCGGTGACGTTGTAGCCGTGCCGGAAGTCGTCGTTCTGGAGCACCGGCGACAGCCAGAGCGCGTCGACGCCCAGCCCCTCGATGTAGTCGAGTCGGTCCCGGATCACGTCGAACACGGAGCGGCCGTCCCCGTCGTCGTGGTCCTCGCCCGGGAACGTCCGGACGTACACCTCGTAGATGACCCCGTCCCCCGCCCACGCGGGCGGCTCGTAGGGCCGGTCGGTCGTGATCCGGGCGGTGGTACCCCCACCTCCGTCGCCGTCCCCGCGGGTGATCGAGACCGCGTCGGGGACGCTGTACCCGTCGGTCCCCACGGCGACGCCGTACACCCGCAGGCGGTCCGAGAGGACGTCGGTCGGGACCCGCAACCGGCCCCGCTCGACGGTCACGTCGCCACGCTCCACGCCGTCCCGGTCGTCCAGCAGGAACTCGACGTCCAAGTCGACGGGGCGCTCGGCGCTGTCGGGGTGTGGACGGGGCGTCGCCCGCACGATGACGGCTCCCTCCTCGACGGTCGCGTCCAGGCGGACCCGCGGCCGGCCGCCGCCGTCGCCGTCGTCCGGATCGCCGCGGCCCGACACCGACTCCCCGGCCGCGTCGAGGATCCCCGGCTCGCCGTCGCCGCCGACGCCGCCCGAACTGGCGAAGGTCTCGTCGGCCGGCCGCGACGCCAGGTGGCCCGGGAACGCCCGGACCGTCTGTCGGTGGGTGCCGTCGGGCGCGGTCAGTTCCACGACGTAGCGGCCGGGGGCGTCGGGGAGTAGCCGTTCGACCGGATCGTCCCCGACCGCGGCCGTCGAGGACGACGGCGCCTCGACGACCCGCCAGCCGTAGGTCGCCGCCGGATCGGGGTCACGGGGTGCCAGCTCTACCTCGTCGCCGACGGCCACGAACCGCGGTGGTCCGGGGTGGTGCATGGGTCGTGTATGCGCTGGGGGGTTCCTTGCCGTTTGTGGTGGGGGGCCCCTCGAGGTCCGGTCTCGGGTCACCATCGCCGGTCCCGACGGTCCCCCGAGGGCGGGGATCGGCGGTGTGTGGACCCCGGCGGACCCTCGCAGCGGGGCGATTCCGGGAGGGGGGCACCGGTCGGCGGCGGACTCGGTAGCGGCCGTCGGGGCGGCACCCCGGAGACGCCGGAACGCGAGACTGGACGATCGTCTACCTGTTCGGGTTCGTTCCCCAGTATCGGCAGCGAACCGACGACGAACGAAGGCTTTTCAAGCCAATCGCCGCTCCATGCTGACATGGGACAACAGAGCGTCGATCCGTACAGTCCGGACCCGCCGTACCTCTACGAGTGTACGGACTGTGGCGACCGTACGCGCGCAGAGAGTCACCCGGACACCTGCTCGGACTGCGACGCGCCGATGCGGGACCTCAGCGTCTCGCGAGAGTGAGGGGGGGTCCTCCGGGGGTCCGCGGGCGGTCTACCGTTCCTCGACGAGCGGGAACTCCGCGAGCCGAATCGAGGCCAGCGCCGTCAGCCCGCCGGAGGTGACCGAGTCCGAGGAGCGGGTCTTGTACCCCTCCGAGAGGCCGGCGCGGTTCGCGACCGGGACCAACTCTATGTCCGTGCCCTCGGGACCGACGGTCACGACCAGGTACGACTGGGGGAACGAGCAGGTGGTCGGAGCCATCACCTCCCAGGTGTCGCCCGTCCGGGCGGCCGACGGGAGGTGGAGGTGGCCGGTGAGCACGAGCGGGGCGCCGGCCAGGGCGTCCGCGAAGGCGTCGGGGTCGCGGGTGACCGGCGGGATGGCCATCTCGGGCTCGTGGGCGTCGCGGTACTCGCGCAACTGGTCCGCCATCTCCTCGGTGTTGTGGTGTGCGAGCACGAGCGGGCTCTCGACCGCGTCGATCCGCTCGGCGAGCCACTCCAGTTGGTCGTCGGGGACACGCCCGTCGTGGCTGTCGAACAGGTGGTCGGCGTCCCCGGCGCTGTTGACCCCCAGGACGTCGACACCGCCGACCCGCTCGTGAAAGGGGAGCCCGCCCGGCGTGTAGCGGTCCTCGAACTCGGCGACCGGCGGCGTCTCGTGTTCGTCCCGGGCCTTCGGGACGTCGTGGTTGCCGGGGACGGCGTGGAACGGCACGTCCAGGTCCGCGAGCGCGTCGTCGACGGCCGCGTAGTTCCACGGCTCCCCGTCCTTCGTGAGGTCGCCGACCGACAGCACGGCGTCGACGTCCCGGGCGGCGGCGTCTTCCAGCGCGGCCCGGAACGACCCCTCCGTGTGCTCGAACAGCTTCATCGTCCCCTCCGCCCGGGTCGCGACGTGGGGGTCCGCCACGACGGCCAGGACGGTCCGGTCGTCGGCGGTCGGTCCCTCGAGACGGGCCACGAGCTGCCCCGAGCGGGGCGTCTCTGTTGACATCGACAGTAGCGTCCGGAGCCACCGTGATGAACTCGTCGTCTCGGCCGTCGGAGACCGGGTCACCGGCGTGACCGTGTCCGCCGGTCTCAGTATCGGGATATATAGAAACTACTACCTATCAGTAACGTCGGTGTATCCGGCACCTTCGTACGTACAGATATATACGAGTATTAGCAAGGGATTTTTGTCGATGAACGGATCACCGGACGATGAGCGATAAGAGCACACGTCGAAAGTTCCTCAAGCTCGCCGGGACCGGCAGTGCCGTGGCCCTGGCCGGCTGCTCGGGGAACAACGCGCCCGACGAGAGCACGGCGACGGAGACCGAGACCTCGATGGAGTCCGGCGGCGACTCCGAGACCGAGACCGAGGCCGACACCGAGACGGCCGAGCCCTCGCAGGGCGGGACCCTCCGGCTGGCGTCGCCGGGGCCGGTCCAGACGCTCGACCCGATCAACGCGAAGGGGTCGGGTGCCGGCTACAACCAGTACCAGCAGTCGCTGCTCTTCTTCCCGGACGGCGACCTGCCGCCCCAGCCGATGCTGGCCGAGGACTGGGAGATCAGCAACGGTGGCCGGACCTACACCTTCCAGCTGAAGGAGGGCGTGAGCTTCCACGACGGGCAGGAGATGACCGCCCAGGACTGGGTGTACTCCTGGCGGCGGCTGGCCGAGTCCTCGAACTCCCGGAACGCCGACGACATCGTCGGCTCGACGTTCACGATCGCCCACGAGACCGAGACGGTCACCCAGGACGGCGAGGAGACCTCGCGGATCGTCCCGGACACGCTGGCGGTCGAGGCCGTCGACGACTACACGTTCCGGTTCACGCTGGAACAGGCGTTCCACGGCGCGCTCGACCAGATCGCCGGCGGCGCGTTCGGCGTGATCCCGGAGAACTCCGTCGGCGACATCGAGGGGTACGACGGCGAGTACTCGTACAACG
>CAZMWG010000137.1:5120-8029 GCA_964569925.1 uncultured Halobacteriales archaeon | reverse complement strand
CCGCCATCCTCGGGACCACCGACGTCGAGGTCGACGACCCGGAGGAGTACCCCGAGGAGCGCTGGGAGGTGGACCTGATGATCGACGAACTGTCGGAGCTGGTGCCCTCCCTGACGGAGGCCCGGACGATCCGCTCGTTCTGGGGGGTGCGCCCGCTGTACGAGCCCCCGGAGACCGGCACCGACGACCCGACGGACATCACGCGGGACTACTTCCTGCTGGACCACGCCGACCGGGACGGGCTGGCCGGGCTGACCACCATCGTCGGCGGGAAGCTCACCACCTACCGGATGATGGCCGAGGCGGTCGCCGACCACGTCTGTGACCGGTTCGGCGTCGACGCCCGCTGTCGCACCGCCGACGAACCGCTCCCGGGCAGCGAGGAGTTCGACCTGTTGTGCGACTACATGGACGAGTTCGGCCTGCGGTCGCCCGTGGGCCGGCGCAGCGTCGAGCGGCTGGGCTCGCGGGCCGAGGCGGTACTCGACGTCGACGAGCCCAACCCGACGCTGTGTGCCTGCGAGGCGGTCACCCGCGCGGAGGTGCGGGACGCGGTCGACGGCGCCGGGACGGACCTCGACGGCGTCCGCATCCGGACCCGCGCGACGATGGGCAACTGCCAGGGCGGGTTCTGTGCCCACCGGCTGGCCTCGGAGCTGTACCGCGACTACGACGAGGTCACCGTCCGGGAGTCCTGGGACGACCTGCTCTCCGAGCGCTGGCGCGGCCAGCGCCACGCTCTCTGGGGCGAACAGCTGTCGCAGGCGATGCTCAGCTACGCGATCTGGACCACCACCCAGTCCCGGGACGCCGACCCCGCCGACGGGGACGACCTGGACTACGGGGCGTTCGACGCCGGCCCCGGGGCCGCGACCGGCCCCGATTCGGGAACGACCGCGGCGACCGACGGCGGGACGACCGACGACGCGACGGCACCCGACCGCCGCGGGGCCGACGGAGGGACCGATGGCGATCGACTCTGAGGTGCTGGTGATCGGCGGCGGGATCGCGGGGACGACCGCGGCGATCGCCGCCGCCCGTGAGGGCGCCCACGTACGGCTGGTCTCGGCCAAGGAGAGCACCCTCCCGCAGGCCACGGGTCTGATCGACCTGCTCGGGCGCCACGACGGGGAGACGGTCGCCGACCCGTGGGCGGCCATCCCGGAGCTCCCCGCCTCCCACCCCTACCGGATCGTCGGCCCGGACCGCGTCCGGACCGCCCTGGCGCTGTTCGACGAGGTCGTCCCCGGCTACCTGGGCGGTCACACGGACCGGAACGCGCTGGTGCCCACCCACGGCGGAACCGTCAAGCCCACCGCCCGCTACCCCGAGGCGGTCGCGCCGGGGCTGGCAAGCGCCGACCGCGAGACGCTGCTGGTGGGGTTCGAGACCGTCGTCGACTTCGACGCGCCGATGGCCGCCGACCACCTCGCCGCCGCCGGCGTCCCGTTCGACGCCGACGGCGTGACGATACCGTTTCCGGGCGAGTTGCGCGCGGACGCGGCGATCACCCGCTACGCGAGCCTGCTCGACGGCGACGACGAGGTGGCCGTCGACGGGACCCGGACGGGCGCCCGTCGCGCCCTGGCCGAGCGCGTCGCCCCGCACCTCGGGGACCACGAGCGGGTCGGCTTCCCGGCGCTGCTGGGCCGGGACCGGCCGGCCGAGGTCCGCGGGGCGCTGGCCGACGAACTCGGCGCCGACGTCTTCGAGGTGCCCACCGGGCCGCCGTCGCTGCCGGGGAACCGCCTCGCCGACCGTCTGTACGCGGCGCTCACCCGGTCGGGCGCGAGCGTCGAGAGCGGCAACCCGGTGGTGGACTACGAGACCGCCGACGGGGACCGGATCGACCACGTCCTCGTCGAGCGCAACGGCGCCCGGGTACCCTACGCCGCCGACCAGTACGTGGTGGCGACGGGCGGACTCGTCGGCAAGGGCGTCGACTCCGACCGGGAGGCCGTCCACGAACCGGTCTTCGGCTGTCACGTCCCCGCGCCGGCGGACCGCTACGACTGGTTCGCCGACGACCTGTACGGCGAGCACCCGTTCGCCCGGTTCGGCGTCGACCCCGACGAGGGGTTGCGCCCCCGAGACCGGCACGGGAACCCCGAGTTCGACAACCTCCGCGCCGCGGGGAGCGTGCTGGGCGGCTACGACTTCGCCGCCGAACGCTCCGGCGCGGGCGTCTCGATCGCGACCGGCCACGCCGCGGGCACCGACGCGGCCAGGACTCTCCCATGAGCGACGCACACCGACCCGACGACGCGAGCACCGACGCCGCCGGTCCCGACGCCGGCGACGACGAGTTCCCGGTGCAGGTCTTCCCCGAACCGGGCGACGAACACGACCAGGCGGGCCCGGAGGGCGCCCCGGACCTCCGGCCCGGCGCGGACTCCTGTTACAAGTGTTCGAGCTGCGACACGAGCTGTCCGGTCGCCGAGGTCGACGACGACTTCCCGGGGCCGAAGTTCCAGGGGCCAGAGCAGTGGCGCCTCAAGCAGAACGACGGCGAGCACGCGATCGACGACTCGATCACCGACTGCTCGAACTGTATGCGCTGTGACGAGACCTGTCCCTCGGGGGTCCCCCTCTCCGAGATGCACAACACCGCCCGCGGGGAGTACGTGAACGAACAGATGTCGCGGCTCTCCCCGACCTACTGGCGCAACCGGATCCTCGCCAACTACCGGGTCTTCGCGGAGATCGGGAGCCGCGTCCCCCGTCTGGCCAACGTCGCCTTGAACAACTCGGTCGTCCAGTGGCTCAACGAGAAGACGCTGGGGATCACCGCCGAGCGCGAGTTCCCCGCGTTCGCCGGGCAGACGTTCCGCGAGTGGTGGGTCGAGCGGGGCGGGTCGGCCGTCCGATCCGAGGACAAGCGGGTGGCCTACTTCCACGGCTGTTACTCG
>CAZMWG010000137.1:0-5110 GCA_964569925.1 uncultured Halobacteriales archaeon | reverse complement strand
AACTACAACACGCCCGAGGTGGCGAAGGCGCTGGTGCGGGTGTACGAGTCGTTCGGCTACGAGGTGGTCGTCCCCGAGCAGCGCTGTTCCGGCACCCCGATGTTCGCCAACGGGATGCTGGGAGACGCCGAGCGGGCCGCCGAGGTCAACGTCTCCTCGCTCGGGGACCTGATCGACGAGGGGTACGACGCCGTCTGTTCGTGCACCTCCTGTTCGATGGCCCTGCGCCAGGAGTACCCGGAACTGTTCGACTTCGAGGGGACCGAGCGGGTCGCCGCGAACACCTTCGAGGCCCTGGAGTACCTGCGGATCCACGAGGACCTGCGGGGTGCGATCGGAGACGCCGAGGTCGAGGGGCCGGACCTGGCCTACCACGCCCCCTGTCACGCCCGCAACCAGGGGCTCGAACGGCAGGCGCTGGAGCTGTTCCGGGAACTCGACGGCGTCACGGTCGAGGACGTCGGCGACTCCTGTTCGGGCATCTCCGGCACCTACGGCTGGAAGGCCGAGAAGTACGAGAAGTCGATGGCCATCGGCGAGGAGATGTTCGACCACATGGAGACTGCCGAGGGCGAGACCGGGATGACGGAGTGTCCCACCTGCGCGATGCAGATGGAACACGGCACCGGCTACGAGATCCGCCACCCGCTCGAGGTGCTGGAGACGGCGCTGGTGGAGTAGCCCCGGGCGGCGTCAGTCCGCGCGGACGAACGTCACCGGACAGGGAGCCTCGAGCATGACCTCCTGTGCGGTGGAGCCGAAGACGGCCTTGCCGGTGGGCGAGCGCTTGCGACCGCCGACGACGATCATGTCCGCGTCGATCCCGCCGGCCACGTCGACGATCCCCTCGCCGTGGGGACCGACGTTCCCCCGGACCTCGACCTTGAGACCGGCCTCCTGCAGGCGGTCGACGATCTCGCGGACCGCGGAGTGGCGCGCGGCGACGTCGTCCGGGCCCGCGTCGGTCGGGTCGTCGAAGTCGAGCCCCGAGACGGCCTCCTCGTACTCCTCGTCGGTGAACACGTGGACGAGGGTGACGGCCGCGTCGGCCGGCCCCGCGACGTCCTCGACGGTCGCCGCGAGCGCGTCGACCCGGTTCTTGTCGTTCGGTCCGATCGCCAGGAGGAGCCGTTTGAGCGCCATGGATCGGGGTCGACGCCCCCGCTGATAAAACCCGGCGATCGGCGGGGTCGGTTACTGGACGAACGTTCAGATCACACGCCGGGTGGGATCGCCGGACAGCGACCGGTCCGGCCTTCCTCCGAACGAGCTGCCGGCTACCGGACCCGCCGTGGCTCGGACGAGCGGTCGGTGGTCCGGGTCCTACCCGGTGTTCTTCATGCCGGCGGCGATCCCCTGGACGGTGAGCCGGAGGGTCCGCTGTTCGGTCTCGGTGAGGTGAGACTGTGCCAGCAAGCGGACCTGCAGCAGGTTCAGCGGGTCCACGTAGGGGTTGCGCCGTTCGAGGTTCTCCTGGAGCCACTCGCGGCCCAACACTCCCTCCCGGTCGGTGATCTCGGTCACCAGGTCGACCGCCTCCTCGTACTCCGAGCGGATCCGCGGGAACAGCTGTTCGCGGAGGTCGGCGTCGGCGAGCCCCGCGTACTCCTCGGCGATGTCCATGTCCGAGCGTGCCAGCGCCAGCGCCACGTTGTCGAGTTTCGTCCGGAAGAAGGGCCACTCCTCGTACATCCGCCGGAGCGTGTCGAGGTCGCCCCCCTCGTCGAGGTACGCCCGCAGGCCGGTCGCGACGGAGTACCAGCCCGGGACGATACAGCGGGCCTGGGTCCAGGAGAACACCCACGGGATGGCACGCAGGTCCTCGACCGACCGGTCCTCGCTGCGGGAGGCCGGCCGCGACCCCATGTTGAGGTTCTCGATCACCGTGATCGGGGTGGCCTGCTCGAAGTACTCCACGAAGCCGTCGGCCTCCAGCAGGTCGCGGTACTCCTCGCGGGCCGCCGCCGAGGCCGTCTCCATCGCGGTCTCCCACTCCTCGGGGATCTCCTCGACGGGCTCCTCCAGGGCGTTGTGTCGGGCCCGGATCTGGGCGTTGAGCATCTGTTCGAGGTTGCGCTCCGCGATGTCGGGGTTGGCGTACTTCTCGGCGATGGCCTCGCCCTGCTCGGTGAACTTGATCTGGCCGGAGACGGTCTCGTTGGGCAGGGCCAGCATCGCGTCGTTCATCGGGCCCCCGCCCCGCGAGATGGAGCCGCCGCGGCCGTGGAACAGGCGCAGGTCCACCTCGAAGTCGTCCGTGATGTCGGCCAGCCGCTTCTGGTTGCGGTAGAGGCTCCAGTTGGCCGCCAGAAACCCGTTCTCCTTGTTGGAGTCCGAGTAGCCCAGCATGATCTCCTGGACGCCGCCCCGGGCCGCCAGGGCCTGCTCGTAGGCCTCGTTCTCGAACAGCGTCCCCATGATCCGGCGGGCGCCGTCCAGCGCGTACTTCGACTCCAGCAGCGGGACGATGTCCAGCCCACAGTAGTTGGGCAGGTCGACGATGCCGGCCTGGTCCGCCAGGAAGAGCACCTCCAGCACGTGGGAGGGCTCCTCACACCAGCTGATACAGTAGGTGTCGATGGCGTCGACGCCGTACTCCTTCTGCCAGTCGGCGGTCTTGCGGAACCGCCGGATCACCCGCTCGGCGTCGTCGGACAGCCCCTCCGTGTCCTCCATGTCGACGATCCGGTCGTCCTGGAGGATCGCGTCGGTCAGCAGTTCGACGCGGCCCGCCTCGTCGTGGTCCTTGTAGTCGACCCCCTCGCGGGCCAGCGTCTCGTCGATGGCGTCGGTGTGCATCTGGCGGTGGTCCCGCAGGTCGAGACTCGCCATCGTGAAGCCGAAGGTGTCCACCCGCCGCACCAGCGGGTCCACGTGGGCCTGTGCCACCACGCCCGCGTCGTTGTCACGGAGCTCGGCCGCCATCGACCGGAGATCGGCGATCAGCTCGTCGGGGTCGTCGTAGCCGCCCGAGCGGACGTCCCCGACCCGGAGCACGGACTCGCGCATCAGCTTCAGCTTCTGGCGGAACGGCTCGTCCGGGTACCGCTCCTTGGCCTCCGTGGCGACGCCCGGGAGCTGCTCCTCGTGTTCGGCCAGCCGCTCCTCGAAGGCGTCACTGGTCTCGAGGTTGCTCGCGTCCTGGCTGAGCACGCCCGACAGCTCCTTCAACCGGTCCCGGTACATCGGCAACACCGTCTCGCGCTGGCGGTCGAGCGTCTCCTCGGTGATCTCCGGGGTGACGAAGGGGTTGCCGTCCCGGTCCGAGCCGGCCCACGAGCGGAACTCGTACAGCTTCGGGACCTCTATCTCCCCGTCGTCGTACTCGGCGTCCAGCGCCGACTCCAGCTCGTCGTACACCCGGTCGATCACGTCGAACAGGACGTTCTCCATGTACCACTGGACGTTGAGCGCCTCGTCGGTGACCTCCGGCCGGCGGTCCCGGACCTGGGGTGTCTGCCAGAGGCTCGTCACCTCCGCCGCGAGGTCCCGCTCGACGCGGCCCTCCTCGCGGTCGGTGAGCCGCACCTCGTCCATGGTCTCCAGGTCGGCCGCCACCGACCTGAGCTTCGATTTCACCGTCTTCCGGCGGGCCTCCGTCGGGTGGGCGGTGAACGTCGGCTGGATCAGGACGTCCTCGAGGACGCCCTCGACGGTCGCCGCGTCGGCCTCGTCCTCGGCGAGGGTCTCGACCGCCTCGCGGACGCTGTCCTCCAGGGTGCCCGCCTGGCTCCCCTCGCGTGTCTCCCTGACCCGCTCCCGTTCCTCGGCGAGGTTGATCAGCTCGAAGTACGTCGTGAACGCCCGGGCGACCACGTCCTGCATCTCGGGCGTGAGCCTGTCGAGCGTCCGACGCACCGCCTCGCGGTCCTCCGCCTCGCCCCGCCGGTAGTCGATCGACGCGGTCCTGATCGACTCGACCGTCTCGAACGCCTCCGTCGAGGTCTGGGTCTCCAGCACGTCTCCGAGGAGCTCCCCCAGCTCCCGCACGTCCTGGCTAATCTCTCTGGCGTGCAAATTCATACCGTCCCGTGCAACGCCGACCGACAAAACACCACCGAAGGCGGAAGGCCCCGAGCCCGGCCGTAGCGGTGTCGTTCACGGTCTTTTCGACGCGGACCGACCGCCTCCCGGCGGCGGAGCGGAGAGCGGTCCCAGCGCTCCCCGAGATCCCGAAAGGTCGAGCGAGAGAGCCGGTCTCGCGACAGCCCGGTCGGCCACCGAGCGGGCCGTCCCCGCTCGTCGGGAACCCGGGCAAACTACTTGACGGGCCGGCGGGAACTGCGTCGTATGCAGGAGTCCTGGGTGGAACTGGTCTGTCCGGACTGCGGCAGAGACTGGGAGGAGACGGTCGCCGACCTCCCCGAACCGTCGGAGGAGTTCCGGTGTGAGGGCTGTGACACGGAGGGGCGGACCGCGGAGTTTCTCAGGACCGCCCGCGGCCTGGAGATCCTCGAGAGCTTCCACGCCTAGCTAGAACGACCGCGCCGCGGCGCGCCACTCCTCGCCGCGCTCGACGTCCTCGGGCCAGCGGCGCTTGCCCTGGGCGCGCAGCCGCCCCGCGAGCGTCCACGGGTCGGCCCGTTCGGGCTCGTCGTCGCTCGCGGCGGCCGCCGCGGCGGCGGCCCGCCGACGGTCCTCCAGGTGGGCGCCGATCGCCGCGGCGATGGCCGCCGCCTCCTCCGGCGTCGCGTCGGCCGGCAGCGAGAGCGTCGCGTCCTCGCGGAGCCGAACCGTCTCGGCGTCGGGATCGGCCCCGGAGTCGGGCGGATCGGGCGTGGTCGTCATAGCGGGATGTTGCCGTGGTCCTTCGGCGGGGTGTCCTCGCGCTTGCGCGACAGCACCTCCAGGTCGTCGATCAGCCGGCTCCGGGTGTCGGCGGGCTCGATCACGTCGTCCAGGTAGCCCCGGCGGGCGGGGCCGTAGGGGTTGGCGAACTCCTCGCGGAACTCGTCCATCAGCTCCTGGCGACGGGCCTCCGGGTCCTCGGCGGCGGCGATCTCGTCCCGGTAGAGGATGTTGACCGCGCCGCGGGGACCGAGCACCGCCATCTCCGAGCCGGGCCAGGCGTAGTTGACGTCGCTGCCCAGGAACTTCGAGGACATGACGA
>CAZMWG010000136.1:0-8069 GCA_964569925.1 uncultured Halobacteriales archaeon | reverse complement strand
GGTGAACACGATGCTGATCGGCATCGTCGAGAGCCGCGACCTGCCGGTCCTGATCCTCGCGAACAAGACCGACCTGGAGGAGTCGTCGGTCCAGCGGATCAGGAACGCGTTCCCCCAACACGAGACCGTCCCCCTGTCGGCCCTCGAGGGCGACAACATGGACGAGGTGTACGACCACATCGCGGACCACTTCGGGTGACAGGATGGCAGGAGCCAGATCGCAGGAAGGGGTCCGCATCGACCTCATCAGCGGCGAACGGATGGACGGGCTCACGTCGATGGAGAAGATCCGGCTGATCCTCGACGGCGTCAGAGACGGCAACATCGTGGTGCTGGAACAGGGGCTCTCCCCGGACGAGGAGTCCCGGCTCATCGAGGTGACGATGACCGAGATCAGTCCGGACGAGTTCACCGGGCTGGAGATCGAGACCTACCCGCGCTCGGAGGCCGCCGACGCGAGCTTTCTGGACCGGCTGATGGGCCGGGAGTCGACCAAGAAGCTCACCGTCATCGGGCCGGCCAACCAGATAGAGACGCTCCACAAGGACGAGAACCTGATCAGCGCGCTGGTCTCCCGGAAATAATGCCCCACCAGTGTACGAACTGCGGGCGGACCTTCGACGACGGCTCGAAGGAGATGCTGTCGGGGTGTCCGGACTGTGGCGGCAACAAGTTCCAGTTCCGGCCCGCCGGCGCGGACCTCGACGGCCCTTCGGACGATCCGGACCCGCCGGACGCCGAGCCGCCCGACCCCGCCGGCGGGGTCGCCGGCACCGTCGGCCGCACCGCCGCGACGGTCCGGGACCTCGTGGGCGGCTCCCCGGACGAACCACCCGACCGTTCCTCCGCCCCGGACCGCTCGTCTGCCACGGAGCGGTCCGCCGGGACCGACACCGCCTCCGGCGACGGCACCGCCACCGACACCGAGAGGACCGACGCCCACCCCGACGAGGGGCCCGACGCGCCGGAGGACGCGGCACAGGCCAGCGCCCGCGGCGACGTGGTCGCCGACGACGAACTCCCCGAGGCCGCCGACGGGACCGAGGACGGCTCGGCGTCCGCCGACCGGGCCGATGCCTCCGGGAGAGGGTCCGGCGGGAACGCCGACGCGACCATGCCGGCCGGTCCCACGGCGGACGCCGACGGCGGGCCGGACCTGGAACAGCTCCGCAAGGAACTCAACGACCAGTTCGAGAGCATCCGCGTCCTCCAGCCCGGCCGCTACGAGCTCAACCTGATGGAGCTGTACGACCGCGAGGAGTACATCATCGCGCTCCAGGAGGACGGCCGGTACAGCATCCAGGTGCCCGAGACGGTTCGGGGCTGACCCCCAGCGCCCCCTCGCCCGTCGTCACCCTCCGACACCCCACCTCCCCGACCGTCGTCGGTCCCCGACGCTACATCTCCCCGACCGTCGTCGGTCCGCGACGCTACATCTCCCCGACCGTCGTCCCCCTCTGACGGCACGACCCCCGGACCGTAGTCACCTCCTGACCACATCCAGATCCGTCCCGCCCCCGGCCGCACCCGGCCCGTAGTCGCCTCCTGACCACATCCAGATCCGTCCCGCCCCCGACCGCACCCGGCCCGTAGTCGCCTCCCGACCGCACCCGGACCCGTCCCGCTCCCGATCGTAGCCCTCCCTTATTCCGGGCGGCCGAGTCGCTCGGCTCGCCGCCGCATCCACAATCATTATATAATCGGGCGGTGACTTCATCGTCGAGCTATGTACCGCGACACCGACACCCTGGAAGAGTGGGCGGACCTCCTCGGAACCGACCTCTCTGAGGATCTGCTGGAGGGCGAGGACCGAGCGGTCCCGCGGACCGACCGGGAGACCTGAGCCCCGTTACAGCCGTCCGTACTGGTCGCGGAGCTTCTCCGCCGCCTCCCCGAGCAGCTCCGTCTCCGCGTCGTCGAGGTCCCACTCGACGATCTCCTCGACCCCGTCGCTCCCGAGTTTCACCGGCACGCCCAGCGCGACGTCCTCGTGGCCGTACTCGCCCTCGAGCCTGACGGAGGCGGGTACCACCTCGCCGGTGTCCCGGAGCACGGCCTCGACCATGTGGGCGACGCCGGTCGCCGGGCCCCACTCCGTGGCACCCTTGCGCTCGATGACGTTCATCGCGGACTCCTGCAGCGAGGCGAGGATCTCCTCGCGCTCGTCGTCGTCGAACTCGGGGTCGGTCCCGTCGACCCGGACCTTCGAGAACACCGGCACCTGTGCGTCGCCGTGCTCGCCGAGGATGGTCGCCTCGACGTTGCGCACGGCGGTGTCGAACCGCTCGCCCAGCACGTACCGGAACCGGGCGGAGTCGAGCCGACCGCCGAAGCCGATCACCCGCTCGCGGGCCCGGTCGCCGGTCTCGTAGAGGTGACGGTTGAGCAGGTCGACCGGGTTTGAGGTGGTGATCGTTACGAAGTCGTCGTTGTGCTCGGCCAGCGACGAGCCGATGTCCTCCATGATCGGCGCGTTGTCCTCCGCCAGATCGATCCGGGTCTGGCCCGGCGACCGCGGGATGCCGGCCGTGATCACGACGACGTCCGAGCCGGCGGTGTCCGCGTAGGTGCCCTGCCGGACGGTCGTGTTGGCGTCGTAGGCCACCCCGTGGTTCGTGTCGGCCGCCTGGCCGACCGTCTCGTCCTCCTTGTCCGGGATGTCGACGAGCACCAACTCGTCACAGACGTCCCGGAGCGCGATGTTGTAGCCGGCGGCGGCGCCGACCGTGCCGGCGGCGCCGACCACGCTGACCTTCGTCATACCGTTCGAAGCGGCATCCGCCCGGACGAAAAGCGTACCGAAGCCGCCACGACGCGGTCGGTCCCCGGCGGGCCCGACCCCGCAGTCCTTTTGCGGATCGGCGGCCTCGGTCCGTGTATGAGCGACTTCGACAAGGAGGCCGAGCGCGAGAAGCTCCGCGAGAAGTACGAGCGCGACGAGGAGAAACGCGAGACCACCGAGCGGATGAGCGAACTCCTCCTCCAGGGCGCGACGATGACCAACGCCCACTGCAGCGACTGTGGCGACCCGATCTTCCGCTACGACGGCCAGGAGTTCTGTCCCACCTGCGAGAAGGCCGTCGACCGGCACGGCGACCCGAAAGAGGCCGGCGCTGGGACCGACGACGACGGGGCGACCGCCGACGGGGCGGCGGCCGGCGGAGGCGAGGAGATCGAGGTCACGAGCCCCGGCGAGACCCGCGTGCAGTTCGGCGGCGGCGCCGACGGCGAGGCCCCCGCCGACGGCGAAGCCAGCGCCCGCGAACGGGCCGACGCTCCCGGGACCGCGGACGCCGACGGCGCCGCGGACACGGGGGCCGCGACGGGCTCGGACGACCCCACGGACGCGGCGGCCCCGACCGAGTCCGGGGGGACGACCGGCGCTGACTCGGTCGACACCCGCGAGACAGCCGCCGAACCGGCCAGGGAACCGACGACCGGCCGGGCCGCCACAGAGGGCGACGGTACGGCCGCCCGGCGCGGCCACGACGACGATCACGCCGACGAGCGCGAGCGACGCACCGAGCGTCGCTCCGTCCCGAGCGTCGCTCCGGACCGCGACCGGTCGGCGAACGACGACCTGGCGGCCGCCGAGGACCTGCTCGCCGCCACCGCCCGCCGGTTCGCGCGGGACGCCCACGAGAGCGAGCGGCCCAGCGACGCCGTCGAGAGCGTCGAGGCGGTCCGGGAGGCCGCCGAGGCGATCGCGGCGCTGCGCTCGCGGTAGTCGACTCCTCCGGGAACCCGTCTCGCGGCGACACCGATCGCACACCGGGGCCGACCTCGATCGCACGCCCCGGTGACCGACGTCTCCGCTCCGGACTACCCCTCCGGTTCGACTCGAACCGACTCCCCTCCTTGGTCTCCGTCGCCGTCCCGACGTCCCCGGGCCGTCTCGCCGTCCATCCCTCCGCTCCGCCGTTCACCCCGCCGCCCCGCCGTTCACCCCTCGTACTCGCTGCCGGTGACCTCCCGGATCCGCCCGGCGGTCACCTCGCCGACGCCGTCGACCTCCTTCAGGCGCTCCTCGTCGGCGGTCATGACGGCCTCGACGCTGCCCATGTCCGCGAGCAGCGCCCGCGCGGTCACCGGGCCGACCTCCGCGACGGCCGAGACGACGTACTCCTGTTGCTCGGGGAGGGTCCTGGACTGCTTCTCGCCGTGGACCGACACCTCGCGGTCGTCGACCTCCTGCTCGCGCCGGGCGACGGTCTCCAGCAGGTCCGCGGTCTCGTCCTCGCCGCCGGTCCGGAGGACGCTCGCGCCGAAGTCGACCGTCAGCGACGCCAGCGCGCCGTGGATGGCCTTGTGGTGGACGTTGCGCGACCCGTAGAGGTCCTCGCCCTCGATCACGACCACCGGCCGGGCGTAGTGGCGGGCGGCGTCGCCGACCTGCTCGAACAGCGACCGGTCGCCGCCGGTCAGCGTGTCCAGAAAGTCCGCGACGGTCTTGCGCTCGACGACCACCCGGTCCGAGCAGACGTAGTCGCCCACCGCGAGCGTCTCCAGGCGCGTCTCGATCCCGTCCCGCGTCGAGAGGTCCCGGGCGATCGTCGCGTCCAGTTCGCGCTGGTCGGCGACGATCTCCGTCGACTCCGCCTCCGTCCCGGCCGTCGCGACCGTCCCTTCGGACTCGTCGTCGCCGCCCGCCGTCTCGACGCCGGCGTCGCCGGCACCGCCGTCCCCGCCCGCGTCGCCCTCCTCACCCGTGTCCCCGTCCCCCGCGCCGTCGTCTCCGCCGGCGAACGCCGTCAGCCCGGCCTGCCCGGCCCCCGTCGCTTCACCTCCGTCGACTCCGCCGGAGCCCGACTCGGAACCGTCGGAGCGGGTCTCGTCCGATCCGTCGGCTCCACCCGAAGCGGGGGTGTCGTCACCGTCACGGCCGCCGTCTCCCTCGCGGGGTTCGCCATCCTCGCCCGCCTCACCGTCCTCGAACTCCGCGACACCGGCCTGGCGGCCGACCAGCCGCGCCTCGATGTCCCCCGCGACGTCCTTCAGGGCGCGCAACTCCTCCTCCATCTCCTTCTCGTCCTGGCGGGACTTCCAGAAGTACGCCTCGTCGCGGGTGTCCTCGGCCAGCAGGACGACCACGCGGCCCTCCGTCTGGCGGCCGGTCCGGCCCTTGCGCTGGATCGACCGGATCGCGGTCGGCACCGGCTCGTAGAACAGCACGAGGTCGACCTCGGGGACGTCCAGCCCCTCCTCGGCGACGGAGGTCGAGACGAGCACCTCGAACTCCCCGCCGCGGAACCGCTCTAAGGTCTCCTGTTGCTCGCGCTGGGTCATCCCGTCGCTGCCCTCCGTGTCCGACTGGCCGACGAACCGCTCGGCGTCGAAGTGCTCGTCCAGGAACTCGGTCAGCGTCTCGGCGGTGTCCCGGGACTCGGTGAAGACGATCACCCGCTCGCCGTTCTCGATCCCCAGCGTCTCGGCCAGCAACATCCGGGTCCGGCGGAACTTCGGGTGGAGGTCGTCGTACTGATCGGCCTTCCGGGTCGCCTCCCGGACCTTTGGGTCGGAGACGAGCCGCTGGTCGGCCTTCGAGGCGCCCGAGGAGCGGGCGGCCTGGCGGAGCCGCTCCAGGTACCGGTCGAGCACCGCCACGCTCTGGGTCTCGGCGTAGGTGACCGCGGTGCGGAGCTTGCGCACCTCCGCCAGCAGGCTCATGCCGGTGTACCCCTCGGACTGGTCGTTGTCCATCAGCTCGCGCAGGCGGGCCTGCATCCGCTGGATGTCCCGCTCGGAGGTGCTGGGGTCGGTGGTGGAGGTGACCCCCAGCTCCTTGAGTTCGGTCAGCCGATCGCGGATCACGTCGTTCAGGGCGTCGCGGATCTCCGTGACCGCCTCGGGTAGTTCCACCCGCTCCCAGCTGAGCTCCGTCTCGTGGGTGTAGGCCGCCACGTCGGCGTCGTCCTCGGTCATCACCGCCACCTCGCGCAGTCCGAGGTTCCGACACACCGAGAGGATCGCCTCCTCGTCGTCGCCGGGCGAGGCGCTCATCGCGGTCACCAGCGGCCGGTCGGCGTCGTCGTGGTAGCGCTCGGCGATGTAGTTGTACGCGTAGTCGCCCGTCGCGCGGTGACACTCGTCGAAGGTGACGTGGGTGACCGCCGACAGGGAGAGCCGGTTGCCGACGAGGTCGTTCTCGACGACCTGGGGCGTGGCGATCACCACGCGGGCGTCGGTCCACAGGTCGCCGCGGTCGTCCGGGCTCACCTCGCCGGTGAACACCACCACCTCCTCGTCGGGGATCGACAGCGCCTCCCGGTAGAAGGCGGCGTGCTGTTCGACCAGCGGCTTGGTCGGCGCGAGCAGGAGCGCCCGGCCGCCGACGTCGTGGAGCCGGTCGGCCGTCACCAGCAGGCTCACCGTCGTCTTCCCCAGCCCGGTCGGCAGACAGACCAGCGTGTGGTCCTCCCGTGCGGTGTCCGCGAGCCGGAGCTGGTAGCGCCGGTTCTCCAGCACGCCCGGCTCCACCAGCGGGTGTTCGACGTGTTCGCCGTCGCCGGCCCACTCGCTCGCGGCGTCGGGCGTCGCCATCGCTCTGCAGTTGGTCGCGCCCGGGCATGAGGGTTCGGGGAGCGCGGCGGAAGTGAAACGTCGGCGAGAGAACGGACCGCGGGGCTACGCTCCGAGCCCGACGGCGGCCGCGAGCTCCGTGCCGACGACCATCGCGACGGCCGCGGCCGGCGGGATGGTGAGGTTGTCGTCGAGGACGTAGGTGGCGACGACGGGCTTGAACCCGTCGGCCAGCGTGGCGGCGACCCCGCCCAGCACCGCGGCCGGCGCGGCGACGAAGGGGACGGCCAACAGCGTACAGACGCCGAACATCGCCGCCAGCACGGATACCTCCTTCACCGTCCGCAGCTCCCCCGAGCCCAGCAGTCCGCTGATCGGGTCGCCGATCGTCAACATCAGGATGGCGGGGATCGCCACTGCCCGGGGTGCGGTCCAGGCGACGACGGTCGAGCTCAGGAAGTACAGCGCGTAGCCGGCGAGGTTGTCCTGTTCGTACTCGCGGGTAAGCCGGTCGTAGATCGCCCAGTCCAGCCCCCCGAGCAGCCGCAGGGCCTCCAGGGCGAGCGCGACGGCGAGCCCGCCGGCGAACAGCAGCCGCACGGTCTCCCAGTCGGTCAGATCGAGCAGGTACAGCGCCGGGAGGCCGGTGCCGCTGGCGTGGACCGCCCGGCGGGCGACCTCGTCGGCGGCGGTCACAGCTCGCCGATCGTGGCGTCGCCGTCCCGCAGCGCCCGCAGGGTGCCCGGTAGCTCCTCGGCCGGAACCCGGCGCTGGGCGGTCGTGTCCCGGTCTCGGACCGTGACCGTCCCGGGCTCGCCCTCGTCGTCCTCGCCCTCGCCGAGCGTGGTGTAGTCGACGGTGACACAGAACGGCGTGCCGACCTCGTCCTGGCGGCGGTAGCGCCGCCCGATCGCCCCCGACTCGTCGTAGGTGACCGACAGCCCCGCCGACCGGAGCTCCTCGGCCAGCCCGCGGGCCCGCTCGGCCAGCCCGTCGCGGTCCATCAGCGGGAACACGCCGACCGTCGTCGGCGCCACCTCCGGGGGGAGCTCCAGGAACGTCCGCTCCTCGCCATCGATCTCGTCCTCCCGGTAGCAGTGGTCGAGCACGACGTACAGCGTCCGGTCGATCCCCAGCGACGGCTCCACGACGTGGGGCATCACGTGCTCGCCGGACTCGGTGACCTCCTCGACGGCGAAGTTCGCCACCGCGACCGGCACCGCGTGCTCCTCGCCGTCCACCGTGACCTCCACCTCGCCGTCCTCGCCGGCCCGCTCGAACGCCTCGGGGTCGTCCTCGGCGAGCTCCTCGAGGGCCGTCGCCACGTCGCCCGCGACGGCGCCGAACTCCGGCCCCAGGACGCTCATGTCCGGGTCGACGGTCGGCCGCTCGACGGTGACGGGCTCGTCGTACTGCCGGAAGACGGTGAACTCCTCGTCGGAGTGCTCGTGGTGCTTGCGGAGGTCGTAGTCCGACCGGTAGGCGAAGCCCGCGAGCTCGATCCAGTCGCCGTCGATCTCGGCCTCGGCGTCCCAGCAGTCGGCGGCGTA
>CAZMWG010000135.1:0-8179 GCA_964569925.1 uncultured Halobacteriales archaeon | reverse complement strand
GACAGGCCGCCTCCGTAGGACGGTTCGGACTCCGCTCCGTTCCGACCGATTCCTCCCCAATAGTACGACGGTCTGTCAGTTAAACGTCGGTATGCTGAAACGCAACAGGGAGCGTCAAACGTGGATCGTCTCTCAAGTTGACGGCGCGTATCCACGGCCTGAAGGCCGTGGTATTGCGCCTGTTCGGCCTATAACCACGTCGGGTGGCCCGTCGCCCCCGATGTGAACCCGTTCACCTACAGCCTCGTCATCTACCCGCTGGTGGTGCTCGGCTTCGTCCTCTCGCTCACCGGCCGGGCCGGGGCGCGCTACTGGACGGTCGTCATGACGTTCGGCGCGGGGATGCTCGCCTTCTTCCACCTCTCGCCGTGGGCGGTCGAACCGCCGGGGGACGTCAGCTGCCCACGAGTGAACTCGTGGGCTTCCGCGCTGTTACCGCCGTGATCCGCGCCCGGTTCCGCCTGTGGCTCCCCGACGACCTCTGGGTGGCCGAGGTCTCACGGCCGTTCCCGGAGGCGAGGCTGAGACCGCTGACCGGCGTCCCGACGGGCGACCGGACGCTGGAACTGGGCGAGACGCGGGCTCGGGACCCGCGAGCCGTCACCGGGGCCGTCCGGGACCACCCCGACGTGGGCTCGTTCGAACTGCTGTACTGCGACGAGGAGCGGTCGCTCGCGAAGTACGAGACCGGCGACCGGTCGCTGTTCGACCTTCTCGGCGAGGGGTCGCTCCTCCCCGAGTTCCCCCTGGTCGTCGAGGACGGCGTGATCGGCGACGGTCCGTCGGGGCGGTCCCCGGAGCGGCGCGGACGGTGCAGGCCGGCAACCCCGGCCGAAGCCCCGCCGACGGGGTGAACCATACCCGACCGATCCGGACCGCCTTCGACGGCCGACGCCGCGGCCGGTGCTCCGGTCCGCGCGCTCACAGAAATATTCTTCAGCGTACATTCATGCCCTCGGCGCCGCTGGAACCCGACCGATGACGGACGACGCCGACACGACGGCCGACGGCGACGCCGGTGACCCGGAGAACGCGACCGACGGGCCGACGCTGGTCGAGGCCGACCCGGAGCGTGGCTTCGAGTACCCCTACTACCTCGCGGTGCCCGACCGGGCGGGCGGCGAGCGGCGCCCGATCATGGTCGAACCACACAACGTGGGCGGCCCGATCGAGGAGTTCGAGCGCCACCGCGAACTGGCCGGCGAGCGCGCCCGCGAGGGGTTCGGTCGCCGTGTCGCCGACGAACTCGGGGCGCCGATCCTCGTCCCGGTGTTCCCGCGGCCGATCGAGGAGCCGGTCGACTGGACCCACATGGTCCACATGCTCTGTGCGAGGACGATGGCGATCGAGGAGGGACCGCTGGAACGGGTCGACCGGCAACTGCTGGCGATGGTCGAGGACGCGCGGGAGCGACTCGCCGACCGAGGCGTGTCGGTTCCGGCGGACGTCCTCCTGAACGGCTTCTCCTCGGCGGCGGCCTTCGTCAACCGGTTCGCCGCGCTCCACCCAGACCGGGTCCGCTCGGTGACGGCCGGCGGCATCAACGGGCTCCCGATCCTGCCCCGGGAGACGGCGGACCTGGGCGAGTTGGGCGAGCGACCCATGCGATACCCCGTCGGCGTCGCGGACGTCCCGGAACTGACCGGGGAGCCGTTCGACGAGGCCGCCTTCCGGGACCTCCACCAGTTCGTCTACATGGGCGGCGACGACGACAAGGACGCGCTCCTGTACCCCGACGCCTGGACCGATCCGGAGCTTCGGGGAATCGCGATCTTCACCTACGGCGAGGACGTCCACGAGGAGCGGTTCCCACACGGCAGGGACGTCTACGAGGCGGCCGACGTGAACGCCGTCTTCCGGACCTACGAGGGGGTCGGCCACACGCCAGAACCGGCCTTCGAGAACGTCGTGGCGTTCCACGAGCGGTCGCTCGCCGGCGAGGAGATCGAGTCGATCAGGGCGGACCTCGGCGGGAACGTGTAGACGGACGGGAGACCGACGGGTTGCAAGCCCGTCACAGGGCACGGGGACACGAGCGTCGGGGTGTACGGTAACGGGCACACGAGCCGCGTTTATTGTCCGGCGCGTGACGCTCGGTCGTGGACACGACGACCGATCTCTCGCGACGGCGTCTGCTCGGCCGGTGTGGCGTGGTCGCGCTCGCCGCGCTGGCCGGCTGTGCGGACGGCGGGGGGACGGCCGACGAGGCGCCGACCGGGACACGCGGGACCTCGGAGGAACCCACGGGCGACGACGTCGGAACCGACACGCTCGATCGGCGAGAGGCCAACGTGGTCGACGTGTCGTTCGCGGAGCGAGACGGGGCCTACACGTTCGACGTGACGCTCGATCACGACGACGACGGCGAGGCGGGGTACGCGAACCGGTGGCAGGTCGAACGGCTGGACGGGACGCGGCTCGGTCGACGCGAACTCCTGCACGCCCACTCCCGACAGCCGTTCACGCGATCCGAGACCATCGACGTGCCCGAGGACGTGACGTGTGTCGTCGTCCGCGGGCACGACCAGACACACGGGTACGGAGGGCTGGCGGCGGCGGTCGACCTCCGTTCGGGTGAGACACGGCTGGGCGACCAGGGATCCGAGAGACGGGTGTTCGACGCCGACGACCGTCCGGGAGCGCGGTGACCCCGGGGTCGAACGCTCCACCCGGTCACCCCGACCAGACGAGGACCTCCTCGGCGGTCGCACACCCCACCGCGACACCCCCGCTATCGAGGCTCAGACCGGCGAGATTGCTCGTCAGCCGGCCGCCCAACTCCCACTCCCACTGGATCCGCGCGTCGCCGGCGTCCCGCGTGACGGCCGCAAGTCGGCGACGGTCGGCCGTCGGAACCAGGAGTTCCGCGGTCCCGTCGTCGTACTCGACCGCGACGGCTCCGTCGAGGACGCGCGATCCGTACGCGTGAGAGGAGACCCCGTCGACGGTGGCACGGACGCTCAGATCGCCGTCCTCGAGCCGGTAGTACTCGAGTCGCCGGGTGACGTGGGGTTTCAGGACGACGGCCAGTTCCGTGGCGCCGTCGGGACCGAACGGTGCGACCGCGAGCTGGTGGCGCCAGCCGGGACCGTGGACGGGGCCGGTCGCGACCCGTTCGCCGGCCGGCGAGTGGACCGCGACCCGGGCCCCGTTCTCGGCGTCGGCAACGGTGGTGACGACCTCCGGGTCGCCGTCGCCGTCGAGGTCAGCGACCAGCGGTTGCAGTCCCTCGAAGACGAGCGGGGCGTCGAGCACCGTTCGAGTGACTATCTCGGGCTCCGCCGGGTCGACCACGACCAGCGAGGACGGCTCCAGCGTGTCACCGAGCGCGCCGTGGCCGTAGCGTCCGGTCACGTCGCCGTAGACGACGCACCTGCCGTCCCCGAGGACGGCCGGTCGGACGTCCGGCGGTGCGTCGACCGGCAGTCGGTGTCTGTCGCCGCCGTCGACGACGAGGTCACCGTTCGCCGCCACGAACAGCCGACGGGGCTCCCCGCCGGCGGAGACCACCGTCTGACCCGCGTTCGGACCCGCGATCGACGGGTCATCGAGAAGCTCCGGGTCGGACTCGTCGCCCGCGACCACCGGCGGCCGTCCGGGGACCCGCTCTCCCGGGCGCGTCCGGTCGGTCACCGTCCCGTCGGCGACCCGCCGCCGGGTGACGACGCCCTCCGCCGTGACCACGGTCCAGTAGCTCCCCCGCGGGGCCGGGTGCGCGACCAGCCAAGTCGGCCGCCCGTCGACGGCGAACCGAACGGGCTCGGCGTCCCGGAGATTCGTGGCTCCGGAGACGACCCGGTTGCCGGTCTTCTGGGGGTGGGTGTACCGGTACGGACCGGGCGGGAGGTCGCCGGTCGGCGTCGCGGTCGACTCGGCCGTGGGCGTGGACTCGGAACCGCGACCGGCACAGCCGGCGAGTCCCAGTAGGGGGCCGACACAGCCGGCCAGCACCGTTCGGCGTCGGGTCATCGTCCGTACCTGTCGGACACGGGACCGGACCCGGCGACGGGAGGCGTCGTTCTCGGGGCGCCGTCCGGGGAGCCCGGCCGTGACGGAGTCTCAGCGCGCCGGCCCTTCGAGTCTTCGGTGTGTGCTCCGCCGTCCGCAGGGTCGCTACCGTCGTCGTTCACGAGCGGAGGGCTGATCCGGGGTGTGCCCCAGCGGCCACCGCTCGGAGCCGGGACGGATCCGTCGTCCGTCTCGACGCCACGTGGGGGCGGCCCGCTGGGACCGTTCGAGTGGCGGTCACCCCGACGGGTTCGCGTCGGCCGACAGTCGCGAGGCGACGGCCCGTGCCACCCACCCGCCGGCACGGCCACAGACCAGACCGAACACGGGGGCGACACCCAGAACCGCCCCGACGGCCAGCGCCCCGAACGCGACCCGGGAGAGCGGCCACGCCGCGGCCGTGAGGCCGGCCGGAGCGGTGGCCACCGCCACGGCCTCCACGAGAACGGCCAGGACGCCGCCGAGGAACCCGGCCCGGAGGCCGGCAGCGTTTGGGTCGGTCGCACGGACCGCGGCGACGGCGCCCGCGACGAACGCGCCGACGACCATGACGCCGCCACCGACCGTCGCCTCCGAGTCCGGCAGTCGGTCGAGGAGGGCGACGACGGGCAGCGAGGCGAGCGCCCCGACGACCGCGGCGCGCCAGGCCGGCGACACGGAGAGGCGGTCCGGCGAGGACATTCGTTCCGGAGATGACCGAGAGCCGTTATATACGCTTCGCAGGAGTGCGCGCGGTGAAGATCGGCGATCGATCGCAGGGAGACACACGGCTCGACCGGTCTCCCGGCCGGGGTGGAGGTCCCCCGTCAGTGGACGGTCCGCTCGTCGTCGACGTCGAGGTCCTCGATCGGGTCGTGGTTGCCACGGCGGATCTCGGGGCCGTCCTCGTTGGGGGTGGCCCACTCGACGGCGTTCGCGAGCACCCGTTGGATCTCCTCCTGGTGGTAGACGGGGTAGGTCTCGTGGCCCGGCCGGAAGTAGAAGATCCGACCCTCGCCCCGACCGTAACAACAGCCCGAACGGAACACCTCGCCGCCCTCGAACCAGGAGGTGAACACGAGCGTCTCCGGCTGTGGCACGTCGAAGTGTTCGCCGTACATCTCCGCCTCGGGGACCTCGAAGGACTCGGGGAGCCCGTCCGTGATCGGGTGGGACGGCGCGGTCACCCAGAGCCGTTCGGTCTCGGCGGCCTCGCGCCACTTGAGGCCGCAACTGGTCCCCATCAGCGTCCGGAAGACCTTCGAGAAGTGCGCCGAGTGTAACGCCAGCAGGCCCATGCCGTCGAGGACGTGTCGCTTCACCCGCTGGACCACCTCGTCGGCGACCTCGTCGTGAGCCGCGTGACCCCACCACGTCAGCACGTCCGTCTCCGCCAGTACCTCCTCCGTGAGGCCGTGCTCGGGCCCCTCGTCCAGCGTCGCCGTCCGGACGTCGTGACCGGCGTCCTCGAGGACGTCGGCGAGGACGGCGTGGATGCCGTCGGGGTAGATCTCCGCGACCGTGTCGTTCTCCCGTTCGTGGCGGTACTCGTTCCAGACGGTGACTCCTGCCATGCCGGTTCGGTCGCTCAGCCGCCGCAAAAGTCCACCGTCTCGCCCCCCGGGCCGCCACACGCCGGCACCCGGCACCGGCGGGTGCGAGCGGTCCGTCCGCTCCGGAATCGCCCGTCGGTGTGGCGGGGCGGTCAGTCGTCGCCGGCGGCCCACCGCGTCCCGTTCCGGATCAGCCCCTCGACGCCCTCGTGGGTCAGCGCCGGCGTGCCGTGCCCGAGCGAACTGTAGAACACCCGGCCGTCGCCGTAGTCGGTCACCCACGCGACCGGCGTGTCGGCGTGCTCCGGGTGGTCCATCCGCGCCAGCACCCGCACGTCGTCGTCGACGTCGACCACGTACGGTTCGTCCCACACGGTGAACCCGTCCATTCCGGCGCTGATCTGGTGGTAGTGGTCGACGACGTGCACGTCGAAGGCGGTCTGTTCCGGGTGCGTGAGGAAGTGACCGCCGATCAGCTCCCGCAGTTCCGGGAACGGTTCGTCCCGGGAGTCGATCACCTCGTCCGGGTCGTCCGGTTCCGTGCTCGTCAGGTCCGCCGCGCAGTGGATCCCGACGTACCCCCCGCCCCCGGCGACGAACGAGAGGAGTCCCTCCCGCTGGTCGTCGGCAAGCGAACTGTCCGTGCGGTAGTCGAGCACGGCGTCGTACCCCGACAGGTCGACGAGGTCGTCCCGGTCGGTCGTGGGCGAGACGTCGATCCGGTCGTCGAAGGCGGCGGCGATCTGTGGCCCCCGGTCCTCGAACCGGTGGAACGGGAAGCGGTCGCCGCCGATCGCGAGCACCGCTCGTGACATCGTACTACCCCCTCAGACAGGAACCACATGAACCTTCGGTCGTGCCCTCGCCGCGCGGACCGGCTACCGGAGGGCGGTCCGGAAACGTCGCGGAGGACGGTGTCGGTCGCCTGCAACCGTTCTCGATCCGTCCGTGCGAACTCGTCGCCGTCGTGGTCCCCCCGTGAGCGCCCGGTCAATCCCGTCGCCGTCCGGTATCTGTGCTCGGGAGAGAGACCGATCGAGGACGAATAACAATCCTTAATATTTTGCCGGGATTGAGTTAGTATATGAGCGTCGTCAGCGTCTCGATGCCCGAGGAGTTACTCGATCGGATCGACCAGTTCGCGGACGACCACGGCTACACCGGTCGCAGCGAGGTGGTCCGCGAGGCGAGTCGGAACCTGCTGGGCGAGTTCCAGGACAAGAAACTCGAGGGGCGAGAGTTGATGGGCGTCGTCACGGTGGTGTTCGACTACGAGACGACGAGCGTCGAGGAGAAGATGATGCACCTCCGCCACGAGCACGAGGACATCGTCGCCTCGAACTTCCACAGTCACGTCGGCGGCCACCACTGTATGGAACTGTTCGTGCTGGAGGGCTCTCTCGAGGAGATATCGACGTTCGTCGGGAAGATCCGGGCGACGAAGGACACGCTGACCGTCGACTACTCCGTGCTGCCGGTGGACGACTTCGGCCCGCTGGCCGACATGGACTGAGCCGGTTCTCTCCGTTTCGCCCCGTTCAGACCGACTCGAGCACTGTCTCGACTCTCGAACCACCCCGGATATCGATCTCTCCGCGAGAACCACAGCTATCGCTGAAACTGGTTCTACAGTCGATAGATCCGGTGGTCACCACGAACACGAGGACCGGCGACCACCGGGATCACTCGCGCCGTCGGGTGCCGGGAACCTTATCAAGACGAAGAGATGTTATATGCTGTTGTTATTATCTGATTCTGCCAGATACGCAACTTTATTATATTTGGAGCCAAAATTAGTAAGTGACGGATGGCACACATTCACCTCGGAGAAGGCTCGTTCCCGCTGTGGGCACTGGCGCTCTGGACGCTGCTCGGCGCAGGGCTGATCGGTGCCGTGGTCTACCGGGTCCGGAAGGGCGGGATCGAGACCCACCAGATCGCGCTGGCCGGTATCGGCGCGGCCGCGAGTTTCGCGGTCTTCCAGTTGAACATCCCCGTCTGGGGCGGCATCCACATGAATCTCACCGGCCTCGTGGGGATTCTCGCCGGACCGTTGCTCGGGGCACTCGTGGCGGTGGTCGTGAACGTCTTCTCGGCGGCGCTGGGCCACGGTGCGGTCGGCCTCATCGGTGCGAACACGCTCGTCAACGCCAGCGAAGCCATCGTCGCCTACTACGCGTTCAAGACGCTGATGGGGATGGACTGGGACATCTTCCCCGCTGGTGCTAGCGCGGCGACGCTCGGCCTCTCGGCAGGCGCCATCCTGATGGGTGCGATCATCGTCGTCAGCGGCGTCAACGGCAGCACACTGCCGCGCGGTGACCTGACGATCGCCGTCGCCGGCCTCGTCGGTCTCAACCTCGGCGTCGCCGTCATTGAGGGTATCCTGACGGGCTTCATCGTCCAGTTCCTCGCCTCCATGCGCCCCGACCTCGTCGGCCTTGCCGACCGTGAAACCGAGGGGGAGGAGGAGCCGACCGGGGTGACCGCCTGATGCAGCGCTGGAAGCAGTACGGCGGCCTGGCCGCTCTCTTCACGGCCTTTCTCGCCGCCGGCTACTGGGGCTTCACCGCCACCGGCGGAGCCCTTCCGTGGGCCAAGCGCTCCGCACAGGCACTCCAGCGTGGTGTGCAGGAGGG
>CAZMWG010000134.1:5062-8180 GCA_964569925.1 uncultured Halobacteriales archaeon | reverse complement strand
TCACGAGGGTGGGCAGCGGGCCGCTGCCGACGGAACTGGCCGGCGTCGAGGGCGACACGCCGGGCTACGACGGGTCGGCCGGCGAGCGCGAGGAGCGGCTGGCCGAACGCATCCGCGAGGCCGGCGACGAGTACGGCACCGTCACCGGCCGCCCGCGACGGGTCGGCTGGCTCGACGTCCCGATGTTGCGCCACGCCGCACGGGTCAGCGGCTTCACCGGCCTCGCGGTCAACCACGTCGACACCCTGTCGGGACTGGACGAGGTGAAGGTCGCCCACGCCTACGACCTCGACGGGGAGACCGTCGAGACGATGCCCGCGACGACGGAGACCTGGGCGGCCTGCGAGCCGGTCTACCGCACCTTCGACGGCTGGCCCGACGTCGACTGGGCCGACGTGGCCGAGGCGGGGTACGACGCGCTGCCGGCCCCGGCCCGCGACTACCTGGAGTACCTGGAGACCGAACTGTCGGCGCCGGTGTACGCCGTCGGCGTCGGTCCCGGCCGCGGGGAGACGATCGTCCGCGAGCGGCCGTTCTGAGCGGTCCGGGGTCGTCCGGCCGGACGGCGACCGGCTCCCGGGTTCGGCACCCTTTTGACCGACCCGGCCGGAGAGCGGGACATGAAGGAGGACCTGATGGAGGTCATCTGCTGTCCCCTGGACAAGCACGAACTCGACCTCGACGTCGACGAGCGCGAGGACGACGAGATCCTCGTCGGGACGCTGACCTGTACGGAGTGTGGCGAGGCCTACCCGATCGAGGACGGGATCCCCAACCTCCTGCCGCCGGACATGCGCGACGACGTTCCGGCCTGACGGCGGGTCGACGACCGAGGGGGCGACCGAGACAAAGCTTTTGAGCGCGCCGCGCCCACCTCCGGACGTGTCGGAACCGCTGTCGGTGCACGTCAACCGTGACGGCCTCCACTCCCTGGAGACGCCCGACAGCTTCGAGACGGCCGGCGGGTTCGACGTGCGCCTGATCAACCACGGCGGAGCGGTCCACGTCCACCTCCACCTGGACGACGCGCTCTCCGACGTCGCCGCCCTCGAGGCCACGAACCACTACGTGCGCGAGGGCGCCGACCGGCTGGTCCGGATCGACGCCGAGGAGGGGGCCGTCGGACGGGGCAACCTGAAGGTCGTCACCGGCTACGGCGCCCGGACCCGCTACGTCGACGTCCGCCTGGTCGAGCCCGAGGAGACCGGCGACCGGGTCCGGGTCGACGCCTCCCTCGCCCGGCCCCAGCCCCGCGAGGCGGCCGACGACCCCGACGACGGTCTCCGCGACGAGGCGACGGTGGTGTTGCTGGGCGGCCTGGCACTCCTGGCCGCGAGCGCCGTCGCCGTGCTCGTCCCGACGACGCCGGTCCGACTGGGCGCGGTCGCCGTCGCCGTCGCGGTGGTCGGCGCGCTGTACCTGGTCCGGTAGCGACCCTACTCCTCCTCGTCGGTCGGGACGCCGGCGAGGTGACCGCCCTCGAACAGCTTCGCACGGAGAAAGCGCACCCGCCACCGGTTGGCGTCCTCGTCGAAGTCCGCCTCGCGGATCTCGTCGACCCGACCGTCCGCGACCGCGTCGATCACCGCCTCCACCTGCTCCTTCTCGCTGGGGGTCAGCTCGAACTCGTAGGTGCGTGGCTGTTCCGCTTCCAGGCGCGTCCACTTGCGGGCCGCCGAGATCACCATCGAACACGGCTCCCGACAGGGAAAGGCCCCGTCGCCGCCGTCGACGTCCAGGTCCTGGTCGTCGTCGTACTCCCACTCGCGGCGCTTGAGACACTGGGAGTCGTCACAGCAGGCCTCGGCGACCCAGTTGACGTGTTCGTACCCCTCGCCGCGGTCCCAGGTCTTCACCAGCCCGTAGATCCCGCTCTGGCGCTCCATCGTCGCCCGCCAGTCCGTCACGTCGAGGTCCCCCTCCCGCTCGCGGTGCCAGTTGGCGACGGTCGCGGGGTAGAAGGTGTCGACGGCTCGCACGAGGTCGGTCGCCGCCAGGTCCGGGAACCGCCAGCCGGTCGCGAGCGTCGGCGCGGTCTTCAGCGGCCGGTACCGGCCGTCCCCGTCGTGTTTCGCGATCCGGCGGGCGGCGAGCGGGTCCTCGTGGTCGGTCAGGTCGGCGGCCGGTCGGTCGGCGTCGTCGACGTGGCGCAGTTCGTACCGCCGCTCCCCGTCCTCGGCGAGCGCGACGGCGATCCGCAGTTGCCCCCACGACCGGGTGACCCCCGCCGCCAGCGCGTCGAACCGCTCGGGGACCGGCGCGTCGGGCTCCAGGTGCCGGAGGAACGCCCACCGCGGCTCGGCCTGGGGGGCGGTCGCGTGCCAGAAGTACCAGTCGGCGACGTGCTCGGCGAACCCCTCGGCCGCGGCGAGGTCGTCGGTCGCCACGACCGTCCGCTCGCCGTCGGCCGCCAGGGCGTACCCCTCGTCGGTGGCCTCGGCGACGAACCCGTCGAAGTCGACCCCGCCACCCTCCTCGACGGCCCGGGCCAGCGCCTCGGCCTGCTCCTCGTTCATGCCCGTCCGGTCGGTCTCCGCGGACAAAAACGCGTCCGTCGACGGCCGGTCCGCCCGGCGAAACCCGAAAGCGTATGCCGACCGACCGACACGACGCGGACGACGCTGCCCCAGGGGTGAGAACATGGAGTGGGAAACCGACAGGTCCCTCCGGATCCGCATGGCGCTCGCGCTCGTCCTCGTGGCGGTCCTGCCCGTCGCCTTCCTCTATGCCTTCGTCCTCGCGATCAACGCCGTCGGGCTGGACCTGCTGTCGTGGGCGACCGGTCGACCGTACAACGGCCGCGTGTACGTCGAGCCGTGGCTGGCGGTCCTCGTCGCCGGCGGCGGCTTCGCCGTCCAGTTCCTGCTGGGCGACCGGGTCGCGCTCCGCTCGGTCGGCGCCGGCCGGGTCGACCGTGCGGACCGGCCCGACCTCGTGGCGCGGGTCGAGCGGCTCGCCGCGACCGCCGACGTGCCCGCGCCGACCGTCGCGGTGAGCCGGTCGTCGGTGCCCAACGCCTTCGCGGTCGGCGTCCGCCGGGCGGACGCGACGGTCGTCGTCACCGAGGGGCTGCTCGACGCGCTCGACGACGACGAACTGGACGCCGTGCTGGCCCACG
>CAZMWG010000134.1:0-4962 GCA_964569925.1 uncultured Halobacteriales archaeon | reverse complement strand
CTGGCCCACGTGAAGAACCGCGACGTCGCGGTGATGTCGCTGTCGTACTTCCTGCCGTCGCTGACCTACCTGGTGGCGATCGCGGCCTTCCTCGTCCTGAAGGGGCTGTTTCGCGTGGTGGGCTCTCTCCACGGCGTCGACGACGACGAGGCGAAGGGACTGTTCGTCGTGTTGGCGGTGTTGACGGTGTCGGCGGTCCTGACCGCCGCCGTCTCGGCGCTGTTCTGGCTCGCAAGCTTCCTCGTCTTCCGGGTGTTGTCCCGGTACCGCGAGTTCGCCGCCGACCGGGGGGCCGCCGCGATCACGGGCGAGCCGGCCGCGCTGGCCTCGGCGCTGCGGACCGTCGACGAGGGAATGGAGTCGGTGCCGGACGAGGACCTGCGGTCGATCGACGGGGGGCTGGAGGCGCTGTACGTCGCGCCGGTCGACGACTACCAGTTCGGCGAGGACCGCGAACTGCTGAGCAGCGACCTGTTCCCCGACACACACCCGCCGACCGGCGAGCGGATCGACCGACTGGAGGCGATGGCGTGACCGACCCCGGTCCGCGCCGCCGCTCGCGCCGGGCCGTCCTCGCGGGGCTCGCGGCGGGCGCGAGCGCGCTCGCCGGCTGTGGCTACCGACCCGGGGGCGGCGACGTCCGCTGGCGCCGCGACGAGGCCACCGGCCTGGCCGCGGACCACGTCGACGTCGCCGGCGACACGCTGTACGCGGTCGACAGTTCGGCCGGGGTGTTGGACGCCGGGACCGGGGAGTTCGTCGACGGCGCCGAGATGGCCGCGTACCGCACCCGGGACGGTCGCGAGCGGTGGTCGGAGAGCTTCGAGGCCGAGACCGCGGCGACGGCCGTCGGGCCGGGCGGCGCCGCGGTCGCGGTCGGCGGCGGCGTTCGCCTGTACGGTCCCGACGGCCGCCGGTGGGTGACGTCGGTCGACGGACCGGTCCGCTCGCTGGCGGTCGGCGACGGCCGGGTGTACGCGTTGACCGAGGGACCGACCGTCGACGTGTTCGCGGACGGCGTGCGGACGGGTGGTCGCTCGCTCGACGCGGACCGCCGGGAGGGGGTCGGCCGGAGCGAGGGTCCGCTCGCGGCCGGCCCGGGGTTCGCCGTCGTCGGCGGCGACGCCGCGACCGCGGTGGCGCCCGACGGGACGGTCCGCTGGCGGCTCGACCGGGCGACGGCCGCCGTCACCGTCACCGACGACGCGGTCTTCGCCGTCCTGGGGCGGGTCGAACCCGAGCGGGGCGAGCGGTTCGCCCTGGCGGCGCTCTCGCCGTCGACCGGCGCGGTCCGCTGGTCGGTCGGGGTCGGCACCCGGGCGTCCCCCCCGATCGTGACGGCCGACACCGTCTACCACGTCGGCGTCGACACTCTGGTGGCGGTCTCGGACGGCCGGTCCCGGTGGTCCGTCGGCGTGTACAGGGACGGCGACGGACACCACGTCGCCGCCGACGACACCGGCGTCTACGCGGTCACGGTCGACGGTCTGACGGCGTTCGACCCCGACGGGACCCGCCGCTGGACGGTCGAGCACGACGAGATATGGTCCGGCCCGTTCGCGACCGACGGCGGGATCGAGGTCGTCGTCGACGGCGACCTGGTCTGTCACGTCCGGTGAGCGAGCGAGGAGAGAGCGTCGGCGACGGGGTCGCCGATCGGATCGCGGGCCGCCGGCGTCAGGCGTACTGCTTGACGACGTCGAGGATGTCGTCCAACTCCTCGCCCGAGAGGGTGTACCGCTCCTGGGCGTAGACCGCGCGCAACTCGTCGCGGTCCAGGGGTCGCAGGTTGGCGATCTTGTGTGCCGTCGCCTCGTCGACCTTGTCCAGCGCCAGCAGGTCGTCGACGAACTCGCGGGACTCCTCCGGGTCCAGCACGGCGAAGCGGTTGACGTGCTCGATGGCCCGGGCCAGCTCGTAGCGCATCTCCCGTTCCTCGTCGAGCGCCCGTTCGGCCTCCAGGTCCTCGAGGATCTCCTTGGTCTCGGCGAGGGTCAGGAACTCCTCGCTGACCTTCTCCTTGAAGATCGTCATCGCTGACTCCCCCGGGTCACTCTTGGGCCGTCAGGTGGGCGGGCTTGGCGATCAGGGTCTTCTCCTTGCCGCCGTCGTCGACCTGCACCTTGTAGGCGGCGCCCTGCTCGCCGACGACGACGCCGGTGAGCCCGTTGAACCGCGGGTGGAAACGACCCTTCGGCGTCGACGGGTCGATGTCCAGGTGGACCTTCTGCCCGTCCTCGAAGGCCTCGACGGCCTGCTGGGGCGGGGAGGTTCCCCGGTCGCGGGGGTCGTTGCTCAGCTTGTTCCGCGTTCCCTGGAGCGGCCCGTTGGAGTTCGGCATATCTGACCCACGGTTGACCGCTCGCAGTAATAAAACGTGTGTTCCGCCGGCGTCGCGGGCGTCAGATCCGGCCGGTCTCCTCGACGGTGACCGACTCGACGCCGTCGACCTCGGCGAAGGCCTCCTCGACGGCCTCCGTGCCGCCGGCCTCGTCGGGGACGACCACGGTCGGCAGCAGGGCGACCAGCCCGAACGCCACGTCGTCGCGCTGGAAGCCGTTGATCTTGGCGCCCTCCGGGAGCACGCCCTCCAGGCGCTCCTGGAGGTCGTCCAGGTCGACGTCGGTGCCGTCGGGCATCACCTTCAGCTGGGCGGCGACCTTCCCCATGGTCAGGGCCCCCTGAAGCCGCAGTCGGGACACTCGTAGAGGTTGCTCTGCTTGCGGCAGGTCGCACACCGGTAGATCCGGTGGCCACACTCCGGGCAGTCGAACGCCGCCGCGTTCGTCCCGGAGATGTTGATCCCACAGGAGACGCACTTCTGGGTGCGCTTCTGTCGACTCTCGCTCATGGCCACCCCTATCCGGCGACGGGTTTTAACTCCACCTCTTCACGCCGAGCCCCGTCGACCCCGCGACGGCCCCCCGCGGGGTCGAACCGGGCGGTCACGACCCCGGGAGGATGTCGCCCAGCGCGGCGCCGATCGCCATCGGGACGAACGCGACCGAACAGGTACACACCGCGAGCCAGGGGTCGCCCCAGTCGACCCGGCCCCAGAGCGTGAGCATGCCGACGGCGACGGTCCCGGAGATGGTGAGCACCCCGGCCAGCCGCATCGGGACGAGACCGAAGAGTCGGCGGGAGACGCGGACGTCCTGGATCTCGGCGACGTAGAGGATGCCGACGACGATGCCGACCGCGGCGCCGACAGTCCCGAGCAGGTAGAGCGGGTTGCTCGCGACGAAGGCCCCGACCTCGTTGGTGCCGCCCTCGACGGCCATCGGGATGCCGAACAGAAGGGAGCCGAGCAGCGCCTCGGCGGCGTCGGCCCGGTCGAACCCCCAGATGATCCGGCCGAACACCGGCGACTCCTCGGCGTCGGCGACCGCCCGCATCGCCTCGCGGACCTGCTCGCGCTCCTCCGGGTCGTCGACCATCTCCTCCAGCTCCTCCAGTTCGTCGAACGCGTCGCCGACGTCCCGCCGCTCGTCGGACGCTCGGTCGGGGTCGCCCGACGCCGCCGGGTCCACCCGGGACCGGCCGGTCCGCCCCTCCGGACGCCGCCGGTCCGGATCGGCGGTCACGGTTCGTCGGACACCCCCTCGGCCGCGCCGGGCGCGGGGTCGGGGCCGACCGCGGGCTCGGTCGGCTCGCCGTCCTCCCAGACGTGAAAGCCCTCGCCGGTCGCCCGGCCCAGCGCACCCGCTTCGACCCGCTCGCGGAGGAGATCCGGGGGCGCGAACCGCTCGCCCGACCGGTCGGCCAGGTCCGACATGCTCGACAGCACCGTCTCCAACCCGATCGCGTCGGCCAGCGCGAGCGGGCCACGGCGGTGATCACGCCCGGCGACCATGGCACGGTCGACCGTGGCGGGGTCGGCGACCCCGTCCGCGACGGTCCGGACGGCCTCGGCGATCAGCGCCGCGTCCAGCCGCGTCACGACGCCGCCCGGCGCGTCCCGGACGACTAGCGGGGTCGGACCGATCCCCTCGACGAACTCGCGGACCCGGTCCAGGCTGTCGGCGTCGGTGTCCTCGGCGACGGCGATCTCGGCCGTCGTCCCGTCGGCCGACTCGACCTCCGGTCCGGCGTCCGATCCGGCGGCGGGTATTCGGAGTCCGAGCGCCCGGGCGGGCCGCCGGAGGCCGACGGCGACCGGCGTCACCGCGACTCCGGGGGCCGCGACGGCGATCGGCGTCGCCCCCTCGGTCGCGTCCTCGACGTCGGCGAGCAGCCCCCGCCGGGCACCGATCGACCGATCGGTCGCGTCCACGACGATCGCCGCGTCCGCCACCGCCCCGCCGAGGTCGGTGGTCCCGTCGATCCGACCCGTCGCCGCCCCGACCGCTCGCTCGACCCGCTCGATCGTCTCCACCACCTCGTCCACGTCCTCGGCCAGCAGGGACACCCGGTGGCCCGCCGCCGCGGACCACGCCGCGACGGTTCCGCCCGGAGCCGAGACGCCCAGAACCGCGACTTCCATGCCGTTCACGGCGGGCGCGCCGGTCAAAGGCCTTTCGCGGAGGGGCGTGTTCACGCCGGCACAAGCTTTAATAGCCTCTACTTGTTCTCCTTAAAAGAACACATGGAGCGGCCTACCCGCCAGCGCGAGGAGGAGACCGAGGAGCGGGAAACCGAGGAGTCCGAACGAAGCTGTCCGGAGTGTGAGTCCACGGCGATAACCGCGGACGGGAACGGGGAACTGGTGTGTGAGGACTGCGGGCTGGTGGTCGAGGAGGGCAACATCGACCGGGGGCCGGAGTGGCGAGCGTTCAACCACTCCGAGCGCCAGGAGAAGTCCCGGGTGGGCGCGCCGACCACCCAGACGATGCACGACAAGGGGTTGACGACGACCATCGACTGGAAGGACAAGGACGCGTACGGGCGCTCCATCTCGTCGGAGAAGCGCTCGCAGATGCACCGCCTGCGCAAGTGGCAGGAGCGGATCCGGACGAAGGACGC
>CAZMWG010000133.1:0-8189 GCA_964569925.1 uncultured Halobacteriales archaeon | reverse complement strand
CGACCGAGCGCGCCGGCCGCGCCCAGGACAAGGAGGACCTGATGGAGCGCCTGCGTGACCTCGGCTACATGTAGGCCCGGCCGCGCGCCGGTGACCCTCGACGGACCGATCGACCGACCGAAGGGCCGGACTTTTCTCCCGGGCCGTCCACCGACGCTCATGAGCGACGCACGTCACCGGACGGCGGTCGCCGAGCGGGCCGCCCGCGCCGGCGGGGTCGTGGCCCGCGAGGAGTTCCGGGCCGACCTGGCCGTGGAGACCAAACGCGACAAGAACGACCTCGTCACCCGGGCGGACCGCGAGGCCCAAGGGGAGGCGATCGCCACCGTCGCCCGGGAGTTCCCCGGCGAGGCGATGGTCTGTGAGGAGGGCGAGGCGGGGCTGCCGCCGGGCGACGACGTCGACGCCGACCTGGTCGAGACGGTGCCCGAGACCGGACCGGCCTGGATCGTCGATCCCATCGACGGGACCTCGAACTTCGTGCGCGGGGTGCGCACGTGGGCGACGGCGGTGGCGGCGGTGGTCGACGGCGAGCCGGTCGGCGCGGCGACGTACATGCCCTCGACCGGTGACCTGTACGCCGCCGGCGAGACGACCGCCACCCTCGACGACGAGCCGACCGCCGTCTCCTCGCGGACCGATCCCGAGCGGTTCACGGTGGCGGCGGTGGGCTGGTGGCCGCCCGAGCGGCGGGCGGAGATGGGACGGCTCTGTGGGGAGATCGGTCGGCGGTTCGCCGAACTGCGCCGGATCGGCTCGTTCCAGACGACGCTCGCCTACGTCGCCAGCGGCGGGCTGGACGCGGCGGTCGCGACCGGCCGGAACCACCCCTGGGACACCGTCGGCGGCGTCCACTGTGTCCGCCGGGCCGGCGGGGCCGTCACCGACCTCGACGGGGACCGCTGGCGCCACGACTCCGAGGGGCTGGTCGCCTCGAACGGCGCCGACCACGACGCCGTGCTGGCGGCGGCCCGGGCGGCCGTCGAGGGGTAGGTCGGGGACGCCGGGCGAGCCTCGGGGCCCGCTCCGGCGGTCCGGGCGCACACGACCGGAAGCCTGAAATCGCCGCGTCACCCCGACTCGCGTATGTCACTGGCGGAGCGGTTCGGGGGCGTCGACCCCGGCCGGACCTGGCTCGCCGCGTTCGGCGCCGCCCTGGTCGCCCTGGTCGGCGGGGCGGCGGCCTTCCCCGGACAGGTGTACGACCGCTTCATCTGGCAGTACTTCTGGGGCCCGGTCGTCGCCGACGCGAAGGCCGCCTCCTGTGCCGTCGTCGAGGACGGGACGGTGTGGGCGGTCTACCCCGGCGGCACCGGCTCCTACCCCGCCAACACCGCCGAGGCAATCTACCGGGGCGTGACCGAGACGGGCGCACAGTGGGGAAGCTGCGCCGCCCTGCGGGAGAGCGCCGCGACGACGGCGGGGCTGGTCTATGCCCAGCCGGGCTACACGCTGGTCTCCGAGGTCGGCTACATGGTGACGCTCCTGTTCATGCTCGTGGGGGTGTACCTGCTGATCGAGCGGCTTGGCATCACCTTCGAGCGGCCGCTGTACTTCCCGCTGTTCCCGTTCATGCTGCTGGGCGGCGCACTGCGGGTCGTCGAGGACGCGACCGACGCGGCGGTCGACGCCGGCGTCGCGCCGTCGATCGGCTTCCCGCTGAACTCGCTGATCGTCAGCCCGCTGATCTACTTCGTGCTGTTCGTGCTGGCGTTCGGCACGCTGGTCCTCGCCCAGCGTCTCCAGCGCCGGGGCGTGATCGACGACTACCTGCGGTTCGTCGGCACCGTCGGCACCGCCGCTCTGGGGCTGACGCTCGGCTATCTCGCCCTACTCTCTCTCACCACCGACTACGTCGCGGCCCACAGCCAGTTCCTGCTGGTCGTGCTCGCCCTGGCGTCCGTGCTGGCCTACGCCGTCTGGCGGGGGGTCGGCGAGCGCTACCCGGAAGTGCTCGCGGCGACGGGCTACGTCGGCCTGCTGGTCGTCTGGGCCCACGCCATCGACGGCGTCGCCAACGTCCTCACCGCCGACTGGCTCGACGTCCTGATCCCGGGGACGGAACTGTTCTACTACGCGAAACACCCCGCGAACCAGATCATCATCTCCGTCACCGACTCGATCCAGCCGGCCGGACTGACCGCCGCGATCGGCTCCTCCTGGCCGTTCCTGGTCGTGAAGCTCGCGCTGCCGGCCGTCGTGCTCGGCCTGTTCGACCGCGAGTTCGTCGAGGAGAGCCCCCGCTACGCGCTCCTGCTGTTGGTGGCGATCACCGCGGTCGGGCTCGGCCCCGGCACCCGCGACATGCTGCGGGTCACGTTCGGTATCTGAACGGCCGCCCCCGGCGACGGCCGACCGGCCGCCGGATCAGGGGAACGGGTGGAACCCGCGGTCGGGTCGGGGCCCGAAGCCGAGGTCCCGGGGGACCCGCTCGGCGCGCTCGCCGAAGAACGGCTCGCGGAGGAAGAGCGGCTGTGCGGACGGGACCACGACGCGGACGACCTCGAAGCCGACCCGCTCGAGGTCCCGGGTCGTCAGGCGGACGGCGTGGGGCTCCATCCCGGCCCCGCGGACCCGCTCGATCAGGGCGTCGGTCGCGGCCCCGCCCACGGGGGGGTCGTCCGGACCGACCGAGTCGGCCGGGATCGGGCCGTCGGCGTCGAGCCACGCGGCGGCCGCCCCGGGGTTGCGGGCGTACTCCGCGACGGCACCGCCGGCGTCGTCGGCGCCGTCGGACCCCATCCCTCGTAGCTCCGTCCAGTTCTGGAGCGCCTCGGCCAGCGCCTTGCGGGCGGCCCGCTCGGGATCGAGACTCGCCGCCGACCCGAACGCGATCCTGGGCCACTCCTCGCGGCGCACCGCGGCGGCGACCACCGGCACGTCCACGTCGCCGGTGAGCAGCAGGGCGGTCACCGACAGGTCCTCGGAGCGGGCGCGGGCGGCGAGGGTCTCGAACTCGTCGTCCGCGACGGCCAGTTTCAGCGGGTCGTACGTCGAGTACCACGCGAGCATCGCGGCGTCGCGCTCGATCACCTCCGTCAGACCGGCGTGTAGCGCGCCGTCGACGGAGACGCCGAGGCCGAGACCGGTGGTCAGCGGCGGCCGGACCGTCGGCTCGCGCGGCGGGTGGACGACGACGTCCGCCGGCAGGGCGACGGGCTCGCCGGTCGCCAGGTCGGTACCCTCGATCCACTCGATCGACCCCGTCGGTGCCGTCCCGTCGGGCGCGACGAACGCCGAGGGGCCGACCGCGCCGTCGCGGTCGACCGGCGCCGACTCCGTGTCGGCCGCCGTGTAGACGCCGGCGGCGTACCGTTCCAGGGCCTCGCCCAGCGCGCGCATCAGCGCCCGGTCCCAGCCGGCGGCGACGCCAGCGGCCTGCCGGTTCGCGACGGCGTCGCTGAACCCGCCCGTGTCACAGCCGGTGGCGAGGTAGTACGGCACCGGGAACGACTCGGCCTCGCCGACCTCCGCGACGGGACCGACCCGCTCGTCGAGGGCCCGCTCGGCCCGCGCGACCGTCGCGTCGAGGTCCAGGGTCCGGTGGCCCCGCTCGACGGTCGTCGTCCGGCCGGTCCCACACTCACAGTTCGGGAGCGCGAGCAGCGGCCGCTCCCGGTATCTGGGCTCGATCAGCCGACCGACGGCGTCCTCGCCGGCGAGGTGGTCGGCGGCGACCCGGGCGGCGACGGCGCCGGCGAAGCGCGCGGTCGGGCCGTCGGGCGGGTCGACCGGTCCGGGGTCGTCGTCGGCGTTCGCGGCGACGCGGCCGGCGAGACAGCGATAACAGGGGCCGTCGGGCGCGAGCCCGGCGACGGCGGCCTCGACGACCGGACGGCCGCCGACCCCGCCCAACTCGACGGCGATCCAGGGGGTGTCGCCGTCCGCCGCCCGCTCGTTCGCGTCCCGGAGGGCGTCGTCGCCGGCGGGGGCGACGACGACCGCCAGGTCCGCGTCGGCGATACCCGCCGGTCCGGCGCTCACCGTCGCGTCGACGTCGGAGAGGCCGGCGAGGGCCGCCTCCGCGGCGGGGCCGCTCCCCGCGAGGGTTACGTCCATGGAAGGCGGAGGAGTGCCGCCCTCAAAAGGGGGTCGGAGGCTCGGGCGGTCCTCGCTCGGGGGCCGGCCGCCTTCAGGAGGCCAGCAGGCTCTGTGCGACGCTCGCCAGTTCGTCGATGTCGGCGTCCTCCAGTCGCTCGTCGCCCAGCATCAGTCGCAGGCGCGGCCGGCCGACGTCGATCGGGACCTTCTCGGTCTCGATCATCCCCATGTCCTCGAGGGTGGTCTTGGTGCGCGAGAAGGTGGCCTTGCTCGCCAGGCCGACGTCCTCGCCCCACTTGCTGATGTCGTACAGCAGTTCGCGGTTGCGCGCGGCGACCAGCAGGCTGATGGTCACCTCGTCGAGCCCATCGCCGTCGCCCCGTGCCGTCCGCAGCGACGTGAGCACCCCGTCGAAGTCGGCGGCCGCCTCGTCGCCGATGTCCGACTCCAGGGTGGTCCGGACCTCCGACAGCGGCGGGGTGCGCAGCAGGTACTCCTCGCTGTGCTCCCACCGGTCCTCGTAGTAGGCCCGGACGCCGGCGACGAAGGTGGTGTCCTCGTCGACCAGCCCCGCGACGGTGTCGCCGGCGTCGACGAGCGAGACCACCCGGTCCCCGGTGACCACCAGCGAGTGGTTGGGGGCGTCGGCGAGCGTGCGCATGTCCAGCGCGTCGATCGCCGCCAGGTCGGCCGCCTTGCTGGCGATCAGGAAGTCGTCCATCACGTCCTTCAGCAGGCGCTCGTCGGCCAGCAGCCGGATCGAGGGGGGGTCGTCCTGTTCGTTCATCCGTTCGACCAGCGTCGATATCGTCTCGCGGTCGGGGTTGACGACGTACAGGGTGTCGGTCGCCCCGGCAGCCGCCTCGGTCAGCACCGCCCCGACGTCGTCCCGGATCAGATTCGAACCCATCGTCCTGCTAAGATATGAGTGGGGTATCATATTTAATTTTACTGGACGGGGACGATCGTATTCGCCCGCCGCGGCTAAATGCAGGGGGTGGTAGGGGCAAATATTGTCTCTTGTGGCGGTTTCAGTTCGCGAGAACGCCGGTGAAAGGTTGGATCGGCAGGGGGTTCGAGGCTCGCGCGCGCTCCCGGCGACGGCGGCCGAACGGTCCTCACGAGTCCCGCGCCCCGGTCCCCGCGGCGGCGTCGCCGCTCGGCGGGGCTGTCGAGCGCGGGAACGGACCGCCTCCCGGACGGGACGACGGCCGGCGAGCGAGCGGCGTGACGACGGTCCCGGAGAGAGACGTGACCGACGACGCGGCGAGCAGTGCGACGACGAGAGCGGAGAACGGCGCGACGACGGAGCCGACCGGACGGCGACCCGGCCCGAGCGGCGCGGGTTCAGTCCCGGAGTTCGGCGGCGAGCGACCCCGACCACCGCAGGTCGCCGTCGTGGACGACCGGGAAGGAGTCGCCGGCGAGCGCCGCGACCAGGGCGTCGCGGCCGAGGTCGGCGGTCACGCGGCGGCCGTTGAGCCGCCGCCCCTCGCCGATCGGCAGCCGGTAGCGCTCGCCCGCGGCCCGGGCGGTCAGCAGTTCACACTCGAGTCGGTGACCCTCCGCGGTCTCCGAGAGCCGGCCCACGACCGGCGGGCGCGGGCTCGGGGTCAGCGCGTAGGTCCCGTCGCCGACGACGGTGTAGTCCTTGCCCATGACGATCCGGCGCCGGGCCAGCTGTGAGGCCCGCTCGATACAGAACCCGTGGACGAGGAGGCGCGCGAACGCGGTGCCGACCGTGACTGCGTGGGCCTCCAGCACGTCGCTGAGCGTCGCCAGGCCCGCGACCGACCCCCGCTCGACCAGGGCGCGTCCCTGCTCGTGGGAGCCACAGGCGTTGAGCAAGAAGGTTCGCGCGCGCGAGCGGTCGAGCGACGACGCCGCCAGGTGGCCGTCCGGACACCGCAGCCCCGCGTCGTCGCAGTGACCGATGTAGTGGACGAAGTCCGCGCCCGTCTCGAACACGTCGGCGAGTTCGGCCCGCGGGAGCCGCTCGCGGACGGTCACGTCGATCGGGAACCCCGCCGCGCGCTCGCGGTACACTGCGGCGACGCGGCGGCGCTCCTCGCCCATCCCGGCGTCGTTGAGCACGACCGTCACGTCGAGCTCCTCGGGTCGGTCGTACAGCGCGCGGTTCTCGTAGGCCCGCCGGGTCGGCTTGCACGCGTCGACCGGCGTCCCCGGCGCGAGCCAGGCGTGGACCCGGCCGGCCCCCAGCTCCGGCAGGACCAGGTCGTCCGCCGCAGTCCCGCCCCGGGCGTCGCCCGCGTCGACGGCCCCGCCGGTGCCGACCTCCCGCCCTCCGTCGCGGTCCGCGGTGTGCCCGTGTCGGTCGGGACCGTCGCCTCCCGTTCGCTCCGGGTCGGCGCCCCCGCCGGCGTCGTAGGCGTCGCCGAGGGTCCGGTCCAGCAGGTCCGCGCGGCCGCCGCCGGAGTCGGTCGGCGGGTAGATAAGCGACAGCCGCTCCAGCAGGTGGGGCAGACACGCCGCCCGGTCGGGCTCGGCCGGGACGTACGTCGAGAGGTGCCACTCCGGGAGCTCCTCGTCGAGCCGGTCGGCGGGGATCGCGAGGTACCGCTCCAGGCGCTCGCCCGGCGTCGCGGCCCGCAGCCCCGACGTGTCGAGGCCCAACTCGCCGACCCGCGGGTCCCCGTCGCGCACCAGACAGTCCAGGTAGAACGCTCGCCGGAGCAGCCCCGCGCAGTCGTGGCGGTAGCCCGGCGCGGCGTCGAGCCGCCGGACCACCTCGCCGTCGACCGCCAGCGCCGCCCGGTCGCGGTCGGTCACGGTCGCCGTCGCGCCCAGGTAGTACGCGAGCGGCGCGCCGACCAGCGCCGCCCGGACCGAGCGCGGGAGTCGAAGCTCGATTCCGGTGTCCGGCACGCCCGCCGCGACCGCCGGCGGTATCGTGGTCTCCTCGCCGACCGCGACCAGCGGCGGCGCCCCGCGCTCGGCCGGCCGCGACCGCTCCGGCCCCCCGGACCGGTGGGCGGCCGCGGCCGCCGTGACCGCCGTCGCGACCCCCTCGACCGTCGGCTCGACCCGGACCGTCGGTCGGTCGTCGGCGCGAACGTACCCCACCTCGACCGGCGTCGGCTCCGGGAACGACAACCGGACGCGGCTCTCGCCCGCGGCCAGCGTCGCCGGCCCGACGAACCGGACGAGCGTCCGGTCGACCCCGCCGCGGCAGGTCAGCAGGTGCTCGCCGGCCGGTAGCTCCGCCGACGGCGCCCGCTCGGCGCCGTCCCCCGCGACGGTCACGCCCGTCGCCGGGATCGACAGCGCGGACACCGTCCGGTCGTGGACCCTCTCGACCCGGCGTCCGGCGATCCGCTCGTCCCCGTCGTGCTCCTCCCCGTCGCGTCGGTCCCGCGGCGCGGGAACGTCGGCGTCGGCCCCCCCGGGCCGGCCGCTACCCTCCCCCGCACGGGTCACCCCCCAAGTGACCATGCGTTTACACGTGTGAATTTATCCCACATATAGGTTGCCGCTCCGGCGGTCCGTGCACCCCGACCGACGCCGTGGCTCGACGACGGATCGACGGGTCTCGCCGCGGGGTCGGGCCGCCCCGTGGGGGGTCGGACCGCGTCCCCGCGGTGTCACACCGCCGTCGGGGCCGCGTTCGACCGGCAGGTCCGGCCACGAAGGGCAGATTATTGTCCCGTGAGCCGTACCGTTCCGGTATGACAGAACGGATCCGCGAGCGGGACCCGGCGGCCGCCGACGCCCTCGACGCCGAGGTCGAGCGACAGAACGACACGCTGGCGATGATCGCCAGCGAGAACCACGTCTCCGAGGCCGTCCTCGAGGCCCAGAGCTCCGAGCTGACCAACAAGTACGCGGAAGGGTACCCGGGCGAGCGCTACTACGGCGGCTGTGAGCACGCCGACGAGATCGAGCGACTCGCCATCGACCGCGCGAAGGAGCTGTGGGGCGCCGACCACGTCAACGTCCAGCCCCATTCGGGCTCCCAGGCCAACATGGCCGTCTACACGGCGGTGCTCGAACCCGGCGACCGGATCCTGTCGCTGGACCTCACCCACGGCGGCCACCTCTCACACGGCCACCCGGCGAACTTCGCCGGCCAGGTCTACGAGGTCGAACAGTACGAGGTCGACCCCGAGACCGGCTACATCGACTACGAG
>CAZMWG010000132.1:0-8300 GCA_964569925.1 uncultured Halobacteriales archaeon | reverse complement strand
TTCGGTCTCGTCCGGGCCCAGGGCGCTGAAGACGCTGGCCTCCTTGCCGGTCGAGATCGGCCCCCCGAACGCCGTCACGTGGCCGGCCTGGACGAGGTCGTAGAGCGCGCCGTAGGTGGCGTCGTCGAAGACGCTGTCGGTGACCTTGAACTGGTCGGCGTCCTTGATCCGCTTGCGGAACTCGTCGAACTCGCGGTCCCGCCGCCGGGCGATCGTGTCGGTCTCGGTGTCCTCGACGTCGATCTCCTCGAACTCGTCGCCCGGCGCGTCGGCCTCCTCCACGTCGAGCAGGCCGTACTCCCCGTCGCTCACGCCCGCTCACCCGTCCTGGTCCGGGACGGCACCGGCCGCCGTCGGGCCCGCTCGGCCGCCGGGGGTGTGGTGATCGCGACCCCGCCGGCGGCCGTCCCCGTCGCCCGCGCTCGGTGTGACACGGTCACTCCTGGATGTGGCCCTCCTCGCGCAGTTGGTCCGCCTCCTGCTTGTCGTAGCGCCAGGTGATGTCTGCCTTCTCGTCCTGCCAGTCCCAGGGGTCGACCAGCACCACGTCGTCCTCCCGGATCCAGATGCGCTTCTGCATCTTCCCCGGGATCCGGGCGGTCCGCTGCCGGCCGTCCATGCAGCGCACGTCGACGCGGTTGGCGCCGAGCATGTTCGTCACCACGGCGAACACCTCGTCGTCCTCCGGCATCCGGAGGTTCGTCCGTCCCTCGTTGTCACTCATGGGGTGTCGTTCTCGCGGCATCGGTTTAAGGTTTACAGACCGTGTGATCCCGGTCCACGCGTCGGCGTCGGGCCGTCTCCGGCGTCTCCGTGGCCCGGTCGGCGTCCGGTCCGGGACGGTCGCCCGCTCCGCCGGCCTCGCCGCGTGGCGCCGCGGGCGGCTACTCGTCGGGGAACGGCACGGTCAACTCGTGCCCGTCGTCGGGGAGCGACACGGCGCCGTCGAACCGCTCGCGGGCCTCCGCCGCCAGCCGGTCCGTGGCCCCCGAGTACCGCGTCGAGACGTGGACCAGCGCCAGCCGGCGCGCCCCGGCCGCCGCGGCCACCTCGGCGGCCTCCCCGGCGGTCGAGTGGGCCGTCTTCTCCGCCCGTTCCCGCCGGTCCTCGGCGAAGGTGGCGTCGTGGACCAGCAGGTCGGCGTCCTCGGCGGCCTCGATCACCGCACGGGTCGGCCGGGTGTCGCCGGTGTAGACGAACCGTCGCCCCGGGCGGGGCGGTCCCACCACCTCCTCGGGTTCGACGGTCCGACCCTCGTGCTCGACGGCCTCGCCCTCGTGGAGCCGCGAGTACTTCGGTCCCGGCGGGATGCCGAGCTCCTCCTCGGCCCTCTCGCGGTCGAACCGGCCCTTGCGGTCGCCCTCGACCAGCGCGTACCCCACGGAGCGACAGCGGTGGTCGGTCGCCACGGCCCGCACCTCGTAGTCGGCCGCGTCGAGCGCCACGTCGCCGTCCCGCACCTGCGAGACCCGTACCGGGAAGGAGGGCCGCTCGCCGGCGACCGCGAGCAGCCGCTCGACCGTCTCGCGGGTGCCCGCGGGAGCGTGGACGGAGAGCGGCGCCTCGCGGTCGTTGAAGTCCATCGTCTGGACGAGCCCCGGGAGCCCGAGCACGTGGTCGCCGTGCGTGTGAGAGAGGAAGACGTGATCGACGGCGAAGCCCGTGCCGAAGCGCATCATCTGGCGCTGGGTGCCCTCGCCGCAGTCGAACAGCAGCCGGTCGCCCTCGCGCTCGACGGCGACGGCGCTGGTGTTGCGCTCGGTCGTCGGCACGGCCCCGCTGGTCCCGAGGAAGGTCACCCGCATGCACCCTCCTCGGCGACCGAGTCCGAAATGCGTGTCGGACCGCCGGGCGCCGGCACCGTTTTGTGACACGGTGTCGTACCGCAGGGCATGACGTTCGTCATCGTCGGCTACGGCCGGGTCGGCAAGCGGACCGCCGAGATCCTCGACAGCGAGGGACACGAGGTGGTGGTGGTCGAACGGCTCGCCGAGAAGGCCGACAGGGCCCGCGAGGCCGGGTTCGAGGTGATCACCGGCGACGGCACCGACGAGAGCGTCCTGGAGGCGGCGGGGATCGCCGACGCGCGGGCGATCGGCGGCCTGACGGGCGATCTCAACACCAACTTCACGGCCTGCATGATCGGCAAGGAGTACGGCTGCCGGACGGTGCTCCGGATCGACGAGGACTACCGCGAGGAGATCTACGAGAAGTACGCCGAGGACGTCGACGAGATCATCTACCCCGAACGGCTGGGCGCCGCCGGCGCGAAGACGGCGCTCCTGGGCGGGGACTTCAACGTGATCGCGGACCTCGCCGAGCAACTCACCGTCGCGAGCGTCCGGGTCCCCGAGACGTCGCCGCTGGTCGGCAAGCGGGTCGTCGAGGTGCGACTGCCCGGCGACGCGCGGGTGTACGCTCACGGCCACGCCGACGAGCCCATGACCGTCCCCATGCCCAGGACGACGATAGAGGCCGGCGACTCGCTGGCGGTGCTGTCGGCCACCGACGGCGTCGAGAACGTCCGTGCGGCCGTCCACGGGGACTGAACCCCGCGGTCGCCGGGGGCGGGGAAACGGTTCGCGCGAGAGGGGAGGGGTGCGGTGCCCGGGCGCGCGTCGGGAGGATAGGTAGGTTCGGTGGCCGTCGCGCGCCCGATCGCGACTGGTTCGAGCACGGAATTAAAACCCCGTCAGACGCGCGGCCGACGCGGTCCCGTCGGCGGGTTTTTGCGCCCGCCGGTCCTCCGGTCGCCATGGTCACCTGGGGCGACCTGTTCGAGCGCGCGGAGACACACCCGACGACGGTCGCGACCGTCCGCGCGACGCTCGCGGAACGGCGGAGCGGGGACGACGAGCACGAGCGGACCGACGAGTCGGGGGACGGCGAGAGCGGGGGAGCGTCGTGAGCGACCCGACGCGGATCGTCGCGGACGCGGACGTGCTCGCGGCGGACCTGCTCGTCGGCGGCGACGCCCGCGCGGCGCTCGACCACGTCCGGGCCCACGACTGGCTGACGCTGCCGGCCAGCGACCCGCTGCTCGACGACGCGACGGCGACGATCCGGGCGCTCGCGGACGCCGACCTGGCCGCCGACTGGCGCGACCGGATCGAGGAGGAGCGCGACCCCGTCGACCACCCCGCCGGCGACCACCCCGGGCTGGCGTCGGCGTACCGCGGCGGGGCGGCACACCTGCTCTCCTACGAGGAGGAACTGCGATCGGCGCGGACCGGCCTGTCGATACAGCCCTACGCCGACCTGAGCGTCCGATCGCCCGACGCCTTCGCGCGCCTGTTCGACGCCGCGGCGCTGTACGAGGCGACCCACGACGGCGAGTACCCGGGCCCGGACCGGGACCCCCGAGCCTGAGCGTCCCGACGCCGCCTGCCCTGCCCCAACCCGCCGACGCCCCCGATACGATCCCGACCCGCCGACGTCGCCGATCCGATCCGGACCCGACGACGCCGCGGACGCAGGACCGTCCCGCGCTCCCGCTCCCACTCTCGCTCTCTCGTTCCCGGTCAGCGGTCGACCGCGCCGTACCAGTCGGCGAACCGCGCCAGCGCCCGGCCGCGGTGTGAGACCTCGTTCTTGACCTCCGGACTCATCTCGGCGTAGGTCTCCCCCTCGTGTTCGAAGATCGGATCGTAGCCGAACCCCCCCTCGCCGCGGGGCGCGACGAGTTCCCCCTCGACCACGCCCTCGAACAGCCACACCGGCGGCTCGCCGTCGGGGTCGCCGAGCGCCACCCCGGCCGGACCGTCGTCGCTCCCGGTCCCGTCGCCGTCGACAGGCCCGCCGTCGCAGTACGCGACGACACAGCGAAACTGCGCGGCGCGGTCGTCGCGGGGTTCGGTCAGTTCCCACACCTGCTCGATCCCGATCGTGTTCTCGACGTAGGCGGAGTACGGCCCCGGGAAGCCGTCGAGGGCGGCGACGAACAGGCCGGCGTCGTCGACGAGGACGGGGCCGCCGGCCGCCTCGTGGGCCTCCCGGGCGCCCGCGGCGGCGATCGGCGCCAGTTCGGGAGCCTGGAGTTCCGCGTAGTCGTAGTCGAACTGCTCGACCGGGGCGTCGAGGTACGCCCGGGCCTCCCGGAGCTTCCCGGCGTTCGTGGTGACGAACTGGAGCACACCGCCGGTACCCCCGGGTCGGAGAAGAACGCGTCGGTCGGGAGAGCGAGTCGGCGCGTCGGTCGAGAACGGCCCCGTCGGTCTCCCGGCGACTCAGTCGACGACGACCTCGACGGCCTCCTCCTCGTCGTCGACGTCGGTGTCCCGGCCCTCCTGCCAGAGCAGGGCGCCGACGACTCCGAGCACGATCCAGGACCGCCAGTTGGCGAGGTTGAGGGTGTAGCCGATGCCGAACGGCTTCTGGACGAGCATCCCCTCGTCGGGCTGCCAGTACGCCGAGAGCATCCGCCTGAGGCTCGGTCGCTCGAAGTTGTACGGCACCCCGAACAGCTCGCCGGACTCCGGTCTGTCTGCCATGGCCGCGGATACGCCACCTGCGGTTAAGTGGTTTGTCCCACGACGGCCACGGCCGGGGCGACGGGGCTACCCGAGAAGCGTCGTCACGGGGCCGTCGAAGTTGAGGATCACCACCTGCGCGCGGTCGCCGAAGACGACCTTCCCCGTCGGCGAGCGGCGCTGTCCCGAGATGAACACGTGGTCGGCGCCGCGCTCCTCGGCGACGTCGACGATCCGGCCGCCGGCGGTCTCCCCGCCGCCGATCCGGGTCGCGGTCACCGACCACTCGAGGTCGACGTCCATCGTGTCCAGCGTCGCCTCCAGGTCCTCGCGGGCCTCCCGCTTGGCGTAGTCCAGCACCACGCTGTCGTTGTAGCTGGTGTTCTCCTCGCGGGCGATGGCGTCGACGGTCTCGGAGACCTCGGCGAACTCGTCTCTGGTCATCAGCGCCAGCACCCGCAGGTGTGCGCCGGTCGCGCCCGCGATCTCGATCGCCTCCTCCAGGATTTCCAACCCCGCCTCGCTGTCGTCGTGGACGACGAGTGCGTTCTCCATACCGCTCCTCCCGCGGCCGCCGACTTAACGGTGGCTCTCCGGGGTCGAGCGCCCCGCCGGCGTCCCCTCGACGGACGACGACGCGCCCTCGCGGCCCGCGACGTCTCTCGGCGTTCGGTGGCACAAAAGGCCGGTCAGTGGCACAATATCTCGAAGCACGGAACGACCCTCGCCCCGCGTCTCAGGACCCGCTCGTCTCGTCGGTGCCGTCCCCCGGACCGTGCTCGACGTCCGCCACGTATCCGCCGGCCGCCACGTGCTCGGCGTGGTACGCCCGGAACAGTCGCGCCAGTCCGACGACGTCGGTCAGCGACTCGATCCCCGGGTGGTCCGGCGCCGGCGCGGTCCCCGTCTCCCACTCGCCCGTCCGCGTGCGCTCGTCGACCAGCGCCTCCAGTCGGTTGCCGATCAGGTAACACTCGGCCGGCGACAGATCGCCCGCCGGATCGATCCCCGTCGCCGCTTCGACGAACGCTCGGTGGGCCGCCGGATCGAACCGCACCGTCCCCGACTCGCGCTCGACCCCGTCGACCGACGGCACCCTCCCCAGCGCCTCCGCTGACAGTTCTATCATAGTTCTATATACTGTTATCAATGACACCCTTCAGGTACTTATCCCCGTCGACCGACGCGAGACTCGCCGGTCGAGGCCGGGTCGGTGGGGTCCACTCTCTCCGCCGATCGCTCCCGCCACGGAGCCGTCGCTGGCCGGCGAGCGTCGGCAGGAACGTCCTGACGGAGATTTGAACTCCGGTCCCTGGCTCCGCAAGCCAAGAGGATGGTCCACTACCCTATCAGGACTCACCTCCGAGTAGCGCGAGCCGACTCAAAGCCCTTTCGATGTGCCGCCCCCCGGCCACGGTCCTCCCGCCCGCGGCGGCACAGGTCCGTGGGTTTATCGGCCGGCACGGCGGAGTCGTGTGTATGAACACGCCGAGCGACGAGCGGGGCGATACCGCCGGACGGAGCCGCCCTACCGGGCGGACGGCAACGCTTAACCGACGGCCGGCCCTGCACCTGGGACGATAGACCATGGGCGCGATCGAGGAGATCTACGCGGATCTCGACGCCGACGTCTCGGAGGAGCGGTTCCGCGAGGCGGTCGAGGAGAAGGTCGAGCAGATGGGCGGGCTGGCCGACGAGGAGACGGCGGCGATGTTGATCGCCCACGAACTCGCCGAGAACGAGGTGAACGCGGTCGCCGACGTCGAGCCCGAGATGGAGGAGGTGAAGTTCCTCGCGAAGGTGACCGACGTGGGGGAGTTGCGCACCTTCGAGCGCGACGGCGAGGACGAGGACGGCCGGGTCGTCAACGTGGAGGCGGCCGACGAGACCGGCCACGTCCGACTGGCGTTCTGGGACGAGCGGGCCCGCGCGATCGCCGACGGCGAACTGGAGGTCGGCCAGACGCTCCGCATCAAGGGCCGCCCCCAGGAGGGGTACAACGGGCTGGAGGTGTCGGTCGACCAGGCCGAGCCCGACGACGAGGTCGAGATCGACGTCGACCCGGAGGCCGGCGCCACCGTCGACTCGCTGACGCTGGGCCAGGGGGACGTCCAACTCCGCGGGCTGGTGCTCGACACGGACTCGATGCGGACGTTCGACCGCGACGACGGCAGCCAGGGCCGGGTCGCCAACTTCACGCTGGGCGACGAGACCGGCCGCGTCCGGGTGACGCTGTGGGACGAGCGGGCCGACCGGGCCGAGGAACTGGAGTCGGGGACCGCCGTCGAGGTGGTCGACGGCTACGTCCGCGAGCGCGACGGCGACCTGGAGCTTCACGTCGGCGACCGCGGGGCCGTCGAGGACGTGGAGGACGCCGACGTGGAGTTCGACCCCGACGCGGAGCCGATCGGAGGCGTCGAGATCGGGGAGACGGTGGACCTGGCCGGCGTGGTTCGGTCGGCCGACCCCAAGCGGACGTTCGACCGCGACGACGGCAGCGAGGGGCAGGTCCGCAACGTCCGGATCCAGGACGACACCGACGACATCCGGGTGGCGCTGTGGGGGGACAAGGCCGACGCCGAGGTGGCGCCCGGCGACGAGGTGTTCCTCGCCGACGTCGAGATCCAGGACGGCTGGCAGGACGAACTGGAGGGGTCGGCCAACTGGCGCTCGACCGTGGTGGTCCTCGAGGACGGCGCCAGCCCCGCGGGCGGGTTCGTCGACGACGCGGGCGACGACGGTGGCGGCGACGACGCGACCGACGAAGGGGGCGACACCGCCGGGCTGGACGCCTTCGGCGACTCGGGGTCGGGGACGGGCGGAGCGAGCACCGACGGGGGCAGCGCCGCGACGGCCGACGCGGACGGCGGGACCGGCGACGCCGAGCGCGTGGAGTTCACGGGAACGGTCGTCCAGACGGGCGACCCGGTCGTGCTCGACGACGGCGAGCGGACGATGACGGTCGAGACCGGGGAGACGGTCAGGCTGGGCCAGGAGGTCACCGTCCGCGGCGAGGTCGGCGACGGCGACCGCGTGGACGCCGACGACGTGTTCTGAACGACGGTCCACGGGGCGCCGCCGGAACCCGAACGCCACCGGGATCCGAACATATACGTCACGATTCGGACAGGTACCCTCGTGGGCGGTAGGGTGGGTCGAACATCGGGAACGACGCGGCGAGCGTCCCGTTCGGCGCCGCTGGGCGAGCCGGGGTGACGGAAACCTTAAGACGGCGACAGTCCCGTTTCGTGGTATGAGCGTCGAGTTACCGTTCGCGCCGGTGGACTCCGTCATCCGACGGAACGCGGACGGGTTGCGGGTCAGCGCCGAGGCGGCCGAGGAGCTCGCGCGGCGCATCCAGCGCCGCGGCGCCTCCCTGGCGGTCGCGGCCGCCGAGGAGGCGACGGCCGAGGGGCGCAAGACGCTGATGCCGGCGGACTTCGGGGTCGGGACGGTCCCCGACAAGGACCGGCTCGCGCTCCCCATCGCGCCGGTCGACCGCATCGCGCGCATCGACATCGACGACGACTACCGCGTGGCCATGGACGCCCGGGTGGCGCTCGCCGACCTGCTCGAGTCGTTCGCCGACCGGGTGGCCGCGGCCGCCGCGGTGCTGGCCCGCCACGCCGACCGGCGGACGATCAAGGCGGAGGACGTGACGACGTACTTCGAGCTCGACCGGTACTACTGAATGAACTTCGGCTACCGCGAGGTCTGCCTGGAACACGACACCGGCCCCCGACATCCGGAGAGTCCCGACAGACTTCGAGCGATACGACGCGCGCTCAAGGAGAACCACGGTGTCGAGTACGTCGCCGCCGACGACGCCGA